>JAXIPG010000293.1:0-2638 GCA_045403045.1 Terrimicrobiaceae bacterium
GTCGTTAGGCACGCTGGCAGTGAAGTCCGCTCCGAAGCCGGAACCCTGTTTCTTTTTACGCAGGGCGAAGCGCATGGCGTCTGGGACCTTGGAATCACCGTTGCGCGCTTCTGGTCGCTTGAGTTTCGCATCCACTCTCAGGTCAGGGTCGAATTCCACGACCTATTTGAGCGCTCGCCTGAACGGCGAGTGCTCAAGCTTTCCGCTGACCAACAACAGCGATTTTGCAATACCTGCAAAAAAATCGCCTTTGAAAAAATCGCTTTGCGGAAAGGAAGTTTTGCCCCCGCTCACGCTATAACAGCTGCCTCTGTCTTGCTTGCTTTGCAACTGATCGATGTTGCGCGCTGGTTCTCAACGCATTCTGAAATAGATCTTGTGGAAGGCAGGGAGAAGGTGGACCGACCATGTTTTGAACTGCGACAGCAGATCTATCGGCATGCGTCTCTCTCGACCTCTCATGGACCGATGCTATTCAATTTGAATCCCCGCCATGATTCGATTCGTCACCGATTCCGGAAGCTGTTTGGGATTTCCCCACGTGGGTTGCTGGTTCGGCTTCAAGTGGATCGGGCTAAGGAATTGTTGCTCACTAGCGATCTCTCGGTCAAAGAAATCGCCTTCGAGCTCGGCTATGCATGGCAGCAGGATTTTACCCGTGCATTTAAAAAGTGTGCCGGCATGAGCCCCAGCCAATGGAGAGAGTGCGCCGGCGATCCGTTGTCGGCGGGAAGATCACGAGCTGGTGAGTGCTTTCGCTCCGAAAATGCGATGCCAATTTCCGAAACGGCTCGGAGACCTGATTTGCTCGCCCCTAATGCAGGGCTTAGCATCAGGCGATCCCCAATACCCTAACATCCACCCTATTTGAAGATTAAAATGAAACGCTTGTTAATAGCATTTGCAGCTTGGGCCATCATGATGACTTGTACGATGGCTCAGAACGTCGGAGTATCCTTGATGGCTTTCGACGATCTTTTCCTCACCAATCTTCGAGAGGCCATAGTGGCAAAGGCGAAGGAGGCCGGCGTAAACGTCCAATTTGAGGACGGCCAACGCGATATCGGCAAGCAGCTCAGCCAGATACAAAACTTCATTGCCAAGAAGGTTGATGCAATCGTGGTCAATCCCGTCGACAGCTCCGCAACGGCACAGATGACCAAGCTGGTCAAAGGCGCCGGCATCCCCCTGGTCTACGTCAACATTCCGCCCATGGAAGAACTGAAGCCCGGCGAGCCGGTCGTTTACGTCGGCTCCGACGAGATCATTGCGGGCAAGCTCGAGGGCGAGGGGATTGCCAAGCTGCTCAACGGCAAGGGAAATGTCGTCATCCTGATGGGCGCCCCTGCGAGCCAGGCCTCCGTTATGCGCACCGAGGGCGCTGAGAAAGTTTTCGCCCAACATCCAGGGATCAAGGTCGTGGGAAAGCAAACGGCCAACTGGCAGCGCAACGAGGCCATCGACCTCATGAACAACTGGTTGATCTCTGGGACACCGATCGATGCCGTTTGCGCAAACAATGACGAAATGGCGATCGGAGCGATCCTCGCGCTCCAGCAGGCTGGCAAGGATCCCAAGAAAATCGTTGTCGGCGGTGTTGACGCAACCCGCGACGCGCTCGCGGAAATGGAAAAGGGCAACCTGGCGGTAACCGTCTTCCAGGACGCCAAGGGACAAGGCAAGGCAGTGGTGGAGTCGGTTCAAACGCTTCTCAAGAAGGAGAAGTTTGAATCCCCTTACGTCTACGTTCCGTTCGAGGCAGTTACCAAAGAGAATTACAAGGAGTATCTCAAAAAACTATAATGTTTCGGCATTGCGCCGAGGCAGCGGCGCGCCGATGACCTGAATGACATCGGGAATCTCGCAATTGAAAGGAGAATCATGATCGGAATCGCATTAATGGGGGCCGGTCGCATGGCCCGAGTGCACGCCAAGGCCATTGGTCCAGCTGGAGGAAGACTCGTCACCGTTTACGATGTCGTCGAGTCGGCGGCCAAGGCTCTAGCGTCCGACGCCAACGCATCAGTGGCGCGCAGTGTCGAAGAGGCCGTACAGCATCCTGAGGTCGATGCCGTTCTGGTAGTGACCTCGTCGGACACACATGTCGACCTCATACTCCGAGCGGTGAAGGCCGGAAAGGCTGTCATGTGTGAAAAGCCGCTTGCGCCGAGCCTGTCAGACGCCCAGGGGTGCATTGATGTCTTGGGCGCTCAGGCAAGCAACGTCTTCTTAGCGTTTAATCGGCGTTTCGATCCCGGGCATGCGGCGCTCAAGAAGGCGATCGATTCAGGTGAAATCGGCAGCCTCGAGCAACTAACGATCACTAGCCGCGATCCCGCTCCGCCGCCGCTCGATTATATCCCGAAGTCAGGCGGACTCTTTCGAGACATGATGATCCACGACTTTGATATGGCACGGTGGATACTCGGTGAAGAGCCGGTCAGTATCCATAGCCGTGGCAGCTGCCTCGTCGATCCTGAGATCGGTAAGCTCGACGACATCGACACGGCTTGCGTCACCATGGTCACTGCGAGTGGTAGACAGGCCGTGATTTTGAATTCGCGGCGGGCGGTTTATGGATACGACCAACGGATTGAGGCCTTCGGCTCCGCTGGCATGGTCATCTCGGACAATCCGA
>JAXIPG010000092.1:0-9683 GCA_045403045.1 Terrimicrobiaceae bacterium
CGTCTTTGCTTTCCCGCCGGCCGGCCAGTATTTTGCGGGCTGGGATGGCTTCACGAGCATTCTCGATGATCCCACTGCGCCTAGTACTTACGCGACAATCCCTGGGATCGGCGTTGATTTGAGGCTCTCCGCGATGTTTAAAGGTCCTGCCACCTGGAAGTCACCACTTGGATGTTGAAGGTGGCAGCGGGGACGGATACTACGTAACAGGCACGACAGTGACCGTGAGCGCAGACCCGCCTCCGGCAGGCCAGCTGTTTGTGGAGTGGTATGGCGACCATAGCCATCCTTTCCAATCCATTTATGGACACCACGACAGCGATGATGCCCTCGATGGACGCCCGTATATCCGCAAACTACGATGCGATTGGTCCAAGAGAAAAAATCAGGTTCTATCCAAGGCCAGGGTTTACAGAGCGAATGGTGGGGGGAGTGTTTGAAGGCACCAACGGAGATCCGGTGACCGGACCGTACACGACCATGTACCCGGTGACGAGTGTCCCGCCGCTGGGATGGACCGAAGTCACCGTGTACCCGGGGAATTACCGCTATCTACGTTATCGCGGACCCAATGGCTCGTACGGCAATGTCGCGGAGATCGAGTTTTACCGCGTCGGAAAGAAATTGACGGGAACCGGCTTCGGAACGTCTGGTTCATGGTCCAACAGCGGGAACACCTTTGAGAAGGCGCTCGATGGGGACGTGAACACCTTTTTCGATGCGCCTACGGATAGCGGAAATCATGTGGGCATTGATACACAATGAAACCGGGGTTGTTTCGCCCGGCACATGCTTACGTTCACGTCACGACCTTCAGCATTCCCCCGTCCACAAAGTAGGTCGAACCCACTGAGTAGCTCGCCCGATCCGAGCAAAGAAACACGAAAAAGCTCGCGAGCTCCTCAGGGCTTCCGAAGCGTGCAATCGGCGTATGCTCTTTGGCAATTGCGTCGAGATAGCCCTGCCAGTCACCGCCCTTGTCAGCCGTCAGTTGCTTGGCAGTTTTGATCCAATCCGGAGTCAGGATGAGTCCGGGGTTCACCGTGTCCACCCGGATACTGTCCTTGATCAATTCGAGGGAGAGCGTTTTCGAAAACATCATCAGCGCGGCTTTGGTCACGTTGTAGATTGGTTCATACCAGAGCGGTTGAACCGCACAAATGGATGCATTGTGCAGTATGACTCCACCGCCTCGTTGGCGCATGAACGGCACCAGCCCGCGCGCAAGCCTGACGGCGGCCATTACGTGGAGATCCCAGTAAAATTGCCACTTCTCGTCCGGGGCCTCCATCACGGTCTCGTTGGAGCCAGTGCCGGCATTGTTTATGAGAAGATCCGCCCCTCCAAATGCCTCTTGAGTGATGCTGACGACTTGGGCGATTCCCGCCGCCGTCGCCACATCACATGGCACCCCGATTGACTTTACGCCGAATTGCTCAGAGAGGCGAGTCGCCTCCCCTTGCAGCCTGTCCTGCTGGCGCGCCACCATCACAAGGTTTACACCCTCCGCCGCAAGACCCTCGGAGATCGCAAGACCGATCCCAACGCTTGCGCCAGTGATAACAGCAACTTTTCCTCTTAATCCAAGATCCATAATCACCTCTTTGATGAAGTGTGAGAAATCTCCCCCGCAAGGAAGTCTGGCTCTGCAAATGTCACGGGTGGAGTCATGGCCGCCAATTCTGTGGCAATCGCGCCACGCCTGTCCAGGCCATTGCTTGGGGCTTTTGGAGAAATCCTTTTAATTCGGCATTGCTCTAAGCGCATTCGCGGACGAAAAGGTACGGCCGTTTTTGGCCTGCCTGTCACAATTGGGCTCAATTCCCCAGGAAGCCGCCCCCGAAATCTCATACACTTCGCTCAAAAACAATAGTTGACTACTTAGTAAATAATCTATATTGTGCTGCCGTGCCAAGAACGAGTACGGCGAAAGAGCGTCTGACCGACGCGGCCCTCGAGATGATTTGGGAGAACAGCTATGGGGCGACATCAGTGGACGCTATCTGCGAGCAAGCAGGCGTGAAGAAGGGAAGCTTTTATTATTTCTTCAAGTCCAAGTCGGATCTGGCAGCTGCGGCGTTGGATGCCGATTGGAAGAAGCACCGAGCGCAGCTCGACAGCATTTTCTCCCCGACGGTGCCGCCCTTCGAGCGTTTGGAGCGCTATTTTGAATTCAATTACGAACGTTTGGTTGCGATTAAAAAGGAGTGCGGGGCCGTTCTGGGATGCCCGCTCTATGCGCTTGGGAGCGAGGTTTGCACTCAAGATACGGTGCTTCGCGGGAAGATTCAGGAGATCCTTGATCGAAAGATGACCTATTTAGAATCGGCAATTCGGGACGCGCATGCCCAAGGCCTGATCGTGGCGCCTGATGCGAAAGCCAAAGCCCAGACGCTGTTCATGTTTATCCAAGGCGCGCTGACCCAAGCCCGCATTCAAAACAATGTCGATGTATTGCGGGACGTTTATCCCGGCGCTCTCGACCTCTTGGGAGCAGGAAAGGTTGGGTCACCCGCATAAACCATCATTTTTTTGCCTAATTAATAGACGCCCAGTCAAATACAAACAGCTCGAGTTTAGAATTATGAATGGATTGTTGATGACGCCCAATTGTGCTGAGCCGGATACGCCCGTCGTCTTTTGCAGGAGGTTGATGGCCGCGCTCGGTGATTTGAAGGTTCGACTGCAAGCGCAATACGAACGCCGTTTTCCTGGCGAGGGATCTCGGATTCGAAAAGCGATCGAGGAAGCCGAGGTGGCGGCGTGGCAGACGCCGTTCCCGCACTTGTTTCTTCCGGATCTGGCGGAGGAGGCGATCGCGGAGCTCGCGGTTTCCTTAAACTCGGAGGTTGGAGATGAAACTGCTTCTTTCGCCAATTTGGCCTGAGCCATCGAAGGCCCAAGGATCAACGAAATCAAAGATATTAAATCAATGTCACGGAAACCGATTTTTCGTCTCAGTGTTCTGGCTGTCGCAGCAAGTGTGCTTTCTGCCTTGCTCAGTGGTTGTGGACGCACTGCTGCAAAACCCCAGCAGCCGCCGCCACCCGTGGTGACGGTAGCGTCCGTGGAGCAGAGGGAGATCACCGAGTGGGAAGAGTTCACGGGCCGCACGGAAGCCGTAGAAGCCGTCGAGGTGCGCCCGCGCGTTTCCGGTCATATCCAGGAGGTGCGCTTTCAGTCTGGCCAATTGGTCAGGAAAGGCGACGTTCTCTTTGTGATCGATCCGCGCTGGTATAAGGCGGAATTCGACCGGCGTCAGGCCGAATATGAGCAAGCCAGAGTCCGTCTCGAAAACACGGAACGCATGGCAGCGCGCTCGGCGCGTCTGCTGGCGAGCAAAGCCATATCCAGCGAGACGGCCGATACCAGCGAGTCGCAATTCCAGGAGGCCAAAGCGGGGCTGCTGGCGGCGAAGTCTTTGCTGGAATCTGCGCGTCTCGACCTGGAATTCACCGAGGTTCGCGCGCCGATCGATGGTCGCGCAAGCCGTGCTTTGTTGACGGCCGGCAACTATGTGAGCGGCATTGCGGGCGGAGCTTCGTTACTGACGAAGCTCGTGTCCGTGGATCCGATCTATGTTTACGCGGATGTGGATGAAAACTCGCTGCTGAAGTTCAATGCGCTGGCCGACGAGCGAAAGGCCGGGGGCTACCAAGCAATTCCTGTTGAGCTTGAGCTTGCGGATGAAGAAGGGTTCCCGCACCGCGGCACTGTTGAGTCGTTTGACAATCGTCTCGATCCGAATACCGGCACAATCTTGTTGCGAGCCATATTTCCCAATCCTCAGGGCCGCATCGTGCCCGGCTTGTTTGCACGCATTCGAGTGCCGACCAGCGGAAAGTATGCGGCGACTCTCGTTGAGGAAAGCGCCATCGGCACAGACCAGTCGCAGAAGTTTGTGCTCGCGCTGAGCGACGGCAACACCGCCGAATATCGAAAAGTAAAACTCGGGCCTTCCATTGACGGGAAACGCGTCATTCGGGAGGGTTTGCGGCCCGGTGAAAAAATCGTCGTGAACGGGTTGCAGCGCGCGCGACCTGGCCTGCCGGTAAATCCCGAGGAACAGGCAGTGCGTTTGCCGAATTCGGACTCGAAAACAGCTCGGCGCTAAGACCTAGAGAAGCAAAACTCCCAAAAGGGGCTATGGAATTCTCACATTTCTTCATCCGCCGCCCGGTTTTCGCGGGCGTGCTTTCGATCATCATCTTCCTCATCGGGTTGATCGCGATGTGGCGATTGCCCATCAGCGAATATCCGGAGGTCGTTCCACCGACGGTGGTCGTGCAGGCCACGTATCCCGGCGCGAATCCTAAGACGATTTCCGAAACCGTCGCGGCGCCTCTTGAACAGGCCATCAACGGTGTCGAGGACTCGCTGTACATGTTTTCGCAGTCCACGACCGATGGAGTCATGTCGTTGACGGTGACTTTCAAGCTCGGCACCGACATCGACAAGGCCCAGGTGCAAGTCCAGAACCGCGTCGCACAGGCCCTGCCAAAACTGCCGGAGGAAGTCCGCCTGCTTGGAGTCACGACCACCAAACAGTCGCCCGATCTGACATTGGTGGTTCACCTCACCTCGCCAAACGGGCGCTATGACGAAATTTACCTTCGCAACTACGCTACGCTTCAGGTCAAGGATGTGCTGGCGCGTATCCCGGGCGCCGGGTCCGTCCAATTGTTCGGCTCGGGTGACTACGCCATGCGTGTGTGGCTTGATCCGAACAAGGTCGCCGCGCGGGGGCTGACGGCGAGCGATGTGGTTGCCGCCATTCGCGAGCAAAACGTTCAGGTTGCCGCGGGCGGCGTAGGCCAACAGCCCGTCGGCACGGACGTGGCCATGGAGCTTCAGATCAATGCGAAGGGCCGGTTGATCGAGGAGGAGGAGTTCGCCAACATCATCGTGAAGACCGGCGCGAACGGCGAGAAGACGCTGCTCAAGGACGTTGCACGTGTCGAGCTGGGAGCGTCCTCGTATGCGCTCCGCTCGCTTCTGAACAACAAGACGGCGGTCGCGATTCCCATTTTCCAGTCACCCGGCGCGAATGCCATTCAGCTTTCCAAAGATGTCCGCGGCAAGATGGAGGAGCTCAAGCAGAACTTCCCGGATGGGCTCGATTACTCGGTCGTTTACGATCCCACGATTTTCGTGCGGCATTCCATCGAAGCCGTCGTGCATACGCTCGCCGAAGCCTTGGTGCTAGTCGTTCTTGTCGTCATCCTCTTCCTGCAAACCTGGCGCGCGTCGATCATTCCGCTGGCCGCGGTTCCGGTCTCGTTGGTCGGCACGTTTGCGGTCATGCTGGCGCTTGGCTTCAGCGTCAACGCGCTTTCGCTCTTCGGGCTGGTGCTCGCGATCGGCATTGTGGTGGATGACGCGATTGTCGTTGTCGAAAACGTTGAGCGGAATATCGCTCTCGGATACTCGCCGATGGAAGCCACCAAGCGTGCCATGAATGAAGTGACCGGCCCGATTATCGCGACAGCGCTGGTGCTGTGCGCTGTGTTCGTTCCGACCGCGTTCATTAGCGGATTGACCGGCCAGTTCTACAAACAGTTCGCCATTACGATCGCGATTTCGACGGTCATTTCCGCCTTCAACTCGCTCACGCTCTCGCCCGCGCTGAGCGCGCTGCTGCTGAAGGATCATCATGCGCCAAAGGACATTCTCTCACGGGCCATGGACAAGCTCTTCGGTTGGTTCTTCCGGCCCTTCAACAAGTTTTTCGAATGGTCCGGCAGGAAATATTCCGCGGGTGTCAAAGGCGTGATCCGCAAGAGCGCCATTGCCTTGGTTGTCTACGGCGGGCTGGTTTTTCTAACGGGCTGGAGCTTTAAGAAGGTGCCGACCGGCTTCGTGCCGACGCAGGACAAGCAATATCTCGTCTCTTTCGCGCAGCTGCCGGAAGGCGCTTCGCTCAGTCGCACCGAAGCCGTGATCCGCAGGATGACCGACACCGGCCTCAAGCTCCCAGGAGTGGAGTCGGCAGTCGCATTTCCCGGTCTGAGCATCAGCGGTTTCAGCGTCGCCCCGAACTCCGGCATCGTCTTCTTCGCTTTGAAACCTTTCGAGGAGCGGAAAACCGCCGATTTGAGCGGTCCCGCGATCGCAGCAGCCTTGAATCGAGAGCTCGGTGTGATCCAGGAGGCGTTTGTGCTCACGGTGCCGCCGCCGCCGGTCAACGGCCTCGGCACGATCGGCGGATTCAAGGCCTACATTGAGGATCGCGCGGACCTCGGTCACGACGCGCTGTTCGAGAACATACAGGCGATCATCGGCAAGGGCGCTCAGACGCCGGGACTTGGCGGACTCTTCTCAACGTTCACAGTAAATGTGCCGCAACTCGATGCGGGCATCGACCGCGTGAAGGCAAAAACCCAAGGGGTGCCGTTGCAAAATCTCTTCGAGACAATGCAAATCTATCTCGGCTCGCTCTACGTGAACGACTTCAACCGCTTCGGGCGGACCTTCCAAGTCGTCGCTCAGGCCGAGTCCCAGTTCCGCGAACATCCTGAGGACATCACGCGATTGAAGACGCGCAATGCGGCCGGCCAAATGGTGCCGCTCGGCGCGTTGGTCACGATCAAGGAAACGCACGGCCCCGACCGCGCGATGCGCTACAATGGTTATCCCGCGGCGGAGATCAACGGCGGCCCTGCTCCGGGCTTCAGTTCCGGCCAGGCCGAGGGGTTGATGGCGAAACTCGCCAGCGAGAATCTTCCTAAGGGCTTGACGATGGAGTGGACCGAACTGACCTTCCAGCGAATCCTCGCAGGCAACACCGCGGTCTATGTCTATCCGCTTTGCATACTCCTCGTCTTTCTCGTGCTGGCCGCGCAATACGAAAGCTTCCGGCTGCCATTTGCGATCATCCTCATCGTGCCGATGTGTTTGCTTTTCGCCATCGCGGGCGTGTGGCTCAAAGGCAGCGACAACAATATTTTCACGCAGATCGGCTTGATCGTGCTCGTGGGTCTCGCGTGCAAGAATGCGATTCTGATTGTCGAGTTCGCGAAGCAAAAACAGGACGAAGGCATGCCGTTGGTCCAGGCGACCATTGAAGCCTGCAGCCTGCGGCTTCGCCCGATTTTGATGACTTCCATCGCATTCATCGCCGGCGTCTTTCCGCTTGTCGTCTCGAGCGGAGCGGGCTCCGAAATGCGTCAGGCGATGGGAGTTGCCGTATTCGCGGGCATGATGGGCGTCACGCTCTTTGGTCTCTTTCTCACCCCCGTCTTCTACGTAACGGTGATGAAGTTTGGTCGGAAGAAAAGCGCCAGACAAACGTCCGGGGAACGGCGCTCAACGCCAACGAAAGCGCAAGCTTTAGCGGTAGTTTGATCTTGCGAGCGGCCAATCGCGATTTTTCGCGACCTGCGACGCAAGCATGAAATTCCAGCATCTGGAACTGCCTTGTTTGGAGCCGGTTTTGCGCTAACTTGCCAACCCAATGATCGATACCGCGGAAATCAGAGCCGCAGCTGCCGTCAAAGTCGGCATGATCTCGCTCGGCTCCGCCAAAAATCTCGTCGATGCCTTTATGGGCCCCGACCAAGTCCCCCAGGCCGGGAAAATCGTGGTTGGCGTGCTTGGCCGCGAGTCGCCCAATCTGGAATTGCGCGATGAAAAATGGAAGCCGCTGAATCTCGTCACCCGGAAGCCGGTTCACATCCCGGACTACGACACGCCTCGCTTCTGTGTGGCCGACACCCAGGTTTACGACCTGGCGGAGAAAGTTTGTTGAAAATGGGTGGCGGTTGGAGGCTGTTGGGATTTGTCGCCATCACCTTGCTCGTTCCTGCCTTTATCGGACAATGGAACCTGACGAAGCGGAAATTCGACACCTCGCCGCGGGAGAAATTGGCCCAAAAAAAACCCGGCGTGGTGCTTCTCGGTGATTCCATGCTGGAAACCCGCATCGACGAGCAAGTTTTGCGAGAAACTGCCGGGATCAAATTCGAAAAAATGGCTTATCCCGGCTCAGGGTCGGCCTCCTGGTGGCTGATCCTGAAGAATTACATCGCCCCGCAGTCTTATCCGCCCCGGACCATCGTCATTTTCTTCCGCAACATGCAACTGACCCTGGCGGACTATCACACCCAGGGGCGTTTCCGGCCCCGGCTGGAGGCCCTGATGAGCGACAATGGCGAGCCTCTTCTGGAGGGGATTCTCCGCACCACGCGGAAGGAAGAAAGCGGAAGGCTCCTGTCGCTGGTGCAGAGACTTTACCCGCTGCAAAAACATCAATTGGAGTGGCAGGAAAAGATCTACGCCAGGGCCCTCATTCTTTCCACGGTCTCCGTCGAACGCTCCGTGGTTCGAAAGCAATCCGACCGTCTTTTCAGCACCCGGGGTCTGCGCGCGGACGCTGGCGCCTATGCGGAGGGCGACGACAACATGACCGGCCTGGCCCCGACGGGTCATGATTTGCGGACCATGCTGCCGGGTTCTTTGCTGCCACCCCTCCTCGATCTGGCCCGGCAAGAGAAAATCCGGCTGGTTTTTTTTCGGGTCAAACGCAAGCCGCAGGATGATGGCACGCCTTCCCTGGAATCGGGCTATTTGCAAGCCTACATGGCCGCGCTAAAGGATCATCTGCGGACCGCCGGTGCAACTTTCATCGACGAAACCACGGATCCGGAAATCGGGCGCGATTTCTATGGCGGGGACGATCACCTGCGCGAGGATCGCATGGCGGATTACACGCGGCTTTTCTGGGAAAAGCACGGGGCCGCGATCACTCCTGGCGAATCCGGCGGGAAGGATGTCGCGCCATGATTTTTCACTGCCTGGAATATCTCGTTTTTCTGCTGGCGGTGTTGCTGTTCTATTGGCCGCTGCCTCGGGTCTGGCAGAATGGGTTGCTGGTGGCGGCGAGCTATGTTTTTTACGGTTGGGTTCATCCGTGGTTTCTCCTGCCGTTCCTGGCGACAACCCTCATCGACTACAGCCTGGCCCGGGGCATCGAGTCGCGGCCGGATGTTGGGAAAAAACTCTTGGTTGTCAGCCTCATCAGCAATCTGTCGCTGCTCGGCTTCTTTAAATACTATAATTTCTTTGGGGAAAACGCCGCCGCCGCGCTGGCATCCGTGGGCTGGAACGTCCCGCTGCCGGTGCTGAATGTCGTCCTCCCCGTGGGCATCTCCTTCTACACCTTTCAAAGCATCGGTTACGTCGTGGATGTTTATCGGCGCCAGACTCCGGCCTGCCACAACCTGCTCGACTACATGGTTTTCGTGTCCTTGTTCCCGCAGCTTGTCGCCGGCCCCATCATGCGGGCCGGGAAAATGATCGGCCAGGTCCGCTCCACGCGCGTTTTCGACCCGGAAAAAGTCCAGAGCGGTCTGCTTCTGCTGCTCTGGGGTTTTTTCCAGAAAGTGGTCATCGCGGACAACGTCGCCGTCATTGCAAACAAAGTCTTCGCCATGCAGGCACCGGATTTTCCGATTCTCTGGACAGGCGTGCTTGCTTTCTGCGTGCAGATTTACGCCGATTTCTCCGCGTACACCGACATCGCCCGCGGCACAGCGCGACTGCTGGGATTTGAGCTGATCCAAAACTTCAATCACCCCTACCTCGCGGAATCCCCGGCGGATTTCTGGAGGCGCTGGCACATCTCGTTGTCCACTTGGATTCGCGATTACATTTACATCCCGCTCGGCGGCTCCCACGTCGGCCCG
>JAXIPG010000114.1:0-4040 GCA_045403045.1 Terrimicrobiaceae bacterium
CACATTTTCTGCTCCATCACGCTGTAAGTAGTGCCCTTCGGCATGATGCCCGAGTTGAGGAGGTCCACGATTTCCTGCAGGCCTTTGACTGCGCCTGGAACGTTGACGCCGGCATCTTTGACGTCATAGCCACCCTCGACTTTCTTGAAGGGATACCCCCCGTCGCTGGCTAGAAACGGCCAACTAAAATAAGGGGTGTTGTAGTCCCACATAATCGGGATCACGTTGGGGTGCTTGGCTTTTAGTTCCTTGGCGAACGCAGGGATTTCCGAGAGCTGGGTCGGCGGAGTACCGGTAACGATCTTTTTGTTATAGATCAGCGAGATGGCCTCGAGGGCGAGCGGGTAGCCCCAGATCTGCTTGTTGTGCGTTACGGCATCCCAAGTCATTGGCAGGAAGGCTTCCTTAAAATCCTCCCCGATCTCCAACGGCTTTAGAAGGCCGGAGTCGGCCCATTCTCCGAGCCGGTCGTGCGCCCAAATGACGATGTCAGGCCCTTTGCCGCTCTGAGCGGCAGACTGGAACTTGTCGGTGAGCCCATCCGGGGTCTCAACTTTAACAGGGATCCCGAGATCTTTTTCAAATTTCTTGGCGAGCTCAGCGAGGCCGCGCCAACCCTTGTCAACGCTTATCCAAACGAGGAGTTCGCCGTCTGTCCAGGAAAATGCCCGAACCGCGGAGAAGAGTACGAAGATTACACAGAGGAGGTTCTTGCTCATAGAATTGGTAGAATTGCCGGACGCGAACGCTCGTGGTAAAGGGCAGGCGCCCCGCGGTTCAGCGACTGCAGCCGGGGACTGTTGGGAATTAATGACCAATGCGGTCACCGACCGCCACAGGAGAGAGGACTTTTTCACGTGGCGCTTTAATGGGGGGTAAGATAACAGAACTAGAATGCTATCCGTATCCGATGTCTAGAACATTACGATTCCTGACCCAGCTCAAGTCGAAAATGGCACAAGATAGCCATCGTAACAACGTTGCTCGAGACCGCTCTCGCCGGGTGCATGCCTGCGAATCCCGAAAAGCGATTTCTTATCGGTGTCAGTCCGAATGCTTGATCGTGCGCGAGTTGCGGCTACAGTCGGGACCACTAGCCATGGCGGAAACCATCATCAACGACACTGTGCTCCAGGCGGCGGAATTACTACGCTCCCTGAAGAAATCTGGCGCCGTTGGATCACCGAAGGAGCAGCTCGTCGGCGGCAGAGGTCGCAAGGGCAAGGGGGAAGCTCTTGCCACCCTGATCGCGCGACGCGAAGTGTTGAACGTCGGAGCCCGGAAAAAGCCACGATACGCGCTGGCAAGACTTTGCGATCCCCTCGATCTCGCGCGCATCGCCATTGAGGAAAAGGCCGTCCCGGGGTGCGCGATGCTTTTCTCAAAGCAGGAGCTCGCCGACGGGTGCTCTCCAGCAGCAGAGGAGGAGTTCGACGCGGCGCTCGCCGAGCTCGTCCGGGAGGGGCGGCTCATCTGCGCCGAGCGAGGGAAGGCAGTTTACTATCTTCACAAAGCGGCGCTCGATCCATTGACCAGCGCCGATGCGAGATGGCATGCCGCAACGAGCCGCGCGACATCTACGCTCGCCGTCGATCGGATCCAGCACGCCTATCGCGAAATCGCATGGGACACCGGATTTTCCGACGTCACGATCTCCGAGCTACAGCGACGCGCTGGCGTGCAGCTCGATGCGCTCAAGCGTTGGCTCCTCGAGGAAAGCCGCGCCGGTCGTGTGTTGCCGACGCGCGGCGATTGGTCGCTTGCCGATACGGATTCGCGCGCCGCGGCCATCGATATCGCAGGGGAACCGCATTTGCGCGTTCGCTTCACCCCATGAAACTCTCGGAGCTGCCGGTCAACCCGTTTGACGATAACGTCGTTTTTGAGCCGCGTGAGGCCGAGCACCCCATCGCGGGACTGAACGACCGGCCACTCGCGGTGCTGCTGAGACAGTTCGAGCGGCTGGAAGCCGAGCCGCGCCCGCGACGGAGGCCGCTCCGGCTGAAAGCGCAGCTGGCCACTTCCGCCGAGCCGGGCTACGGTAAGTCGCACCTGATTGGCCGCCTCTTCAAAGAGCTCGGCGAGCGCGCGACGCGGGTTTATCTGCGACCGTTCCAGGATGCCGGCTCATCGTGGCGCTCGATCCTGCTCAAGGTCGTGCAGGAGTTGGACCGGCCCGACGACCCGCATCTCACCACCGCCGAGCCGGGACAACTTACGCAGCTCGACGCGATCGCCTTCGGTGTGATGGCGCATCTGCTGGCGGGGCTCATTGAGAAAGGCCGCGCCGATTGCGAAAACGGAGCCGAGGGTGCGCAAGAGATGCGCCTCGATCCACTTGAGGCGTTCGGTCACGGGCGGGATGGTCACTATTTGCTCGGCTGGATGCGCGCGCAATTTCCTGACTTGCTGCCGCACCTTCTCCGCGAGCTCCGGGAATCCGGAGTGACACTGCACTCGCCGGTGCGCGCCTGGCTGCGGGTGCTGTATGCATACGCTTTTTCAAATGGAGGCCCGGAACGGGACTCCGCCATGGAATGGCTGAAGGGAAACGGTCTCTCGGCGGACGAAGTGGTGCTGCTCGGCCTCGATGAGCGGGAGATCGCAGCGTTCGAGGATACCGCGTCGAAACGAAACGAAGACGCGATGCGCCGGCTGCATGATCTCCTGACGCTCGCCGGCTTTTACCGGCCGTTCCTCTTCTGCTTCGACCAAACAGAGCTTTTCACCGCCGCTTCGGATCTGTGCGCGGAGTTTGGCAGCGTGATCGAGCAGTTGGTGAATCACGGGCTCAACCACATGATCGTCGTCACCGCGAATCTCGAGCCGTGGGCGCGCGTGATCGTGCGGAATTTCCAGACGGCTCACACCGACCGGTTCAGTGCGCCGATTGAGCTGGAAGGAATGACGCGGCCACAGGCGCTCGCAATGGCGCACCAGCGGCTCGCGGGCTGTGGAGTGGACGACACTGAGGTTCAGACGTTTTGCGACGATCGCTGGCTCGACGGGATCTTTCACGACAAGAAGGCGCACAGCGTTCGAGCCTTCCTGCGATTCTGCGCTCGCCGCTGCGCTGATCTCTCCGAGGGACGCGCAGCCGTCACACCGGAACGGAGCGTGAATGACTACTACGCGCACTACGAACGCGAGGTGCGGTCAAAGCCCATCGTATTTGATCCCGATGTCTTGCGATGGAGCGTGGGTGAGGAGGCGGCCGCGGGAGCGCTCCCGGGCGTCCAGGTCGAACGCTTCCGCGATCCGAAGCATCTTTTCCCGATCTCGTGGAAAAGCCGCTCGCGCCAGACGCTCTTCGGTTTTGAGGATTCTTCGCACTCGCGCCGCTGGGACACGATCCTTCGCGAGGCTACGAAACTCGCCACGGCGGAAGACGCGCGACGGATAGAGACGCGGATCGTCTGCCTGCGAACGTCCGAACAACAGGAGATTCCGGGTCCAGGCTGGCGCGCGCTGGGACCGAAGTTCGAGGCGGCCGGCAGCTACTTTTCGGTGCACGTGCTCTTGGAGCACGATATTGCCACCGTTTTGGCCTGCTACGAGCTCTATGCGAATGTCGTGGAAGGGAACGCCCAGATCGGGCGGGACGAAGCATTGCTATTCATTCGTGAAAAGCTGCGGCCGTGGTGGAGCCGCTTGATTGAGAGACCCTCGCCTCCGTCCGTTGCAAAGCCGGGCCCACGGTTGGCCGAACGCCCCTCAATGCGGCTGCTCTCCAGGATCCGCGCCGCGATGGCGATCCGGCCTTTCTGATATTAGTAGGTTGCGCTTTAGGCGTTGGAGCCGTCATGGGTCGCACAGTCATGGCGGATCCAACTTCCGCATCGGTGTGCCTCTCCTTTTCCCAATCTGCGCCAATCTGCGTCCATCTGCGGATTCCTGAAAAACGTCACTCGCACACCCGCAGAGACATTGTTCGACAGGTAGTTGGTGCGGAAAAGTTCATCGTTTTCGCGAAAATCCAAGGTTCACCTTCGAGCTTGCCAATCAACCGGCGTTTCCTTACGGATAAGAAGGCTGTAGGC
>JAXIPG010000038.1:0-40142 GCA_045403045.1 Terrimicrobiaceae bacterium
CCCGGATTTCTTGAGCAGTCAAAAAGCGGGCTGACTCCCTTCTGCGAGGCATCCATGGCACTGATGAAGGAGCGTTTCAGCGCACCAGAGATCGCACATCGTCGTCCGCGCACGCTGGCCGCATTCTTGGGACGCCACCGCGTGCGCCAACCCGAGGAGATCGCCGCTGGACTCATCGCGCTGGTCAATTTGGCACCTTCCCGCACGCCCTCATTTAACCTAAACTTTTCCCTTGATTCGATCTGATACTGCTGACCCCCACGCCGCTGACCCCCACGCAACGCGGCCGAGCGTGAAAGCGCGTGCATCTATGCTCTTAGCTATCTCAGCGGCCTCGTCGCTCCTATGAATGCGAACGGTGCTGAAATCAACGCCAAACCGTGGCTCGAACAAGGCGCGCTCCGATCTCGACAATGGCTGCCCGCCGCCGCACCGACTACCGGCGTGCGGCCGGGCAGCTCCTTCGTTTGAAGCCCCTCTTCGTCCTCTTCGGATTCAACTTCCCGTTGAATAATCGGTTTGAACTTTTCGGCCAGTGACTTGCTCTGAATGAGCGTCTTAGTTTCCTCTTCCGGTACGGCCTCGCTCTGTACTTTTGACTCCGGCATGCGCATCACGGCAGCCGCGATGCGGTCGGCTTCCTGTTCATACTTGTCACCGGGCGCCCCGATTCTGAGCTTCAGTTGGACCAGCGACGGGAGCCCTCCTTCGACGCGCTCTCGGCGGCATTCCTCACACTCGCCGTTAGGACTGCTTCCCGCGTTGCTGTCACGGGAACACTTGCGTTGCAAGAAACCCGTCGACGACAGCTGGGACTGTGGCAATCGCCGCACCTCTTGATGTCCGATCGTGCGTTGTGAGTGAAGGATGGAGCGTACCTCACGGCTTTGCCCATAAAATACCCGCGCGGTCCTTGCGGAGCTTGCAGATTTGTCCCCCTGAGTTGGCTTATGTTTCTGTGCGAAAGTGCGCATGATCGCATCTCCTCTGTTTCGATCTCTCTGACGATAGCTAGTCGCGCTTCGTCACGCGGAGCAGGATTTCCTTAAAGGCTCGGGCACTCTCGAGGTTGCGCAGTTTGAAGCGATCGCGAACGGCCGCGTCCTCAAGGTCATTTTCGCTCTTGATCCCATCTTCCCCGACAATTCTCAGAAGCTTGGCCTCGGAGGCTCCGATCTTTTCAAAATTCGGATTCTTCGGCCATGCGACGGATGATGGATGCCGACGACGGTTCTGAAATCGATCCGCCTCCCTCCTTCGCGCCGAGGACGATCGCGACTTCGGATTGCGGGGCCACTTGGGATCCCGCTTCGGGGGCCTGGCTGAGGACGCGTCCTACCTGATCGTCCGTCGCCGGCTTGACGCTGGTCTTGCCCAACTACAACTTCTGCTTTGCAAGTGCCGTCTGAGGGGTCATCAATGTGGTGGGATATTGGCGTCTTCAGCAGCCTTCGCGACAGTGGGCGACTGGTCGCAACATATGCTGGCAGGCAACCACATTGCGGGCATGAAGTGCTTTCAAGACGTCTTCTGTCAGATCGATTTTGCGTAGGACAACGCTACCCCAGGGATAGATTGCCAGGCGACTACGAAAAGTCAGATTGCCAACGTGTCACTGCAAAGGGCGCGTCAATATTTGCACACCGACCCAAACACCGACCCCTAGTTTCATAAGTTCAATCAGGCCATGGATTTGATTTTCCTGGCTCTGGCACACTATCGATTCCTCGCCATTCGGTTACACATTCTTTGCCTAATAACTCCGTGACATCAGGGCACCATGAAGCGCACTTTCCCGACGGATTAATCCATTGGTTCCCCTCGTCATCAACACTGCAAGATACTTTGGCTTCACAGAAGTCCGAAATCTTGTACCAGTAGCCCTTCGCCCAGCGCCACAAGAATCCGTCAATGTCGTCGTGCTCTACGCCATCCTCCGGAGGAAACATTTTTTCGTCCTTATCCTCTGGAATTAGACGAAAGCTGTCGAGTTCGTGTCCATTTTCGGTACAACCGGCAAAAGAAACTTCACCTTTCTGAATTCTCTCTGCATGGACAGCCCCTTGTGCCGTTGAGGCGCCCTGTTGCACGACATGCGTCAATTCGTGAGCCAGTAATCGGCGTCCCTCACGTGTCTCGGGCATATAATGTCCTCGTCCAAAGACGATTTCTCGCCCCGCCGTATAGGCCCGTGCATCGATGCTCTGGGCAGACGCCAG
Organism: Terrimicrobiaceae bacterium; assembly: GCA_045403045.1. GTDB lineage: Bacteria > Verrucomicrobiota > Verrucomicrobiia > Chthoniobacterales > Terrimicrobiaceae > DASTFP01. Next base: position 2,220 of record JAXIPG010000038.1, read on the forward strand.
CGCCGTTGTGTCGCTATGCACCCGGACCTGGCTGAAGTCACGCCCGAAGCGCTGTTCAAAGAACGCTGTGGTAGCTGAGTCGATCGGCCGGCCGGGTGAGGACAAGACCCGGGTTACGATGGGTGGCGCCACAGTCTTTCCAGAATCATTTGCCTGGACACGTGTGATCTTCAGGTGCTCGCGTCCTTGGCCCGGTTCGCAGGCACCACCCTGCAATTGCGAGTCGGGCATGCGCATCACTTCTTCAGCGACCCGATCGGCCTCCTGCTCGTACTTATCGTTTGGCGCGCCGATGTGCAGCTTGGCTTGAACGAACGGATGAAAGGTTGGCGTTGGAGGCCGAGACGCAACAGCAGGCGCATGCGAGGGCTTCACACGCAGTCGCGCTTTGGCTACGGGCGTTGCTCGTTGGAGACCGGCGAGGGGCATAAGTTTGGAACACACAAACCGTTCAGTCTTCCCTTAATTAATTTAAATCGCTAGGCCGCTCCAAACTGAGCCGTTCCGTAGCCAGGCAGTCCCTTACTACCCCCACCCGTCAGCACCAGTCCAGCTTGCTCACGATCAGGGATCCCGATTCGGGCTGGTCGCGCTTCGTTACACGGAGGCGGCTTTCCTTAAAGCCCTGGGACGGACAGGCGAATCCTTAGCGGCGTCTGTGAGACTCCAGCCTGAAGGACAAGTTGGAAACGGCCTCGACGGGTTCTCCGTTGCAAGTCCCCGTCGCGACGACGGCGAAGCTCGCCGTCGGAGTGACCTTTACTTGGATGATCGGAAACGTAATCCTGAAAACGAAGCTCGGCACCCGGCGCCACGCGGATTGATCCGGTTCTCAAAATATCATCCGCGTAGATATGGAACGGTTTGAGCGGACGGCGTTCTTGATTCTCTCAGAACCAGGCTGCCTCAATCACCAAGTCAAGGCCCGCCGAAGCGTTGTTCTTCACATAAAACTCGCCGTGCGATGCAACCGCGACTCCCCTGGAAACACGAAGTAGTCCACGGCTTTACCGACAAAAACGCATTCTTTGCTTTTCTGCATACGGCACTACGGACAGACCCAGTTGGAAGGATCGATCGGAGTCGGACTCGTCATCACCGGGGGACCCGCTCGGAAGCTCTCTCCGGCGACAGCGTTTCTCAAATACTCAGTCCCGTCAGGTCTTCGCACCCGGACCTGCGGATCACTGGTCCCTCCCGTTCTCGCCAGGATTCGCTCACCAGGCACGGAACTCACGCCACCATACTCCTGTCGAACCAGCGTCTCCGCAGCCGTCTCATCGACGACGGTCTCTCCCGAGGCGCTGGTGGTTCTCAGGTCCTCCACAGATCCGGTGACATCGCTCACAAATGTCTGTCCGGGAATTCCCGCGGAGATAGACCATTGCTCCGTGTTAATATAGGCATCGCGCTCCGCCTCGATCACACCTGTCAGACCGCTTGGCGGCTGGCCGTGCCATCCTTCATGATAAACAGTAAGAGCAAATTCCTCACAGGTGGTGGTGTTTAAAAATCCCATGTCCCACCACGGAATCCGCCGGAACTAACTAAATGTTTCCGATCCCCAACTACTTCCATCCCACCGCTCGACCGGGAACTCTCGGGAGTCGAACGTGACGATGCTGAAGCCCGGCAGAACACTCTCGACCGAGTGCTTGTTCCAAGGACAGAGGATCCCTAATACACAAGGCATCGTCCAAGGGTCGGCTTTGTTTGTAGGCAGCGTAAACGCTGGGAAGGCCGCGTCCAGAGCAGCCATGGTCTCGAATCCGACACGGCCGTCATGCGCGAGGGGGGTTGCTGATTTGAAACGCCTTGACGGCGTTCTTCGTCTCAGCGCCGAAGTCGCCGTCGGCGCCGAAAATCGGTAGGCTGAACCCAAGGTCTATCAATAGTTGCTGAATCCTCCGGACCTTGGGTCCCTTGTGGCCAAACTCGATGACTTCGGTGTTGTCCAGCACATCCTCGAACAGCGGATTCCCGGCCAACCGCGGAGAACTCAGATCCGCCCGCTGAATCAAACCCGGCGCCTCCGAGGTGGAGCGCTGCTGGACCACGTGCGCCAACTCATGCGCCAAAAGCCTTTTTCTCGTGACAGGCTCGGAGCCATCACGGCCCGCTCCGAAAAAGATCTCCCGCCCGAGGGTGAAGGCCTGCGCGTGCAGGCCCTCCGCGAGGGAGGAGGCCTCTGCCCCAGCATGCACCCGCACGCTCCCGAAGTCCGACCCAAAGCGCGGCTCGAAGAAAGCGCGCTCCGATGCGGGCAGGGGCTGGCCACCGCCGCGGAGGGAGAGAATCCGCGGCTGAAGCCCGGGCGTCTCTTGATTCCCTCCTCCTCGACCACTCTCAGAAGCTTAGCCTAGCCTCGGAGGTTCCGATCTTTTCAAAGTCGGGTTCTTCGGCCATGCGACGGATGATGGTCGCCGACGACCGTTCTGAAATCGATCCGCCTCCCTCCTTCGCGCCGAGGACGATCGCGACTTCGGATTGCGGGGCCACTTTGGATCCCGCTTCGGGGGCCTGACTGAGGACGCGTCCTAGCTGATCGTCCTTTGCCGGCTGCAAGCTGGTCTTGCCCAACTTCAAACGGATCGCGATCCCCTCCCGCCTTCAAATCAGGACCATCCGTTGACGCGCCGCCGATCCCAATTGGCATCGTCCAGCGCGGCGTCGTTGGCGGTCACGCCGGAAAGAAGCGGCGCGCGGCGGCCCGCGGCGTAGGGGCCGTGATGTCCCACCTGTGCTTGCGCGGTACCCACGGCAAGGCTCGCCCCGGAACCCGTGAAGTCCACCGATTTCATGTAGTTCCAGTTCACACGCCGAAGGTGACGCCATTCGTCGGTCACAGTGTTGTGCGCGGAGATGAAAGTGTCGAATCGGGTGCCCGCCCTTTCGATGTCGATGTTCCGCGTTCCATCCGAAGCGTCCATAGTGGTTACATCGGAACCGTTGACGACGTCGCCGCCGCCGGGATCATCCGCGGTGTGGATTGTCGTGGTCGCCTCAAATGCGCTGCCGCTGGGCGTCTTTGGCACGCCGCTCAATAGCTGATGTTCATCATCCGCCGACCACACGGTGCTCGCTCCATCCTCTTGGTCGCGGAACGTGGTGTTGATCGGTCGCCAGCGTTGCTCGACGAACCGGCCGAGGCCATCGGCGTTGCTCCTCCGCCAGTATTCCCTTTCCCAGTTTGCCACCATGTCCTGCAGCACACCGACATCCCACTCATTCAGCTCCGCTTCCGTGTCGCCGATCGCCGTTACCTCGGCATCGGCCTCGAAGTGGGCATACTCGTGGTCATAGTCGTCGCCCGTGATCGTTGCGCCGTTTTCCGGCCGAACGGAGACATTGTTGAGATCGGCGCGGAAGCGAACGGCGCATTGGAGTTGGGGCAGAGCGGATCGTGATTCTCCGCTCTGTTGAACAACGTGCGTCAACTCGTGCGCCAGCAATTGAAGTCCCGCGGATGACACAGGGTTGTATTCAGCCTGGCCAAACACGATTTCGCTTCCGACGGTAAACGCGCGAGCGTTGAGGGAGCGGGCCATTTCGCCTGCGCCTGGACCGGTGTGAACGCGCACCGCCGAGAAGTCGGTAGCGAAGCGCGGCTCGAAGAAGCCGCGCTGCGATGCGGGCAGCGGCTGGCCACCGCCGCGCAGCGAGTGAATGTTCGCTTCGAGCAGCGGAGACGAACTGGGCGTCTGGCCCGGTGCTGCCTTGGCCCGAAGTTCCTCCTCTTCCTCGGCCGGTTGACGCTGCAATTCCCCTTCGCATTCAGGACACAGCTCGCCGCCACCGCTGCAAGCGGCGCACTTACGTCGCACCGTATCGGGAGCGTAAAGAGATTCGGTTGTCGATTTCATCGCCGGCTCCGGCGAGCGCATCCGCATTACCTGGTCGGCGACGCGATCGGCCTCCTGCTCGTATTTGTCGTTCGGAGCGCCAATGCGAAGCTTGGCCTGGACGATCGGATGGAAGGGCGTGGGTCCCGTTGTCGTCGCCCGGCGTCCTTTGGGTGCGGTCACGTGGGGTCCACGTCGATGGGATACCTGCGTCTTCTTGGCGAATGTGGAAGTCATCCTGCCTTGAGTGGTTCAACTGGGTACATTGCCCTCAGCCTTGACCAAACAGAAAAATGGTAAGGCGCGGCCCCCTTTTATCCCTTTGATGACGACAGAGGTCACGGCGGTAATTTACAGCTGATTCGCGATGTGACGCCGACATCGTCCAGAAGAAGAACTTCGAAGAGGCTCTGCGGTCGGCGGCGCGCCGCCAGTCAAATCGGTGCCAGCAAAATGCGTCGGCAGTCCGCAGCCACTTCGGGTGCTTTGCTGGAAACTGCTCCATTTGTATGTCCTCAACTGCGGATTCTCGGCGCTCACCAGTCCAGCGCGGGGCCGGATTGAGGTGGATGTAATCGCTAACCACCCGAAGGTAGCCCTGGCCCTAAAGCCAGCAGGACGAGCCCTGCCAGCGCCATCGGAAGCAGTAAGGAGATCGGCAGGCCGCGCCAAGGCGGTGGCTCGTTCGGTCCGTCGGACAAAAAGGCCCGAATATCTGCGATCTGGACTGAGCGACGATTACCGAATCCGATCCTTTCGCTCATACGAATTGCCGCGGTACGGTGGCGGCGCTGATCTGGTCCGAGACCATCTCTCGGCGATCGAAGAGCTGTATCTCATCTCGTCCTGCCTCAGGCCGCCTCGTCGTTCATGGGAAGCGCCCGCCTTCGTGGAACTCTAGCTCAGGCGGCGGCATGGCGGTGCGCCGACCGCCTGACACTTCTTGCTCGAAGGTGGCCTCCGACACAACGATACCGTCGCGAAGCAGCAACGAGGGGGTGAATCGCCAGCCCTGCCCGTGGGCGCTGCGCTCCTCGGTGGACGCCCGCGTGGGAAGGTGCTCACAGACATACACGATCCGCGTCCACGTGACGCCCTCATGCACCAGGGTCGCGATCCGGTCCGGGCGTCCGAGCAGATCGGCGATATCGCGGCTGCTCTTTCCCACGAGGGACGCCCAGCGTGGTGAGGCCGCGAGCTGGTAGAGCTCATCGCAGCGCGCCTGTGGATCCTGGACAGTCATGGCGGCGGCGACCAAGAGCCAGGCCCGCCGAGCGCACGCTGCTCAGTGCGGGCACGTCCATGTGCTCCCCACCACCGGTGCGGCCAGGAACGTGGCCCTGGGTTGAAACTGGTCGGAGGCGCCCGGCGCGCTCTCCAGGCGGGCGCCCGGCGACGGTTGTCCATAGGTGGGATCATAGCGTACGCCGCCGACGTTGGTGAGGGCGTGGAAAAGGAAGTGCGGCAAGGGTGACGCCAGGTCTTCGGCCGGACGATCGTATTGGTAAGAGGGTCCGTACCAGGAGTCGCTGGTCAGGTGATACACGATGATGCTGCCCGCGGTGCCGCGCCAGAAGTAGTCCACGTCGGCGCTTAGACCGAGCGTCATGAGGAGGTAACGCATCAGGTAGGCCTGGGAATCGCACTGGTGTGGGACGCTCAGGGCCTCCATCACGGCATCGCTGGTGGCAAAGCTTGAAGGCATCGACTTCGAGGGATCGTAGAACACCATGGCCTGCACGAAGCTGGCCAATGTATTCGCGATCGGCGGCGCCGAAGCGGCCAGCGTCACGATGTCCAGGGCGTCCTGTCTCAGCCGGCCTCCCGGTGGCGTAGGTGTCGCCTCGGTGAAGAAGAAGCGCACGGGGGCGCTTCCTGCCTGGAACCAGACCCTGCCGGCGTCGGTGGAGATCTCGAAATCGATGGCCTCGTTCATCTGCCCAGCGGTGCTGCTGCCCGGAATGGCCGCACCACCTCCGATTCCGCTGACCTGTCCGGTGCCACCGCCGCTCTCGAGCACCGTGCCGGTCATCGTCAGTCCGGACGCGCTCCCGACCACCGTGGACCCCACCTTGGCCCGGAGCTGCACATTGGGTACGGCTGGAGCAATCGTAGGTGTGACCTGGAAGTGTGCGAACATCGAGGGCGCGGTACCCTTGGTGTATGCGACTGGAAGCGCGGTCCCGGCGCTGGTCCAGATCGGGACGCTGCCGTCGGGATCGTCGATGTTGGCCCCGGGGGCCCCTCCCCATCCGGGCACACTCGTCATGATGTGATCGCCCGTGAACCCGAGCTCGGTCAATTCGATCAGTTGGAGACCGTGGGCCGCGGCCTGGGCCTCACGCGCCGAGCGGATGTAGTTCGGACGCTGCCCGCGCACACCGGTCGCGAATAGATCCATGGAGCGACGCAGCGCCCCCACGGCCACGGTATCCGAGAAGCGCCACACCAGGTCGGCACGCAGGTAGTCCTCGTACTCGATGGTGGTGCGTAGGTCGGCGTCCGTGACATTGGCTGGGTCGCTGCCCTTCGAGACGTAGAGATCCCACAGGAAGATCGTGTTGGTGCGCACGTAGCGGCGGATTAGCGCGGGCGCCGCGCGCGAGTCGCTTGCCTGGAGCACATGCGTGAGCTCGTGGCCGATGAGGCGCCGATCTCCCTCGTGCTCGCCGGCTCCCAGCCAGATGTCGCTGCCGAAGGCGAAGGCGCGAGCGTTCAGCTCTGCGGCAGCAGTGGCCTCGTGTGGCCCGCTGTGCAGTCGCACGCCGCCGAGATCGATACCGAGGCGTGACTCGAAGAATGAGCGAGTCGCAGGCGCAAGAGGCCGGCCACCGCCCGCGGGCGACAGCGCCAGCGGGCGCAACGGGGCCGTGTCGGCCACGGCGCCGGCGGGCTGCGGTATCCGCATGATCCGTTCGGCGACCTGGTCCGCCTCGAGCTCCATCGGGTCGTCGGAGCGGCCCACTTTGACTGCGAGCCGCACCGGACCGGCGGCGAGGCGTTCCTCTTCCTCGATGCGCTTCGAGGGCTGATTGTCCGGATGCGGGACATTGACCGGAACGGCCCGACGAAGGGTGAGAGCGCCCGTCGCAAGGTTTGGACCGGAATGCACCCGTACTCTCGAAAAGTCGTGGCCGCAACGCGGCTCCATGAAGGCGAGAGTCGCCGGATCTAGAGGTTGACCAGTTGACCGCAATAGTTCGTGGACGATGGGCGGTGCTGCAATCTGTTCTGTGTCGCTGGCCTGGACGCGTTTCGTCTGCAAGCGCTCAAGTTCCTGGTCTGGTTGCTCCGCCCGGCATTCGGGGCACCCTCCACCGGAGGCCCAAGCGCGCTGGAGCTGCGGCTCAGGCATGTGCATCACCCGCTCGGACACCTCATCGGCTTCCTGCTCGTATTTGTCGTTCGGTGCGCCGATTTTCAACCTGGCCTGCACGATCGGATGCATGGCCGGGGCGGTCGCGGGCGATGGAACCGAGGATGCCGCCGTTCGACGTAGCGGAGATGTGCGGTTCGCGCGTGAGCCGTCGCGCTGTGCGAGTGCCAGTCTCATGGTTCCAGGGTTTCGACTCAAGCTAGTCGCGCTTCGTCACACGGCGCAAGATTTCCTTGAAAGCGCGGGCGCGATCGACGGTGCGCAGTTTGAAGCGATCGCGAACGGCCGCGTCCTCGCCATCTGCGATCTTGAGAAGATCATTTTCACTCTTGATCCCCTCCTCCTCGACAATTCTCAGAAGCTTAGCCTCGGAGGCGCCGATCTTTTCAAAATCGGATTCTTCCGCCATGCGACGGATGATGGATGCCGACGACGGTTCTGAAATCGATCCGCCTCCCTCCTTCGCGCCGAGGACGATCGCGACTTCGGATTGCGGGGCCACTTGGGATCCCGCTTCGGGGGCCTGGCTGAGGACGCGTCCCACCTGATCGTCCGTCGCCGGCTTGAAGCTGGTCTTGCCCAACTTCAACTTCTGCTTCTCGAGGACTTCCCCGGTCTCTTCGGCGGTAAGGCGAACGAGGTTGGGAACCTCGACGGCCTGCACGACAAGGTCCACGGCACTGCCTGGCTCGACGTCTCTGCCCGCAGGGGGTGACTGGCCGATCACGATGCTTTCGCCCGACGCAGTCGTTGGTTCGACCCGTCCGACAACCAAGCCGGTTTGGATGATCACGGACTTTGCTGCGGACAAGGTCGACTGCACCACGTTGGGCACGCTGACAATCTTGGAAGGTTCTCTTACGACGAGATTCACCGGCGATCCGCGGTCGACCTGTGCGCCTGCTGAAGGCGACTGCTGGACCACGATGCTCTGCGGCGAGGCGCCGGTGGGCACCACGGTTCCCACCGACAATTCCGCCTTGGCGATGGTGTTCCGCGCATCGCTCAGGGTGAGCCCGAGAACGTTTGGCGCCGCTACGGTGGCTTGCGGAGCGCCAACCACGATCGCTGCAGTGCCGCAAGGCACAACCTTCACGCCAGGTTGAGGTGCCTGATCGATCACGAGCCCAACGTTCTCCTTACCCGCTTCCTTCGTGGTCGATTCGGCGAAGAGTCCGACGGTCTTTAGGTGGGCTACGGCGGCGTCTTCCTGCATTCCCCGCACATCCGGCACCGTGACTGATTTTGGATCCACGTCCGGCGGCGGCGTGGGCTGGGGGATCGGAACGGTCGTGGCGATGACGATTTCTCGGTAGAAGATGCTTCCCGGCACGCGCGCAAAACACTCGGCGCCTTGGTAGAAGACGGCCCGGTTTTCATCACTAACGAGCAGGGTCACGTTTTCATTCCTGGTGTTGTCGCTTGCCGGTACTTGCAGGGCAAAGTATCCGTTGCTGTCTGACACCGAATACGCTACCGCCTTGCCTTGGTTGTCTGTGGCGCTAACAGTCATCGGACGAACCGCGAGTCGCCGGGGATTCACCAATCGGCCGTGGATGGTCAAGGCTTCCGGGTTGCGGGAAACGACCTCAGCCTGGGTGCGCTGGGTTTCCACCTTGACCGCGGTATCGAAGCGTTGTTCGACCTCCAAACGACTGCGGGCACTTTTCGCTTCGGGCGAGTCGGCGCCGAAGCGGGCGACCACCGTTCTCTCCTCGCGCGCCAAGCTTTTTTGTTTCGCGATGCTGAGCGATGCGATGCGACCGAGGGCGGCAAAACGCACTCGGTCGCTGGCTGGGAGTACGCTTGTCAGTTCGGTCAGCGCCGCGTCTTCAGTTGCCTTCGTCGGGCCAGGTGGCTGGTTTTTCATGGGAGATGACGTGAGGTGATGGTCTCGGATGCGCGCGGAGGGTTTATCCTATCGGATTGACGACCACCTGGGTTGGATAGGCTTCGTCCAATCTTGCGCCAAACCCACCGCAAGGATTGTCAGAAAATGCCTGTACCAGAGCTTTGTTACCGGTGAGCGTCGAGACGGAGGGTGTACCAATGGGAAAGAGGCAGTGGGTGCTCTGGTTGTCGGTCGTGTGGTTCATGAGGGCAATCGTCAGACCGGAGTACAGGGTGTTGAGGATGCCTTCCTTAAACCGGTTGTCCGCGACCCGAATAGACCACCCCAAGACCAGGGCGTTGAGCAACGCAACATCGACCGCTAGATCGCAGTCGCACTGGTTTCCTTCCATCGAGATATCATCGAGCGATATCAGCAGCACCGAGCTCAGCGTAAACGTCACGCCGGGGGCAAACGCATCAAACACGACCTGGTTGTCATTGAAGAGAATATTTCCGCCAACAAAAAGCCGCGGATCGTCGATATCCTCCACGGCTTCCTGCGTGGGCAGGTCATCCAACAGAAACAGTCCACTCAATCCCAGCAGTTGCAGGTAAATCTCGTTGCTTAACCCCAGGTTAAAGATGGACACGGCCGATCCGCCAAGCAGATCGAGAAAGGCAAGGAGCGGGTTGCTCGCACCGCCGATGCTCGAGTAGGCGACTGCCGACACCAGCGATGCTGACCGAAAGCTTGACGAACCCGCTCCGCCAACAGTCGGCGTCAGTGGTGTCTGGTTACGGAAGATGCTGCCCTTGGCGGTAAGCTCGTTCCCCTCCACCGAAACAGGCCCAAGCGCGATGATCTCGAGCGCCCGGCCGGCCGGGGAAACAACAATGTTGTCGTGGATGTGAGCCGCGGGAAATCCGCTTTGCCGGGCGCCCGTGAACGCATCCACTCCTAGATCCGTCAACGGGGCAATTTCCGGCCCCACCGGCGCGCGGGCAAACGCGAGCACGATGCCGCCGCGCCGCCCCGGTCGCAGCGGCTCATCCTCGCTGTCGACCATGCCATTGTTCAAAATGCTATTGCGGTCAATCGCGATGCCTTCGCCGTGCAGGACGAAGACGCCGGAGATCGGGTCCACGCTCGCGACTCCGCTATCCTGAATCGTATTGTCGCGCAGGATGAAATGCTCCACGTCGGCGAGCGCCACACCGCCAAAACCGATCGCATCGCGAAGGCCGTCCGGCAGGTCGCCGACCTCCAGCCGCATGCACCCGCGTATCCGGTTGTTCTCGACTAGGAGGCCGACGACGGTGATGAAGTCGGGAGAAGTCTCCATGTCGAAGAAGCGGGCGACCGAAATGCCGCTGACCCCCATTTCCTCGATAAGGTTATCGATGATGCGAACGTCGAACAGCGGCGGGCCGGCTTCGATTTCCACGGTGGGTTCGCCCTCGCCGCCCTCCGGAGGAATCGGGATCACTTGAATGCAGCCTTCATCATCGACCTCAACTGTGAAGCCGATGCCGTCCTGGTAGGATGGAGGGCCCGCTGGCTCGCCATCAACAACCCGTGTCACCACGGATCCGAGCGTGATCCCGTGGTTATTTCCTTCCCGAATATGATTTCGCCGGATTTCCACATCCTGGGAATCCCCGCCTATGTGCAATCCGCTGAATCCCCGCTCGGCTGCGCCCGCCGGATCGGCAATGATTCGATTGTCTTCGATGCGCAGCACATCGCCTTGCACGAAGACACCCGGTTCCGGTGTGATCGGGGCGCCTGGGGCGAGCGGTTCGGAGAGGGGACGCACCTGAATGCTGCAGTCACGAATGGTGATTCTTCTGCCGTGTTCCACGGCAATCGCGGCCCGATCGTGCGATTGGATACGGAGCCGGCTGAGGCAGATTTGCTGGATCTCGTCGAGATCGTCGACGTGGCCGTAGATGCCGACGGTTCCATCCGCATCGATGGCGAGCGCAGTGATTTCGATGCGCGAGGAGTCAAGGATCTCGATGACGGGTGCGGGGCCCGAGCCGATGATGCGCGTATCCGCGCCGCAGCCGCGGATGAGGATGTTGGTGCGGCCGGCAATGCGGATGGGATCGAGATACTCGCCGCGGAGCACGCAGACTTCGCCACCCTCGGGTGGCAAGACATCGATCGCGTCCTGGATCGAGCTGAACTCGCCATGACTGATATGGCCGTCGCCAACGATGATTGTGCAACAGCCCTTGAGCTGGCACAGCGGCCGGAAGCGCGTGCGACAGTCGATAATCTGGCCGGCCACTTCTGGCCCCACCAGGTGCCAGCGAATCAGGGCGAGTCCACCAAGAAACCAACGCGGCCCGGTTGGCGCCGCCTGATCGAGCAGGCTCCACGGCACCACGAGGTCCGGCGTATTCGGGCGTGCGGCAATGATCCAATAGTCTCGCGGCAGCCCGAAATCGTTAAAAGTTACGTTTAGCCCAGTGCCGGAAAGTTCAACCGCCGTGCCGGGCGTGAACGCGAAATCTGGCGCGGTCGCGTCGCCAGATCCTCCGGTCCAGACGCGCAGGTAGAAATACTTCTGGTCCTCTGGCTCGTCCCGGTCGCTCAGGTAATCGGCGTGTTCAGGTGCATCGAGCCAATCCACCCAATCTCCGGGCACGGCCTGGCTGATCTGGATGGTCCGGGTGTCAGGATCGTATCCCGTTTCGACGGTGGTGAGGTGTCCGCTAAGTTCCGCCACTTTCTCCTGGTTCGGAAGAATCGCCCCCCAGGGGAGGATCTCGACGGCCTGCCCTGCCTGGGGTTGCGCAAACTCATCTCGCGGCAAGGTAAGAAACCTAATCCGGTTCAGCCCATCCTCCCGTGTGACCTGAACGCGGTAAAGGGGCGAAGCGTTATCGTAGCCCCAAATGAACCGATTGGTGGCCGTTAGCTGAACGCGAATGGCTTGATTCTCCGCTCCAAGGTACCCTTGGGTTACGCGTGGTTTGCACAGATCGTCGCTCGGGCCTGTGCCGGAGAATCCCACGGTAAGCCGCGCCTTGGACTGGAGTTCGCAATTCTCGGGATCGAACACGTGATCGACGCCCGAGGTATCGCCCGTTAGGGGCGCGGTGATCGAGGCAACGAGTTGATCGAATGCATCCGAGCAGTCGCCGGGGACCGCCGTGACGACTTCCAGGCGCCGCATGCGGCGTCGATAAATCGACGTATCGGGCCCGCCCAGCGCTCGCTCGAGCAATTCGGAATCTTCCGTCGCGGTCACGTTCTGTTCCCACGCCCGCAGATAAACGAGGTCGTGGCGCTCGATCGGGTTGCCGTCGCCATCCGTCAGATCGGCAGCGCTCGGGCGGGTGGGAAGGACGGGCGGATCGAGGTCGATTTGCAGCCAGTCGCCTTGACGCAGAAAGGTCTCGGGCTGATTGTCGAGAACGGCGAAGCGAAGGCCGCCGAGGTAATAGCTGCCAGGCGCGACCTGAAAATTGACAAGGTCCAGGGCTTCGGTCACGCTTGTCGTGAGTCCGCCGATGCGGAAGCCATGGTTCGGTGTTCCCTTGGCGCAGATGATGTCGCGGAACGTGAGACGTTCGTCCTCGGCATCGAGCCGACGGTGCGCGTTCAAATCCTCGTCGGTGAGCACTCGCCCCTGTTGCAGGAAGGCGCCGACGTAGCGCTTTTCGGGTTGGAAGAGGTGTCGTGAAAAGTCGGCGGTGGACATGACAATTCGATCCTAGGATCAGGTTTCGAGAATGAACTGGGGGATGAGACCGAAGGGCATAAATTCGAGCACCTTCGTTTCGAGATCGTCGCGCTTGACGGGGTTGAGCAGACTGTTGAACGCACCCATCTCGCCGCGGTTTTCCGCGCCGCGGGCAATGGTATCCGGCGCCGTGGCGCTCAATTGCGCGAAACCCGGATCACCGAAGCGGCGGGAGGTAAAAAAGTGGTTCGGGATTTGGGGGGAGAATAGCGGTGATTCATAACGCCGCGGCATCCGCTTGTCGGGTGTGTCATGGGCCGTACTGAAGCGGAAGCATCCATGCTGATTGTCCAGCACGCGCACGGTGCCCTGAATCAGCGCCTCCGTAGCCTCGAGCCGATTGACTGAAACGTCGCCAAATACCGTCACGCGTTCGAGAGTGAGTTCAGCCACGCGGGTTTCGATCGCAGCGGTTCCTGGTAGCAGACTCTGCACGATCGAATCGCGAATCACAATTTTCCCAGCGGAACAGGGATCCGTATCTGATGTGGACTCACGGATTGCTCCGACGATGGAGGATTCGATGATCAGCTCTTTGACCTGGCCGCGGATGTCGAGCGAAACGGAGGGGATTACGTCGCAGATGCCGGGGTCGACGCGCGCGCGTTCACCGCCGGGGTCGAGGGTACAATGGCTGATGCGGACGCAATCGAACTCGCCGTCCAGCACCAGGAGGGTTTCGACCGGGTCGCATATGCCGTCCACATCCGGTGGCAGGCCCGTTGGAAGAATTCCCAGCCAGAGTCCTTCGAGCGTCAGGTTGCGGACGTCATCGTCTGAAACTTTCGGAGCCGCTTCGAAGATGAACTCCGTCGCGTCTGTGTCCGGCACCAGTGTGACATAGGGCCGCTCGCGATCGGCCGCTTGGAGCATCAGCTCTTCGATGGCGTCGACCGTATTGTCCGCGGCGTCGGGTTGGTATGTCTTGCTGTTGGTGAACTGGTTGGCGCCGGTTGACGGAAGGGAGAAGCCGGTCACCGGACCTGGCTGATCCGGCCCGCCATTGAAATCGGTAACACCTTCCTGCAGCACACTCTGGGAGCGATCGTAGGTTCCGGCGCCCACCTCGCCCGAGAAGCCGTAATAATAACGCAGGGCGTAGACTTCGTCCTCGTCGGCCGGAACACTCGTGAGCAAAAACCGCCCAAGCACCGGATCGATGAAGGCTTCGATGCCCGCGGCGGCGGGTAGGGACCAATCTTCGAGATTGCCTGCTTGAATGGACTCGGGGGGCAGGGGAGAGGCGTCCTCTGCAGCCGCCACGGCCAGGGCTACGGCGTCTGGAATCAACTTCGACGCGAACTGGTCCAACAGCCGGCAGGGGATCGGAGCTGGGAGTTGCCATTCCTGAACTGGCGTCCAGTCCGTGTTGCCGATCCGCTGGCTGAGGCGAAAGAGGGGTATATTGCGCCCGGATGGATCAAACGTAAATCGCTGGCCGCCGAAATCCCAGGGAGTGGCCTTTACGACTTCGTAGGCAAACAGCCGATACAGGAAAAAGTTTAGCTTCGGGATATTGTACCGACCCTGGTAGCCCTCAAGCCGGCGGAAGTCGGGTGTGTGCGCCAAGTCGTCGAATGGGCCGTCGAGAACGCCGCCGACTCGCCCCATTCGCAGATCGGCTGTGCCGCCGGGAGGTGTGCCCGTGAGAGGGCCCGCGAATCTTGCTGGTTCGGGATCGAGGCGGTACCGAGCCCGGGCAAGCCGCTTGAAACTTTCCACTACCGTGCCTTCCCATCCGGTGATGTCCTGTATCAGCGCCTCCATCACGACGGGCGTGCCCTTGCGCCGCCGATAGAAGATCGTGCGAGCAACGTCGACCCGGCGCGCCCGGCGATTCAGGCTGCCCACCAGGCGCGTGCCAAGCAGGTTCCCGATATATGGCACCGCCCAGTCGTCGCACGTTTGGACGAACTGGTCCTCCCAGAGCCGGTCGGACGTGCGGCGAGCGATGGCAGCCTGACGGGCGAGGATTTCAACAATTCCTCGCAAGACGTGGGGTGGATCCGCCAAGCCATCCTCATGACGGTAGGTCGACGGTATCCACTCCCAAATCTTTTCCGCGTAGTAACGCTCGAACCCGTCTTGCGCCGGGTTGCCGCTCGGGCTGGAGGAAGTTAACATAGTTTGAACTGCGGCCCGTAAGGTGAAAATGACCTCTTACAGAGAAATGGAATGCCGGAATGTCGCCCGTCCAGACAGGCTTCCAAGACCGGTCTGTGTGCGGCCCTTGCGCGAAGTATTCGTCCGTCAACAGCCCGCAGGGCTGTTTTCAGCAGTTTACTGGCGTAGGCGCTTCGATTTGTCGAACGATTTCCGAATTCTAACCGACCTTTCTTTCCACGTCCGACAGGCTGCTAGACGAAGAGCGCGTCGCCGCTGACCGTGTTTCCCACGACGAGCTGGTTGGTAAAATCGAGATACTGCCCGTCCGCGACGATCATGCCCGCCGCAGCTTCCTGACCGTCGAAGCGCAAAGCGCGAACGGACACGACACCGGCAACATCGTGAATCTGCTTGAGCACCCGGCTGCGGAACAGCGGACAGCCGATGGGAATGTTTTCAAGCGCGAGCAAGCCAGATTCACGGTCCATCAGTGCATCGATTACAGCCTGCTCGATGCCATCGGAGTTGTAGCTGGGGTCCACCGCGAGATCGACGACGAGTGACATTTCCACGGCTTCCGCCTCCTCGGTCTCGAGCGGAACGTTGGGATCCGATTGCCCGAGGAGATAACTCCGCAAGGCGTCCGCGATCGAACCGCCATCGGAGATAAACCAGATCTTCACCACGGCGCGCTGCATGCGGCCGTCCCAGGCCCAGGTGGCGCGCGCGTTGATTACCCCGCCAAACTCGCGGGCAAGAGCCTCGAAGTCGGCCAACGACACCGCGCGGCCCAGGATAAGGCTGCTCGCCGGCGCGTTGCTGCGGAGATCGCCGGCACTATCCGCGTCGGAGCCACCGCCCGCTGGGACAGGATTAACGAACTGGCGCAGCCCGGAGACGGCACGGGCAATCTGGGTAATGGAATTCGCCGGTGGCTTCGCGGCTCCGGCGCCATGGCGGTACGTGGCGGTGATGTTGCCTACCCCGCGTGGCAGGCGGGCTCCGGTGGTGCCGTCGCCGAAAGCGACGATGCTCGCGTTGTCTTCATTCTGCCGGATGATATAGACTTCGTCTTGCGGCCCCATACCGAAGAAGCTCGGCACTCCCGTCCAAAGGATGCCGTTGACCCGCACACTCAGAGTCGATCTGCGCCCGTTGAAGCCCGAAGGGTCGTCGAGCCAGGTCAGCGGGCTCTTCTTCAACTTGAATGATTGAAATGCTTGAGACGGGTCGCCGCTGCCCAGCACCTCATTCGGCACGGTTTCACCGCGCGTGGCGGGTATCAAGTTGCCATACACATGCACCGGGACCCGCAAAGCGGAATTGAACGGCTCGGCTCCATCCTGAGGATATAGGGTTCCCTCGCCGTTAGCGGTGATCGTCACGGTCGCGGGAAGATCGGCCCCGCTGCCGTCTGCACCGCGCAACTGGACCGATCCCGACCCTTCCTTCTGCGGCGGTTCGACTGTGCCGTCGAAAGCGGCGCCGGCGTCGAGATCGGACAGCTCGATACGGTCTTTGGCGGGGCGGGTGAGAGTGCCCGCATTGACGAGCTTGAAGTGCAAACGTAGACGACTGGGATCATTGGCCCAGGCTGACGGTGGCTTCGGGAACAACGTCAGTTCCGTTGCGAGGATGAATGGCTGCACGGCATCTTCGGAGACCGGTCCGAACCCGCCAGCAACGACGGCGGTCAAGTCGTCAACGGGTTGCACGGTATCCGGCTCCTCTCCGAGAGCTATCTTCGCGAGATGATCCACTTCCACGACCCGGAACGGGATTGGTTTCGAATCCCGCGCCAGGAGCACGATATCGTTGACACCGATGCCCGATTGCTGGGAATCCAACTTCGCACGAACTCCCTCGGCGAAGAAGCTTAGGTTGTTCACGCCAGCCTGGAGAACGGTTTTCTGGAACTGCGTGTCTTCGAGAAGGGTCCCGGAAAAGGGCGCGATCGCCGGATTGCATTCGATTTCCCGGTAGGTGGCTCCATCCAGACCCTTGAATGAACTTATCGCGACCACCTTGGCGGCCTTGCCGTAAAGGATGGGTTCGCCGCTCGGCAGCGTCACACTGTTGCCGGCAACGGTGATGGTGTCGTGTTGATCAGCATTGATCAGAGCGACCGGCGAGCCCGGGGTTTCGAACAGGCTAACGGTCTCATCGATGGCTTCATCGCGCTGCCAGGCAAGCAGCACGAACTCGTCTTCGCTGACCTTGGCGCCACTTGAGGCGGTGTACAGGCCGGCAAAGACGGTGTCGTGAATCGGCGCCAGCGTCCATCGGTTCAACGCCGGGTCGATCGTCGAATCAGTCGATGCTTCGAAGACCTGCGGCTCCTCGCCGTCAAAGGCACCCGAGCGAAATGCCGTTCCCCGCGGGATGGAAATCAATCCCTTGCCTGCATCGGCCAGGAGCGCCAGCGTCACGGAGGCCGCGGTGGCGGGGTTCGGGTGATAGCCGATGAGTTCGACGAGGCGTCGCAGCGAAATCTCCCGTTGGGCTGTTTGCAGGTACGTCTCGTTGGCGATGCGTTCCTCGTAAAATGATAGCACATCGAGCACGTACGCCCACATCTCGAGCAGCATGATGCCGAGGTCGTCGCCTTCGCGGGCACGCCAGTCCTTGAGCGGGCGTTGCTGGTTTACCGGCACGAGGTCGGTGTCCATCAGCCGATGGGCCGGGATGTGCGACAGCATGGCCGCTCGGAACTCCGGGAAACCGGAGAGCTGGCGCGGCAGCGCGGCGAGTCCGGCGGGAATGTCCGGTTTGGGCGGAAATTCCGGGCGGTCGCAGGGACAGCCGGGAGAGAGACTATTTGTCATATCCGACATGAGTCGGGTTTAGGTGTAAACGCGCAAGGAGCCGCGCTCCGGGAAGCGAGGGTTGTTCTGAAGGCGCAAGATCTGGCGCTCGGATACTTCGAACACCGTTTCCACGAAGTCGCGCAGCTCCGTGATGCCTCGAGCCTGAATCTGAATCGAATCCACCGCGCGGACTCCGGGCACGTCTTGCACGGCCGCTTCGAGGCCAGCACGGTAAAGCGGCGTGCCAAACGTGAAATTGTCCGGATGGAAGAAGGGCAATTCTTCGTAAAGGCCGCCTTTTTCCACCGTCAGTGCGCGCACGACCCGTTCAATCACCTGGCCGGCGTAGGCGGTGGGTTCGACGCAAATACGGATGACAAGATCCACGTTAACGTAAACCGGGTCGTTGACGTAGACCTCCCGTCCGACTTGACGCACGCGGTCGAGCGCGTTCTCCACCTTGATCCGTAATTCGTTGCTCAGGGAAAAGGCATTCGAAGGATCGACGGTGACAAATTCGGTCAACCAGCTCCCGGTCCATCGGGCCCGCGCACCGGCACGCTGCACGCCTTCGACCTTTTCTGCGTGTTCGCGGTAATCTTCATCGCGCACGGCGCGAAACGTTTCCACCTGGAACGCCTCGGGAGCGAGTTGCCGAACGACCGTGGGATCCTCGGGATCAACGCCGCTGGTGATCGCGAACGGATTGCGGACGCCCGTGGCGATAGCCGTCAAGGTTGGGGCTGACGAGGAACCGGATGGATCCGTGAGGGCTGTGACGCTTTCTGCAGGCACGTTGGCGATCGTGCCGGAGTCGGTTCGATAACGAACCCGAAACACGCTTTGCTCGGCGGGCGGCAGGCCGAATTCACCGTCGCCGAAACGGATCGTAAAGCCATTCTGGCTCGCGTAATCGGCGTGGGCAAAGGTTCGACCGAAACGTTCGACTTCGAAGATGGTGCGCCAGATTCCGTTTTCCAGAGTGAACGCGCGGTCGCGGGAGGTGGCTTCCAGCAGACTGGGCAGGAAGTTCCACTCGCGGGTAGGAGTCACCGGATTAAGCGTGTCGGGCTCGACCTCCAACAGTTCGATCTCCGGTTCGGCCCGGCGCAGCTCGCCGCGCCATCCGAGGCCGCGGCTTTCGCTTTCCGTGAGGCTGAAGAGATAGATCACTGGGCGCTCGCCGGTGAACTCGTTGCAGGGTCCCTCCCTCTCAACGCTGACGCCTGTCACTCTTTCGTCGGCATTGTCTGGAATCGAGCCGATGGCAAAGTATCCCGTGTGGGTTTCGCCGGCTGTGGCCGGCAAAATGTTCACGCAGGCGGTGGTTGCCTCCAACAGCAATTCAAACGGAGTTGCTTCGGAAGCATCCCACGCAACGCGGGTAAATGGGACTGGGAGTCCGCCATCGAGGACCAGCGGATCTTCACCCTGCCCAAATTCCGTGATGTGCACCAGGTGGCAACGAACCGGAAGAGACGGATCGTCGGGTGTCGCTTCCAGCAACAGAAGCCGGCCAACCCACTGCCCGTTATCGTCCCCTTCACCCACGTCGCCCGGGTTCGGCAATTGGCTATCCGGAAAATGATCCTGCAAATAAATCTCGGTCGATCCAATGGGCAGGCAGGGTTGGGACGCGTCCGGAATATGCGCGTGAATCGCGTTCCACTCCTGGTGTATCCAATAACGGCGATCATCTCGCAGACCTTCGCCGATCTCGAATGGAACGGCGCTGCCTCCCTCTAAGATCGCCCAGGCTCGCGTGCCGGCAGCGACAAAGTCTCCATCCACGCTTGCTTCGATGGCCAACAGGGTCGTCGCGCTCAAGCCATCGTGGATCGGATAATCGACCAAACTCGTGTGCCACCGGAGCGAGCGTCGCTGGGTGGCGGTTTCGAGGTAGGCTTCGCGAGCGAAACGGTCCTGGATGTAGGAGAACTCGTCACCGAGGGCCGCCATGACCTCAGCCAGCATCACACCGCCATCGGCTTCGATGACCTCGGCCCAGTTTGGATACCGCTGCGCGGCGAAGTCCAGGAGCGCGCTGCGCAAGCTCCTGAAGTCGCGAGACAGGTAGTCCACTGCGAAATCAACGAGGTCCGGAGGTGGACATTCGGGTTCCCGAGACTTGCAGTCGAGATTGCTTGGGCAGCCCTGTTTGAATGAGAATTCGACGCCGTTGAAAAAGCGATCGATCCGGGCCGAGTCGATCGTCAGGCGATAGATCGAAAAGTCACCGGGTTCGGCGACTTCCACCTCCAATAAGACGCGCGACTGTCCTGCGACGATTGCCTGCGTCCATGTCGCCCGCACCACGTCGGCCTCCGCGAGGTTCTCGCCACCCGAGATACTGACGATCGATACGTCTTCCGGCGGGAAATCGACGTCGGTGGGATTCGCCGGGGGAAATTCGATCAGCGGCGGCGTGAGCTGGTCCGGGTCGATATGGAAGAATACCCGAAGTATTGTCTGCACCTCCGGATCGGCGACCTGAACGAAATCGATTCCGGTGAGGGTCCTAGTTGCCTGCTCGCAAAGAGCGGTGAGTCTGTCCTGACCAGGCATTGGGAGAAAGAGGTGGTGACTTAAAGGGTGACCTCGACGTTGAGGAATCGCCGCTCGCCGCGTTGCAGTACGGTGTAGTCGACCGTGATGAGCAGCTTCTCCTCGTTATTCTCTGTCTTGACGTCGTTCACCTTGATCAAAGTGCTGAGCCAGGTGGTCAGCGACTGGTAGATGAGGGTTTGCGCCAGCGCGGCTCCGGCCAGGCTGTTGGGAGCGAATATTAAGCGCCGCACACCGCCGCCGAATTGTGGCAGGTTGATCCGCTCGCCGGGCGCCGTGAAGATGACCTGCTTGATGAGCTGGCGGATGTATTCGTCGCAATCGGCCTCCTGTCGCAACCGGCCGACTAGCGGGTTGATGGCGAAGGGATAATGGATGCGATGGGCAATGGTCGCCATTTGGCTCAGCTAGTCGTTCCCGTGGTCTGGATTTCAGAGACAGTCGCGCCGTGGGAGTGCGATCCGCCATCATGCGCATGCGAACCATCCCCGTGAATGTGCTCTCCTCCTGAGTGGGAGTGCGATGCCGGGTTAACGGTCAAGGTGAAGGCGGCCGCATTGTCGCGAAGGTGGTAAACGACGCCTTGAGAGACCGCGACAAAGAACAGACGCAAGGCCTGCAAGTTCTTGCCTTCCGGCTTGGGCAGATCGTCATTGAATTGTGGCCACTCTTGCAAGAACGCTTCCTCCATCGCCTTGGCCATCGTGGCAGCGTTGATGTCAGAAAACGATCCCGGTCGTAATTCCGTACCCATCTTTGCGTGATTCCTTGTTGCGGTGGAATGGAGTCTGGCTGGTCAACCTGCCTTGACCTTCTGCGAAAGCAGCGCAGGCGTCGGGGGTGGTAACGGCGGAACGGGCGGCGCGGGTGAGACCGGAATGAATCCCGCCGCGAGCTCACCCGGGTGCAGATGGCTCTGGTATGTCTGCACCACGGAATTTAGGTAATTCATGAGTTGATCACCGAACACCACAGGATGGGTCGCGTTTTCCACGAGCTCGATTTGCGGTGCTTCGACGATCGCCTTCGTGGCCCCTTTCACGGTGATCTTTCCCGCCATCACCTCGATGGTAACGACGTTCTTTCCGTCTTTGTCGCTGACGGTGATGACCTGGTCTTTATCGTTGAGCGTGACCATCAAACCTTCCTTGCTCCGGATCACTTTCAGGGTGGGGGAGGCGTTGGTTCCCTCGTTGTCGGTCGGGGTCTGTCCGTCGCCCCAATAACAGCCGGACCAGATCGGATACGATGGGTCGCCTGCCTCGAACTCGACCCACACGCCCGCCCCGACTTCTGGAATCAGATAAGCACCCATTCCCGCTGCCGCCAGCGGCAGACAGGGCAGGGCCCAGATTTGAGCGTCGCCCATGACCGCTGGCACTCGCACCTTAAGGCGCGCCCGGCCCGTGGCGTCATCATTGTCGACAACGGTGCCTCGGTACTTGCCGAAGAAGCGGCCTTCCAACGCCTCAACGACGTCATCCATCTGGCTGCGTGGATCCACGATATTTGTGTCCGGCTACGAGAGTTTTGTGTCGCGCGCGTGGCACGCTTTAGAGCAAATGCCGAAATAAATTTCCGAGATGGTGGCAGCGTTGATGGGGAGAAGGGGACCCATCCCCTACGCTTTCTTCCGACAAAGGCTTGACCCGCCGATGCAACACAGCCAGAGACCTATAAGGGGACGGGCCCGGGGCAATGGCCTGTCTTCTTGATGTAGAGGCGCTTGTGCCAAGCGCCTGTCGAAACAATCAGGCGGTTGACACAACCGCCTCTACAACGCAGACAGGCCATTTCGCCTCGGCCATTTGGAAATTTCTTTCGGCATTTGCTCTAGTCTAGCTGGCGGCGCCAATCGAGTTGCGTCGCAATTGGACCTCCTGGTGATGGTCGGCGGCGTTGATCGTGTGCGTGACGGCGCTCACCTGGTACGCCCCGCTGTCGCGCGTGCCGAGTCCCTCGACCTCAATCACGTCGTGTGGTTGCAGCACGCCTTGCAACATGTGCGCTGTCGTCGTGACTGAAGCAGTGACGAACCAGCCAGCCTCGGTCAGCGCGGATTCAGATCGGGTCTGCAGCTCCTCCTGATTCCCCGCGGTCGTGAGGCACAAGGTGCGTTCAGCGGATGCAAACGCTTGGAGTGATTCCCCGCCGTCCACCACCGGCGGTTGGTTGTCCTGCGCCGAGGTGGTTTCGGCTTCGACGGATCGATCGTCGATCGCCGATCCATTAAAGGTCGTTGGTTGTTCCGCGTTCTGGTTGAGTTCGAAGCCGGTCACGTTTTGGCACTTTTCCTTCGCGACGTTGACCCGAATGACCACGTCCGTGCTCGGTATCAGTGAGAGGTTAGGAGCCCCCGAGGAGATCCCACCTTCCGCCCGCGGCGGCGAGGCGGTGAAATGCGCCGTTTCCTCGACGGTCAGAGCGCTTCCGGAAAAATCGACCTCTGCGGCGGCACTGATCCAAAAGCTCAGATTATTTCTCCGGGCGAGGCTCTTCACAAAGTCCTGGTCGGTGGCCCGCTGGTTGAGCGTACCGGTCGATTCTTCATAGACCCGGGTCGTTTCCTGCACGTCGGGCTCGAACCCATACAGGTCGAATATTTGCGAGACCGCGTCTGATGCCCGGCCCTCCCAGCACTTTTGGTAGCACACCCGGCTCATCTCGATTCGCCGGTCGATGCCGCGGACCTCATACCATGAACCCGGGCCGCCTAGAGTAAGCGAAGATTTGCGTTCGGTGATCGGTCCTCGCGCGAGGCAAACCAGCGCACCGCCGTGCTCGACCGCAATGGTGACGATTTGCTCGCACTGCAACTCGGGTGATTGCATCACGCGGGGCTCGCCGTCCTCGAGGTCCTCCTGAAATCGGATGGCGAAGCGCGTGGGCTCATCGAGGAACTGCTCGACCCGAACCTCAGTGATGCACTCCATTAGATCTTGCGAAAGCAGTTCGTTGTTGTCGCCACTGGCAATAATCGCGCCGAAGCCCATAGGTTAGCAGGATTTCGGACTTGGAAGCCCGAGTGGAATGTTTCCTCGAAAACCCAACGTGCAAAGAGGGCCAATCGCCTGACGTCCTGCCAACATCGCCACTTCGCGCCGAGAAAAGACCCAGAATTCGCGTTTTTTCTCCGCAAAGCGGTGTTTCAGTCTGGCAGCCGCCGGATTGAAAAGGGGAGGATCATTTTCTCGGGGATTTTTCACGCTTCAAGTTCTGGCTTCATCCCAAGTCCGACAGGCTGCTAGGCCCGCATATCTCACACTCAGGCGGCCCATCTTGCTAATCATTTGGCCGCCAGCCGATTCGTCCTCCCGCACCATATCGCCTTGGATATGCCTTGGTCGTCCTCACCCCCTGGCGACCAAAGCATTACGCAATCTGAACCACCCGAGTGTGAGATAAGCGGGCTAGCGTGTCTTGCTGGGAATTTGAATCACGTCCTGCGTCAACACCGCGTCCGGCAAGACGGTCTCGTTTAGCTCGGCAAGGCGCCAGAAGCCGTTCGCATCACCGAAATAGTGATTCGCGAGATGATCGAGGCGCTGGCCTTGTTGGCGGAGGTGCTCGCCCAGTTTGGTTTGCGCGCCCGGCAGCGCGGCCGTGAGCGCCTTGACGGTTCGACCGCGGCGATCTTCCACCTCGTAGATCGTGGCGTGCTTCACGTAGCGGCTTTTGGGATCAAAGGTGGCCATGTTTTGATTGTCAGATCGGCAACATCCCCGCGATCGATTTCGCCGCCTTCGCGATATGCGCGATGGCGAGTACGTCTTCCTGAAGTTTGGTAAAGTTGTAGGCGGCCACGGCAAGATCAGCGCTGAGCGAACTTTGGCACTTGAAAACGTCCGGAGTAAGCACCTCCAATCCCAGCGAGACGGTCGCCTGTAGGGGATACAGCGTCGGCGAGAACAAGCTCTCCTCGACCGAAAAGCTTGTCACCCGCACGGGCAGGATGCGGCCCGGCCCCCAGACAAAGAACGAAACGGGCACCGTCGGGCGCTCGGCGCGCGCACTGGCATCGCCGACGAGAGCCTTCGCGCTCGCCACCAGATCGCCGAGCAGCCCCTGCGTCGGCAAGACCAACTTCTTGAGCGCGGCCAGGCGATCGGCTACGCCGACCAAAACCGTGACGACGTCGCCGTTCTCCAGGTCGTCCGCGGCGTCGAGCTCCAACTTCAGTGTAAAACTCTCCTTCGGATCGAACGGTTGCACGTTAGGCGCCTGGGTGCCTCGTTGCGTCTGATCCACCTCGAACGGATTCCACGGTTCCAACTGGTAGCTCAACTGCGTGGGGTTGTACTGAAACGGAATGATGTTCGGCACGATGCCGATGATGTCCTCGATCAGTTGCACCAGAGCGCCCTTGATGAGCAGCGGACTGTTTTTGAGGCCGGTGTCAGGCATGAGGATGCGATTGGCTGCGCGTCAGCTTGCCTGAGATCGTGATCGCTATGGCATCCGAGATGGCACGTGCATCCAGGCCCGGGCTGCCCGGAATGCGCAGACGCAGGGCCCCAATGTGCGTGCCGGCGGATCCGGCGGGCAGATGGCCGAGTTGTTCGGCCAGGCGTTGGGCCAGACTGTATCCGGTTTCTTTTGACGCGCCAGGCACGCGCACGCGCATGTTTCCGATGCGGATTCTCGGCGTGGACTTCATGAGTTTTGTTCCAGGTGGTCCCTTACATGGCTGTCAACGCCGCGGCCTTCCTTGGACATCTCGCGTTGCAGCGCCTTGAGCAGATCCCCCGCCTGCACCGGCCGGCCCTGGCGCTGAGCGATGAATGCGCTGGCCAGAACGGTGGCCTTGATTTGGGCTGGCGAGATCGCCATTTGGTCGGCCAGCTTTTGTAGCGTCGCGGCGAGAGTCGCCCGGGTTTCCTCACCGTAGAGTTCCGCGATCAGGCGCTGCCAGATTTCCAGTCGTTCCTTGGCGCCGGGCTTGGGAAATTCGTAGACATAACGCAGACGCCGGTAAAATGCCGGATCGATGTTGCCTCGCTTGTTGGTCGTGAGGAGCGCCAGGCCGCGGAACTCTTCCAGCAACTGCAGCAGGTAACTGGTGTCGGCATTCGCGTAGCGATCGTGCGAATCCTTCACTTGCGTGCGCTTGGCGAAGAGCGCATCTGCTTCGTCGAAGAGCAGAATCGCCGACATCCGCGAAGCGCGGGAGAAGATTTCGCTGAGGTGTTTCGCGGTCTCGCCAATGTATTTGCTGACGACGCGCGCCAGATCGATTCGGAACAAGTCCAGTTTGAGGTCGGCTGCGATCACTTGGGCCGCCATGGTTTTTCCCGTGCCGGGCGAACCGCTAAACAGCGCAGTCAAACCAGTCCCCCGTAGAAAGAGCCGCCGGATTTCGGGTCGATCCCAGAATTGCGCCCGCGTCCTGGCTTCGTAGGCAAGATCCCTCAGGCCGGCCATCAACTCCTCGCTCAAAACCATATCATGCCACGTAAAGGGGCACGGCAGAAACTGGCCGAGGTTGCCGATATTCTGGCGGGTGATCTCGCGCGCGAACGCGATGGCCTGCGCGCCATGTTCCGGCTCGATCCGGCCGATCGAGCTGATCTGTCCGACGGACAACTCGTAACATTGCGTGAGGGCGGCACGGTCCTCTTCCGGCCAGTGGTCGAATTGCGGGCAGATGTGTTGCCAAAGCGCGCGCTTCTCAGCGATCGAAGTCAGCGGTAATTCCAAGCGGTAATCGCTCCAACCCGGCATGGAGACGTCGTGCTCGGGTTCACAGGTAAGCGCGTGGACCAGCGAGGCGTCGACGCCTCGCGGCCAGGGGCGATTCGTGTGAATACCAGTCCAAATCACGCCGAAGCGCCCCAAGAATGCAAAGCGCTGAACTTCCAGAAAAACGTTCGGCCAATCTTCCTCGGTGATCGCGGTAGTATCGACGGCGATGCATTCGATCCCGAGCCGTTGAGCCGCGGCGGCGGCGAACGTCGATCGTCCGCTTGCGGACGGTCCCACCACGACGAGACGCACGGGCATCCCGTGAAAGGCGCTCCGTTCGATGACGCGCGCGGCCTCCGCCAGGGGCCAGCTCTTGACGGGAGGATGGACCGGTACCGGCCGGACAAAGCGGGCGATTGCGGGATCGAGCACCAATTTGCCTTCGAGCCATGGCGCCAGCATCGAATCCGCCACCAGGGCCGTCGGATCGCCCGGAGCCGTTTTGCTCGCGTGAACGAGTTTCCAGCGACCCATGTTGGTCATCGGGTGCCAAAACGTGCTCGATTGATGGCCGAATAGCCGCTTCACGAGCGGTCCGCTGACGCATGCGCTCTGGGTCTGGCCGTGAAGGTAAGCGAAGACGGGCCCCAGGGCCGAGTCGAGCTGTTGCGCCACGCAGGTCTGAATCACGTCCAGCTCAGCCCGGCTCAACGCGAAGGTTGCAGCGAGAATACGCAGCGGATTTCCCACGGGACCGGACAGCTCCAGATCGATCTGGTGAATGGGTTCATTCCATATCCGGCCGTCGCCTTTGCTCTGCCACTGCCGCTCGAGGCGAGGGTCGTCAGGATCGTTGAAGAACTCCGCAGTCCCCTGCTCCGAGGCTTGCCTGGACAGCGAATCAAGCCATGCCTTGCGACGGCGCACGTGGAGCCAGACCCGTTGCTGAATCAACCGGGCCAGCTCGTGGGGAGCTGGCGCCGAATGAACGGGCGACGCGGATCCGTCCGGAATACGCTCAGGAGTGTTTGGTATGGAGCTCGGAGGCGGCTTCACCAGCTCGGGAGGGGCGGTCATGAACAAAGCGTCAAGGAAGTTCGATGAAGTACGGAGCGGTCTCTGCGCCGTTGATCACGAGGCGGAAAGCATGCACTTCAGGATTCGCCGGCGCCAGGTCGACGCCGCCATGCGGGCGCAACAGCACGGCGCTGGCCGTGCGGAACCACACGCCAGGAGCTGCGGGCGGATTGATGAACGTTTCCGTGTATACCACGCCGTCCAAGGACACCTGAACGGCGTCGTAGCTCTCATTCAGGTTCGTCAGATCGATCTCGTCGCCGATATCCACCTGGATGTTCGGCGCAACAATCGTATGACCCGCGATCCGCGGAGCGACGGTAAACGGAGCCTGGTTGCTCGCGGAAACGATCTCTTTGGGATGCCCGAGCAAGTTTTCCCGGCGCAAGACAACGCGCACCTCCGCGGTGTAGATTCCCGGCCACATGGTTTCCGTTTGGGGCGAACCTTGTTCATCCGTGTAATTGAGCGCGGACCGAAACTCTATTCCGATGCGGTCGCTCCTAACAGTCACAGCCCAGTCGGCGTTCTGCGCAACGTCCACCGCGATTTCGGTCGAGGCCGTATTCGCGTGCGTCCAGCGCGCGTGACGCAACACGACGGTTCGCGACATGCCCACTGAAAGGTTGGTTCCAACAAGGTCAAAACGCCGGTGCTCGTTCGGGACCAGACCTGGTGCGCGGTCGTCGAGAATCGCCCGCGCCGGACGCGCCATGATGGTTTGCGCACTTCCACCCAGGCTCGGCGGTAGCGTGAACGGAATTCTACTCTCCGTCGTGGCGAGCGTAGGCGCGCCGATCTGAATGAGATAGGCGCCTAGGTTCAGAACGATCCCGGGCGTGGACCGCGGTCGCTCCGGCTCCAGGAAAATCACTCGCACTTCGTAGTAGGCTGAGAGCCGTGTTATCTGGAGATCGTCACGGGTCCAGAACGCCACG
Source organism: Terrimicrobiaceae bacterium (assembly GCA_045403045.1). Classification (GTDB taxonomy): domain Bacteria; phylum Verrucomicrobiota; class Verrucomicrobiia; order Chthoniobacterales; family Terrimicrobiaceae; genus DASTFP01. The sequence continues at coordinate 30,201 of JAXIPG010000038.1, forward strand.
GCGTCCTCCGGCGAGAGCTGCCGCATGATGGTCTGAATCGAATTCTGCCGCCCGCGCAGGACGTCAGGTAGCAGCGAATTCACGCCATCGACGGTGGTGTTATCCGTGATGACGGGGATGTCGTGAAACGTCTTCAGCGCGAGCCCCATTAGTCTTTGTTGGGTAAGCGGGTCAGCTTCGACGTCGTTGCTGGTGTGGTGCGCGGTAAGAATATAATAGAGACATAGCCCCATCGGAGCTTTGGCGACATTGGGTGGATCGTTGCCCTGGCCAGGAATGTTGCGGTAATAGGGATCCTCACTGACGTGGTAGAGATAGAGGCTGAGGTGGTTCTGCGCGGATTCTCCCACGTTGTTTGGCGCCGTGGGGACTACGGTGACAGCTGGCCCACCGGACTGAAGACGCAGATTGATATTCGACTCCAGCAGGGAAGTCAGCGTGCTCGTCACCCGGGAAAGATCGAGGAGCGCCATGGCTAGGACAATCAGCGGTACCGAAGCGAGAGGTAGTTTCTCGAAGCCGTGCTTTGGCTCAGTGGTCCAATCTGTGAAACCGGCCGCTGCGGCCGTCCGGCTCCCGATTCGCGATCGGGTTTTCCTGAGGGTTTCGGGGCCGCTGCCACGGGCGGGGGAACCACTTCGATTTCCAGCCGATCGATGACTACTTGGGGAGCCCGGGAATCGAGAGGTGCGACCGCTGCGGGCATGTTGAACGGCACGCGCGGGGCATTCTCCCGATCGTGTCTCGCAATCGAAGCCTCGGTCGTCGTTAAGTTGGCTCCTGGCTCGCCTGCATACGGGGCGACAACTCTTCCGGGCCCAAGCTGAACGGGCACTCGCTCAAGGCCTTCCCCAGGCGGTTCTTTGAAATCTGAAGGCGGATCCTGCTTACGTGCCACGAGTCCGGGCCCGTTAGGATACGGTGGCTCAACAGAGGTGATACTTTGCTGGGAAGGGATCGTGGACGCCGACGTTTTGCTTTCCACGAACGGGGCTACCGTCCGGCGATCATCTTTGGGCCGAATCCCGGGCAGTTCATTCTCCTGATGTAGTATTTCCCGCTTCGAATGCGCTTTCGGCTCAAACGCGCTTCCGGAAACAGGCTGCCGGGATTGCGGGTCCGGCGAGAATGGCTTCGGCTCACCAGAAGCAAGCCGGCTTGGGGCAACAACCATCGTTGCCGGCGCGGCGGGAGACTCTGAAGGCTCCGGGCCGGAAGCAACGTTCGGCGTCGGATTCTGACGCCCTGCGGCAGATTGCCGCGCGCCGGCTCTCGTTACTGGCTGGGTTATGTTTTCCGGCGCCGCGGCGTCTGATGGCAATGCTTCATCCCCTCCCGAGGACATGGGAAACTCCCACCCTGAGATTCCGATTCGCTGGTCATTTTCCGCGATCGGCGATCGACTTCGAATGAACGGGCGCAACAGGGGCGCGGGTGAAAGGCCGGCGCCGCCTGCAGACCCAATCTGTGAGAGATAGCCTTTCATTCTATCGGGACGCCCGCTCGGCTAAAACCATTCGAGCATACACCCGACGGTCGCTTTTCGACATGGCGAGGATCTCTCCACGACTCCAGCCGTAGGCGCGGGCCAGATAGTGCACCTCGTAATGCAAGAAACGCCTTTCGAATGCCAGGGCCTCGAGCAGAAAGTTCTGAATCGAAAACTCGACGGTGTCCTCGATGAATTTGCAATGCGGACAACTCATGGTGATCGGCCCCGAAATTATCGGACCGACCGCTTCCATGGCGCCTTCAACGGCTGCGATTTCATCATCATCCTCGAGGTCCTTGCCCACACAGTGTCTTAAAAGCTCCATTCTTGCGCTGTCGGCATCCAGTCCGCGGGCGGCCAGTTGGTCGCGAAGAGTAGGCAATCGGAACCGCGGGCCGTTACGCAGCCTGAAATCTCCTGAATCATCGGGCCCTTCGACGCCTTCTGCTGCGACTTGCGACGCTTGCCGGATCAGCGGCTCCAATGCGAAGGACACCTTAAAGTCTTTGCCACACTGCCGGCACGAATGGTTGCTTTCGACCCGATCGCCGTACTCATGGCAGTAGATCTGGGCAGCGATCCGGTCGTTGTCGGTGACCGCGAGATCAAGCGCTCGACCAGGACCAACGGTTGTCCCGTCGCATTCGAGAAGCAGGTGGTCGAGCAGGACGGCGAATCCTTCCGGGTCGTCGGGCTCGACACTCTGTTCCACGGCGCCGGTGAGTGGACCCAATCGCGCCCAGCGACCTCCCGGCAGCCCCGGAAAGAGCCGCAATTCGAGCATGATCAGAATTCCGGCTGTTCGACGACAGCTGCGTCGAGCTCGAAGCCCTCATTTTGCAGCACGATGGTTTCGAAAGCGAGCGCGTTGGCATTCGCGTCGAGTTCCGGAAGCGCCGTGAATTCCGAGACCCAGCAACGGAAGACATTGTATGCCTTCACGACGGTGCCTTGCAGGTTGAGTAACTCGATCGTGATGTCTTTGCGGAAGTTTTTCAGCGACACGGCGCCATCCCCTTCGTGATTGTAAACGAGCGTCGCCCATGCCCGGAATTCCGTGGCGAAGGTGACGCCGCGTTCCAAGGTGATCGCTTCGAACTTGGAGCTGGCCGGCGAGTGACGCGGAGTGCTGACGTCCCCACCTTCGCGGTGGCTCACAACTTCCGTGGTGCGTTTCAGCGCGCTGACCTTGCTGACGCCCGCGACGACCTGTCCGTCCCATTTGACGCGGAACTTGAAGTTCTTGTACGGATCGATCCGACTGGTATTAACGGTGAACTGAGGCATTTGATCAGGAGTTGAGGTTTAGGAATGACCGCGGTATTAGACGCTGACCTGACCGGCGCGCTGCTGGAGGGTGATGATCACGAACTCAGCCGGCTTGAGCGGGGCAAAGCCGATCACGACATTGACGATGCCCAGGTTAATATCGTTCTGCGTCGTCGTTTCGGAGTCGACTTTGACGAAATAGGCGTCGCTAGCTTTCTGGCCCTGGAACGCGCCCTGGCGAAAGAGGTTGTTCATGAACGCGCCCGCAGCGAGGCGAATCTGGGCCCACAGTGGTTCGTCGTTCGGCTCGAATACGGCGAACTGCAAGCCCCGGTAGAGGGACTCCTCCATGAAAAGCGCCAAGCGGCGAACGGGGACATATTTGTAGTCGTCGTTGCCCGAGTTATTGAATCCAACCATCGTGCGAGCGCCCCAGGAAACGACGCCTGCGGGGAATACGCGCAGGGCATTCACTGCCTGTGGGTTGATCAGCCCGTTCTCGTTGTCCGACAGTGAATGTTGCAGGCCACGGACCCCGCGGATTGTCGCCTCGGTTCCCGCGGGGGCCTTCCAGACGCCGCGGCTGGAGTCGATTCGGGCCATCAGTCCCGCGATGGAGCCGCTGGGATCGATGTTTCGGATCCGGCCATTGGAGGAAATCGCAAGCCGCGGCCAGTAAATCGCAGCATGGTCGGTGGCCAATCCGATTCGCAAATCCGCAATCTCACTCTCAACATCATCGGCGGTCTCCCAACTGGTCCGCGGATCGACGAGTAGAAACGCACGGCTTTGCTGGCAGAACACGCTCGCCATGCCCCAGAGGCTTGCCATGTCGGCGTCTGTCTGGTTGGACGCGCGGGGCATAATCATTAGGTTGAAGAGGTCGACTTCGCGATCGATGATCGTAAACGCGTCTTCGTAGTCGTCTGCAACGGGGGCGACTCCGTCGATCCCTCCCACGCCGCTCTGATAGCTCCCCGCCGCCGATGCGTTCAGACTGTAAAGGGCCACGTTGGGTTGATCGAGGCCATTGCCTGGATCGCCCATATTGTATGGTACTCCGCCGCCAGTTGTAAACGTTCCGGTCGTGTTCGCGTCTCCGTAATCGGGACTAATGACAAGCCGGAATCCGTGACGGTCCGCCGTCCAGTTGAAATCATCGATGGCGTCCGCAGTGGCATTGATGGAATCGACAATGACGTCAATCGCATCTGCTACGTTCGCCAACGATTGCACACCCGTGCCAACAACAATCGGGTTTCCCGGGCTTGCAATGAACGGCGCAGCGTTGCTGAATGCGCCAGCGCTGTCGATCAGCGTGAAGGTATTCAGATTCGCGGGATCTTGATTGGCAAGTTCCGTGAGCGCCTGCAGCCACGTGCCGGCGCCGGGATCAAGACTTCCAGGACGGTAAAACATGCCCGTGGCAGCGGGCCGTGCGTGAGCATAGCCGTCGACCTCCAGGCCCCCGTAATCGAGGCCGAAGTGCATGTCTTCGGCAATGTCTCCGTTCGGGCCTCGCCGCAGAACGACCGAACCGGCGGCGCTGCTGGTAGCGCTCTGGATGCGCAGGTAGTTCATGCCGTTCGGTCCCGCCACAAGACTGACGGCCACCGTCAGACCGTAAGCGAGCAGAGCGGTGTTGATCCTGCTTGTGAGGTCGCCGATCGGATCCGGTGCGCCGATCTGCGCTTCCGTAACGGACACGTCCACGAACGGACTTCCATCGACGGAGATGCGGAAGCGTCCCGTGCCGCCCGCCACCCCGCCATTGGCGGCCACAATGGCAGCGTGAATCTGCGTTCGAAAGTCTCCCGCGTTCGCGAAGGTTCGTCCGGCTAGAGCGTATCCTTTAAATGCCACGGACGAAGGCGTGAAGCCGGAGGCCAGTCCTGCATCGATCAAAGCAGATTGCTGAGTAATCGCATCGACTGCATACTGGCCGCTGCTAGGATCCATCGTCAGTCCGCCGAAGACCTCCGTCTCCACTTCCGCAAGGCCACCTTGCCCGTCCGACTCATGGCGGAAGACACGCAGGTTGAATGATGATTCCGGAGAACTGGTATCATAGTCGATCTCCACCCGAATAGTATCTCCGATTTGGCCCGCCTCCTTCGCTGTGAAGACCAGCACGTTCGCGTTGAATTCGTTCTCAACGGTCACCTGCGCTTCGTCAGCTCCGTTCGCAATCCGCATGATGTAGGCCTGCTGGCCGCCATTGAGGAAAAACTGCTTCACCTGGTCAGTCATCGCGCTGATCGAAATGTCATCGCCAAACTTTCTCTCATAGTCCGCAAAACTCAGGATGCGTGTGGGTTGCTCGAGGGGACCTCGATTCACCATACCGACGAAGGCCGCCACCGAGGTGGACACACCTGTGATGGTCCGCACGCCGGATGGAACTTCTTGAACATAGACACCTGGATAGGTCGGTTGAACTGGCATGACTTAATACTCCTGGTAATTGTTAATCTTTTTCCTCGTCGGCCCGTGGGGTCCTGAGTGCCGGACCGTCTCGAAATTTTGCGTGAAATCTGGATCTGGGGAGGCTCCGCACGGCCGGTGCAGTTCCGGCCTCGCGAGAAAGCGAGCGATTCTTCCTGTTTTTATGCGGCGACCGCGGCGAGCGAGCGCTTTTCGACGATCACTCGCGCGTTGTGGACGGCTTCGAGCAGAAGAGCGACTCGCCGGCCGTCGTCGCACTCGCACTCGACCTGGCCGATCCAGCCCTGAAAAGGGCCCTCTTGGATCTCGACGTAATCGCCCCGTCGCACCGCGGGAGCTTCGAGTCGCACAAACCCATCCGGCGCGCAGCGCGCGCGAACGCGGGCGACAATTTCGTCATCCACCGGAATGGGGATCCGGCCGGTGCTCAGCACCGCGAGCACGCCTTGCGCATGGCGCACCGCTTCGAGCGCTTCGCACGGACGGAAGCGAGCAAAGAGATATCCGGCAAAGAGCGGCTTCGTCACCGTTCGCCGGCAACGCCGAATGAGCCGCTCTTCGCGCAACTGCGGCAAGAAAACCTCGGGGCCGAGCACGCCGACATTGTCCGCCGCAAGCGACTCCCGACGTGGTTTCGAATGGATAACGAACCAATTCGTCTGTTGCCAAGAATTCATCTTGATGGACAGCGCGCATCTCCGCCTCCGACACGGAGCGTGCGCCTGCGGGGAGAGACGTAGCATAGCGCAGGCCAACTCGCCGATTGGGGCCCGGCCGACACTGTAGACTATTTTTCCATGCCTGCTTTCGCTCGACCAAACGGCTCCAAACTAGGACAATTTTGTCCTGCATACCGACGAACGCTACCCAGGAGCGAGCCGCCCTTGCAAGGCGGGAACAACGTTGCGGCCGATAGGACAAATTTGTCCAGGTTAGGCAGCTGTTTGTCCGAGCAGCCAGGCCGCTGTACCGATTACCTTGAAACGCCGAGCATCCGCGTTACCTCGATCATTTGGCCCGAGAGATACCCCGACGGCTGCAAACGCCGCCATGCCGATCAGCCCCAGGTCAAATCGGCGCGAGCGCGGCGGCCTGTTTGCGCCCGTGGAGCAATTCGGCGCGATTGACGGCGTTAATGTAGGCGCGGGCGCTCGCTTCAATGACATCGGTGCTTGCGCCTTTGCCTGTGATCAATTCGCCGTTGCCGAAATCAACCTTCAGGGTCACTTCGCCCAGTGAGTCGCGGCCCTGCGTCACAGCCTCTACGCTGTATTGGGCCAGGTGGCCGCGGCGCTTGACGATGCGGTCAATTACCTGCATCGCGGCATCCACCGCGCCATTTCCCGGGCTGGAGTCCTGCAGCGTATCCGCCCCTTTTTTCAGCCTCACCGTGGCAGTGGGTACCGTCGTCGAGCCGCTGGTGACATGGATGTAGTCCAAGACGTAGGTTTCGGTTCCCACGGACATCGAGTCTTCGACCAGCGCGGACAGATCGTCGTCATAGACGAACTTCTTTTTGTCTCCGATGTCTTTGAAGCGTTCGAAGACACTGGCGATTTCCGCGTTAGTCAACTTGAAGCCCAGGTGCTCGAGGCGCGCGATCATCGCATGGCGCCCGCTATGCTTGGTCAGAGGCAGTTCGGTGCCGCCCCAACCGACATCCTCGGGATCCATGATCTCGTAGGTTTCACGCTTTTTCAGGATGCCATCCTGGTGAATACCGGCGCTGTGAGCGAAAGCATTCTCTCCGACGATGGCTTTGCTGCGAGCGACATGCAGGCCGCTCATGCGGCTGATGATCCGTGAAGTTTTCAGAATCTCGCGGGTGACAATCCCAGTGTGCACACCTGTGAAGTATTCGCCGCGGGTTTTGATGGCCATCACAACTTCCTCGAGAGCGCAGTTGCCCGCGCGTTCGCCGATGCCGTTGAAGGTGCCCTCCACCTGGCGCGCGCCGGCTTTGACGGCGGCCAGCGAGTTGGCGACGGCGAGCCCCAAGTCATCGTGGCAATGCACGCTGATCACTGCCTCATCGATGTTCTTCACGTGGTCGCGCAGATAGCTGATCAACGCGGCATATTGCTCCGGAACGGCGAATCCAACGGTGTCGGGAATATTGACTGTGGTGGCCCCGGCGTCGATAGCGGCCTGAACAACGCGGGCCAGGAATTCCGGCTCTGTGCGCGAAGCATCCTCGGGCGAGAACTCGACATCCTTCACCAGCGCCTTTGCGCGTTTCACGCCCTCAATGGCCAGCCGGACGATCTCTTCTTCGGCCTTCTTCAGTTTGAATTCCCGATGAATGGCGGAAGTCGCCAGGAAAACATGGATTCGCGCGCGCTCGCCGGCGGGTTTGACGGCGGCGCCGGCCGCGTCAATGTCCTTTGGTACGCATCGGGCCAGCCCGCAGATGATTGGGCCTTTGATTTCCGCAGCGATGGTTTGCACTGCCTCGAAGTCGCCGCCGCTGATCACTGGAAAGCCGGCCTCGATGACATCGACGTTGAGCCGAGCCAATTGACGGGCGATTTCCATTTTTTCGCGCAGGTTCATGCTGGCGCCAGGGCATTGCTCGCCGTCGCGCAGCGTCGTATCGAAAATAACTATTTTGTCAGACATAGGATGAATAGGTTGTCCGGCGAAGAGTGGAGAAAAGGGTCGCGGCACTCACCACGCCCGCCGGGAACGCAGCCTATGCCGTATTATGAAAGGAGAGTAAGTCGGCTCGGGAGCAACCCGAGTCGAAGAGCAAAACTGACAAAATTGCTCAAAGTAAACGACACGAAGGCATGCTAACACCGCTTCACCCGACGGCAAGGGATAAAATGCAGCAACGACCCTTGACATTCTTATTGCCGAGCGCGAGATCGCCGGAATGGGACTCAATGTGGACTGTTTAATGAAAACTGGGCTATCGATTTCAGGATTCTCTTCTTTCGTCGAGATGCTCCGAGTTCGCGACATAGCCATTTCCTTCGACTCGAACGGGGGCGCCGCCGCGTGAGTCATCCCGCCATCGCCGTTCGCCGTCTTCCGCTGATCCTGCGTCCGGATCCCGCGCGAGTGCTAATGCGTCCCTTTCTGCCTACGATGACCGGACCTAAGGCGATCAATCCGAACGACGCACCGCGTGCGCTGACGATTCTCACGCGAATCCTTTCGCTGCCGGAGGAACAGATTCTGACGATTCTGGACGAGGTCCTCCGCGAATTTGGGAGCCGGCATCAGCGGATTCGCGAAATCTTCGTGGAGCGTTTCGAACAGGTGAAGAGCTACCTGCCAAGCGACCGGGCATTGTCCGAAGAACGCAAACTGCTCATTGGCTCCTACTTCACAAGCGAGTATTCTCTCGAGAGCGCGGCGCTCTTTAATCCAAGCATTATCCCGCATCCGGATCAGACCAACCTTCCCGAGGGCTCCATCCGCATCATCTTGAGCCTGCGTGCAACCGGCGAAGGTCACATTTCGTCCATAACTTTCCGGTCCGGCGTTCTCGAGCGGAATGGAGAGTTTCGGCTCGATGCTGCGTCCCGGTATGTGACCGAACCGCGGCCGATCCCATACGCTGCGTACGAGCGTGATCTTTTCCTCCGAAAATTGTGCGAGCTGCGTTTGGATTCGAAGTTTACCAGGCAAGTGCTGAACTCCCTCGGGAAATCGTTCACGCTCGATCAACTCCGCTCAGTGGTCGTGACTCAGAAGCGATACCATCCGGATCGCGAAGCGCAACGCATCGGTGATAAAATGATCCTCCTCGCGCGTTCGAACTATGAAGTGGAATTCGGCTCCGACCAGCCGATCTCGGAGCGGATCATTTTTCCTGTTTCTCCCAGCCAGAGCAATGGCATCGAGGATGCGCGGTTTGTCCGTTTCCGAGACGGAGAAGGTCCTATCTATTACGCCACCTACACAGCATTTGACGGCCGTACCATCATTCCCCAGTTGCTGGAAACCGAGGATTTTCTCCATTTCAGGATCTGCACTCTCAATGGTCCCGCGGTCCAGAACAAGGGCATGGCCATGTTTCCGCGAAAAGTTCGCGGGCAATACTGCATGCTCTCGCGCCAGGATAACGAGAACATCCATGTGATGTTTTCCGACCATCCGCACTTCTGGTATGAATCGCGGATCATTTTGCGGCCGGCAGAACCATGGGAGTTCATTCAATTGGGCAATTGCGGCTCTCCGATCGAAACTGAAGCAGGCTGGCTAGTGCTCACACATGGCGTCGGCGCAATGCGCAAATACTGCATCGGAGCCGTGCTGCTGGATCGCGATGATCCCACCCGTGTCATCGGTCGACTCCGCGAACCACTCGTCAAACCGGAGTCTCACGAACGTGAGGGATACGTGCCCAACGTTGTCTATACCTGTGGAGGTTTGATTCATGAGGGACAGCTCATCCTTCCCTATGCAGTATCGGATTCGGCCACGTCCTTTGCCGTGATTAGACTCGATGAATTGATCAATGCGATGGGCTAGCAGGCTGTCGGACTTGGAAGTCCGAGTGGAATTTCTCCTCGAAAACCCACCGTGCAAAGAGGGCCAACCGCCCGACATCCTGCTAAAGTCGGCACTTCATGCCGAAAAAAGACCCAAAATCCGTGTTTTTTCTCCGCGAAGCGGAGTCTAGGGTTTGGCCATTTTGAAATGTGGGTCGGTATTTTATATTGACATACATACCTCTCTCGTGATTTCCTCCGCGAATGGAAGATATCGCCGCCGTGCGCGACGCC
>JAXIPG010000016.1:0-6351 GCA_045403045.1 Terrimicrobiaceae bacterium
CGCCGTGATCGCGTTGTGGCGCTGCGCCAGCGTGAACGCTGGGCCGACGCCGTGGCAGAGACGCAAGAGCTCCGCGCGGACGGCGACCAAATCCCGCCGTATGTGCGCGAAGCCGAGGCGGACTCGCTCCTCGCGCTACGCCGTCCCCGCGAGGCGCGACTTGGCTACGAAGCCGTTTTGAGCGCTGACCCGGAGCTTCGCGAAGCGCACATCGGGCGCTTCTTCGCGCTCGTCGAGGAGGAGAATTTTCGCGCGGCTTTTGCCGAGATCGATGCGCTGGCCGCGAGCGAACTGCCCGGCCTGCGCCTGCCCGAACAGCGCGTTACGCGGCCGAACTCGAATTGGCTCGAAGGCCATGTCCTCGCAGCCGAGGCGCGCTCCTTTGCCGACATGCCGGGCGCGGCATGGCAGCGGCTCCTTCCACTGGCCGAGGGCGCTCCGGCAAATGCTGAACTGCGTCGCGTGCTCGGCGACGTCGCCGCTGGGCGCGGCTGGCCGCGGCGCGGCGACGAAGAAATTCACATCGCCGCCAGTCTCGCGCCGGAGGACAAAGGCGTGCAGCTCGCCCTCGCGGAATCGGCGCTGCGCCGCTTGCGATGGCGCGAGGCGCGCCAGCGCATCGACGAACTCGCGGAGCTCTATCCCGGCGACGTTGCGGTGCAACGCGCGGAGCGCGATCTCGCGGCCTACGAGTCATGGGAGTTGCGTACCGAGTTTCGCTTTCACTACGAGGCGGGCACCGCACAAGAGGAGGCCGGTGGCGCCTCGCCCGGAAAGGGCTTTGATTTCATCACGCGGCTTTATTCGCTGCCGATCGCAGAGCGCTGGCGCCTCGTTGCGGGCTGGGAGTACTACCAGGCCGACGTGACCGAAGTGCTCGCACAGCGGTATCGCGAAGGCGTCGGCTTTGAGTGGCGGCAGCCGGATTTCACCCTCGAAGCGATTTTCTGGTACAACCACGGTTCGCTCGCGAAGCCCGGCGGGAGCGTCGCCGTGCGTTGGGCACCGACCGACCACTGGACCTTCCGCGGCGAGGCCGAGAAGTTTGCCGCCGGCACGCCGCTGCGCGCGGTGCTCAACGGCATCACGGCCGATCTTGTCGGCGTGGGCGTCGAGTACGCCTGGCACGAATCGCGGGCGCTCGCCCTTGGCGCGCAATGGTATGATTTCTCCGACGACAACGACCGGCAGGCCGTGACCCTGACCTTCGCACAGAAGGTCGTGGACATTCCGCACTTCGATCTCACGGTGCGCCCGGAACTCTATACCTCGCGCAATGACCGTAACAACGTCCCGTATGCGACGTGGTGCCGTCGGCCGACTTTTTCATCCGCGCTAACCTGCGCTTCTAGCCATGCATCTCCGCATCCTTATTCTCGCGCTCATCGGCCTCTTTGTGGCATTGCTCACGCCGGCGCTAGCGGGTCAGCGCTTCGTCAGCGTGGCTTTTCACGACGTCGTCGATTTCCGCGGCGACCTGGATGACGACGCAGTGACCGTCGACCGCCTCATCGGCTTTTTCGAATGGCTGCGCGCCAATCGCTGGACGGCAATCACGCTCGACGATGTGGAATCCGCACGCCTCGGTAAAAAGCCGCTGCCCGAGCGCGCCATCCTCATCACCTTCGACGACGGCTACCGGAGCCTCTACACGCGCGTCTTCCCGCTGCTCCTCGCGTACCGCATCCCGGCGGTCTGCCCGCTCACCGGCGCGTGGCTGGACGCGCCGATGGACACGACGGTCCGCTACGGCAACCGCGACCTGCCCCGCGCGAAGTTTCTGAGCTGGGAGGAGGCGCGCGAGATGGCGCGCTCGGGCCTCGTCGAGTTTGCCTCGCACAGCTACAACCTGCATCGCGGGGTCCGCGGCAACCCGCAGGGCAACGAACTGGCCGCCGGCTGGGCGCGCATCTACAGCCCGGACCGCGGCTAGGAGAGCGCCGCGGAATTCCGACGGCGCATCGCCGAAGCGCTGGCGCGGTCGCGCGACCTGCTCGCGAGCCGGCTTGGCAAAAAGCCGCGCGCCATCGCGTGGCCCTTCGGGCGCTATAACGGCACAGACATCGAGGTGGCGAAAGCGAGCGGCTTCACTTTTGCGCTCACCCTCGATCCCGAACCCGCGGACGTTGCGAACCCGATGGCCCTCTCCCGTTACCTGCCGACAAACGATCCCAAGCTCGCCAATATGGTCAGCAATCTGCTCTTCGAGGATCCGTTGCCGGCGGCGCGCCGCCTCGTCACGCTCGATCCGGCCGCGCTGTGGACGGGTGACGACGCGGGTACGAACGAGCGGCTCGGCCATGCCATCGAACGGCTGCGCACGCTCGGCGCCACGGGCATCGTGCTCGACGCCGCGATCACCGGCGCGGATGGGCGGCTCGCGGCGACGTGGTTTCCGACGAACCAGCTGCCCGTGCGCGCGGACATCCTTTCGCGGCTCGCCTGGCAATGCCAGTCGCGTGGCGGGTGGCGGCCTACGTGCGGCTGCCCACCAGCGCGGCGCTGCGCACGCTGGGCGATCCGGCGAAAGTGTGCGCGCTATTCCGCGACCTCGGCGCCTACGTCCCGGTGAGCGGCATGTTCATCGACGACGCGCCCGGGCTGGCGCGTCTCGGCGATGGCAAAGACTCGTCCGGAAACGCCGTGGGAAGTGCGCGCCGCGCGCGATGCGGTGGTCAGGAGCTCGCCCGGCGGGCCCGAAGCGCTGGCGCTGAGCGCGTTTCGCACCGTGGAATTCGAGCGGCCCGGCCTGCGGCTCGTCGTAGTCGCGGACGCGGAACCCCCGCCGTCGCCCGGCGCGATCGCCGATCTCACCTTGATCCCGGTCGCACCAAAGCCGCGCGCCGTCGCCCGCCTCACCGACCGGCTCGGTGCATTCGGCTGGCTCACGCCCGCTGTTGCTCACCGCGGCGGTTAGTGGTTTGCGAGCGAGCGCCCGCCCGCGGCGCGCGATCTCGCTGCCGCCACCTGCCCAAAGCCCTGCTCCGCCCGCGAGGCGCCCGCGGGACATGGATAAGCCCGGATCGGGGGATTCGATGAAAACTCCCGCTCCATCCAAACCAGATTGGCCGCCCATCATCGGCTCCGGCAAGGTCATGCCCTTCATCCGGCTGCGCGATACGATCCTCACCGTCATCGCCTGGATCCTCGTCGCCGCCCTGCCTTGGGAGGTGTTCGAGTTGCTGTGGGACTATTTCAGCTACCCGATCCTCACGTTGTCCAAAACGCACTCGTTGAGCTGGACCGCGCTCTTGGATCGGATCGGGAACTTCGCGCTGGTCAGCCTGTTGCTGGTTATGTGGCTGACTTTCTGGGGATTTGTGAGGCGCAAGCAGCTGCGCCGCACCCACGATCCGCGACCCGCGCCTGCCCTCCCGCTCCGCGACCACGCCGTCGCTTTCGGAGTTCCGCCGGAAACAATCGAGCGCTGGCGGCAGAGTCAGATTGTCGTGGTGCACTTCGACGCCGCCAATCGCCTTGAAAACGTCACCGCCAAAGCTCCTTCGCTACATTAAGGCCAAAAAGCCGGTGCCTACCACATCAAATCGTGCAGGTGCCGGCGACGCCCCATGGACTGATCAATAGCCTGGCTTTGAGGGGTTCGTCGTCGGATGTTCGGGTTGAACTCCTTGATACCGGAAGGACGCCGCATAGAGAACCAGCAGTCCCGCCAGATAAAGACCGAGGCCGAAGGAGGTCACCCATACAAACCATGTGAGTTTGCCAATGACGGCGAGGGCGAGCACGAGGTAGGTGTAATCGCGCCGGGAAAGTCCATCGAGAATCCGTGTGAGGCGGCCCATCGAAGGGTGGGGAGAGGTGGCGGGATTCTCCGTAAACGGGGACATCGATTGGTAGCTGCCGCTGAAACGCCCGGACCGTTTCACAAGCACAAAGAGCATGGAGGTGCAGCCGAGAGCGGTCAGCGCGCAGGCAAGGCCAAGATATGCATAAACAGATTGCCCCAGTTGGCGCGCCAGGCCGATGCCGATGCCAAGCAACCCCGCCGATGTCACTACACCATCGCACACGACATCAAGAACCCCGCCCCAGCGTGATTCCATGAACTTCAAGCGAGCGATTTCCCCGTCGCAGCCGTCGAGCACCGACTGCGCATGGAAAAGAATGGCCGCCACCAGCATCGGCCAGTACCCGCCCGTGGCAAACAATAAGGCGGCCACAAGTCCGAGGACCAATAGCGCCAGCGTGATTTGATTCGGAGTGATGGGTGTTTCCGCGAGCCAGCGGGTCACGCGGAGCGAAATCGGGCGGTTCAGCCAGCGGGCGAACGGGCCGTCCTGCGGCTTGGTCAAACGGCGATAGAGCAGGGTCTCTGCGAGCCCGTGCATCGCGGGCGTGTCGACATCGAGCCACTCCTCCCCTTCGATATCGAAGGCTTTCATGCGGCCAGTCTCAGCGAGGGTGCGAATTCCGTCGGATAGCGTGCAATCACCCGCCTTTGCGCTCTTGCGCAGAGCGTCGAACAGAGCGCCACTGCAATGAAAAATCCCGGTATCGATCGCGTCGAAAGCGGTGAGGTTTTTTCCGATAGCCTTGATGCGATTTTCGTGGAGCAGGACTTTGGTTGCGTCGTCGAGATCCGGACAGGCCGCGATCTTGCGGTCGATAGCGAGTAACGCTTCGCCGTCGAGAAGTTGGGCTTCGAGCAGGCGCTTTGCGGTGTCCGGAAAGAACACGTGGTCGGCCATGGTAAGGAGGAAACGGTCTTGCGCGTGGCATTCCGCCGCGAGCACCGAGACCCCGTTTTGTTTCTCCCATTCGGGGTTGGTAACCCAGGTGATCGGCAGGGTCGGACGGCTAGACTCGATCGAGTCGCGGATTTCCTTTCCGCGATAGCCGGTCACGACGACAAACTCGGTCACGCCTGCCTTCTTGAGCGTGAGGAGCGTGCGCTCGAGCAGGGTAATGCCACCGACGCGGGCGAGCGGCTTCGGAGGGCTCTCCGTGCCATTAGCAAGGCGGCTGCCGCGCCCGGCTGCGAGGATGATAGCTTGAAACGGCCTGCGATCGGCAATCGTCGCACCGGTCTGCCGCGGATTCGACTCTACTCCCGCGTTACAACTGGTGGCCACGGTTCTCATTTCGGGAAACAGGAGCCCAATTCCTTATCTCGTTCATTGATCGTGGCATCTTTCTTCATCGGCAAATTCGAAGCATCGAGAGCGGGAGGTTGATCCGTTCACCGCACGAATGACGCGCTAGCAGTGCGCTTGTCCCAAGTGACCGCTCTTCCAAATCGCTCTGGGAATTTCACTAATAGGTGGTTGGCGGGAAAAGCGATAGCATTTTCCGCAGAGCATTGCCATGAGGCGCAAGCGATGCTCAGGCTTCTCGTCGTTTCGAACTCGACGGTCGCCTTTCTTGCGACATGGGCCCCATCGTGTGACAGCGAGCGATGGTCTCATCGCTCTTTGTTGAGAATCGAGTGTTCGAGTCGGAGAAGCTCGCCGAGGGACCATGCTTGAAACGGACAACCGCGCGGGGTGTAAGGTGCCTCGGCATCGGTGATTTCCGAAACATGCCCGAGGCCCGCTTCGTTCAGGTGTTCGTAAAGCGGCGGCAGGAATCGATTACGCGCTTCCTTCAGGGCAGGCGAAGTTTCGATACCAGTCCGGCTGGGACCTGTATTGTCCGTTGCTGTACGCGGTTACCTGAAGCACTCCCGGATAGGGACTCCATGTGACGCGGTCGCCGGCAACTTCAGCGGAGAAATTGAACACCCCATTCTCGTGATGAGTGCCGTGAAAATCGCGACCTGAAAGAAACGGTCGCACGATTAGCGACGCTGGCCCATTCTCGCTTAAGCTCCACCGCATGACCGCAACCGAAGCGCCCCGAGGAACGAAGACTTCCTGCTCCACCAACAATCCCTCACCGATTTGAGAAGCCCATCGCGGCTAGGGTTCCGGTTGAAAATCGATCAAACCGGCCCACACCATCGGGGTGGATGAAGTCCGGTTGATAACGCTGAGAGGAAATCGGGAAAGTTCCATTGCTCGTCTGCACCCAGGCATCAAAGCCGTTCATCCGAAGCGAGCCAAGCGGCGGCGCGGCCGATTTCATGCGGCTCTCCAATGCGCTTGTAGGGAATGAGCTTGAGCAATTCGTTGATCAACTCCAAAGTCTCTAAAGACCAACCCGACACTCCTATGAGCGAACAAACATCAAACGAAATGGATACCACCCCCGGCATATTCAGCTGGAATGAACTGATGACCCGCGATGCCGCAGAAAGCGCCAAATTCTACACGACACTCTTCGGCTGGACGCGCGAAGACCTGGACATGGGAGGCTTTACCTACGGCATGTTCAAAACCGGCGGACGTCCGG
>JAXIPG010000254.1:0-3014 GCA_045403045.1 Terrimicrobiaceae bacterium
GGCC
Source organism: Terrimicrobiaceae bacterium (assembly GCA_045403045.1). Lineage (GTDB taxonomy): Bacteria > Verrucomicrobiota > Verrucomicrobiia > Chthoniobacterales > Terrimicrobiaceae > DASTFP01. The sequence goes on from JAXIPG010000254.1 coordinate 5, forward strand.
CGTTCGGTATTGGTAGCCGTCACGCCCAAGGCCCATCCGCGCTTCTCGGCGAAATTCCAAAGTGTCCTCATATCGCGCCTATGAGTGTTTCTCGTCTCGGCTCCCACTTTCATGCCCGATAGGAAGTCCTCGAGCTCCTGGGTGCTGATCCGCGCAATGGTGGTATCGGGGAACGCCCGCTGGAGTCTTCCGAGCCGCATCCGCAGATCGTTGCAATAACGTTCGCTGCGGCCCGTCGTCTGCTTCGTTTCGATAAACTGGGTGATGGCCTGTTCGAGCGGAACGCTGCCCCGAAGGCGTCGGAGGTGATCCAACGCGAACCGGATGGCGTCCTGAACGTTCCATCCAAAGTCCGCAAGCTCGCCGTTTTGGAATGCGCGGCCCCCTTCGTTCTGGCGTTTCACTCGTTGGAGTTGCGCCCACGTCTCGGCTTCCCTGTTGGTGCTGAAGAATCGGCGCTCACCCTTGCCCGCGATTCTGGCATCCGCCATGAACATCGGTTTGCCGTGCTTCATCACCTTGCGGATTTTCGGCCAAATGTTATTACTCATTGGCCGGCAAGTTGGCACCAAAATGGCACCACGTCAAACTTTACTCTTGTGGCGCTACGCCTTTTGAAGGCGCCGAGATTTTCTCCGATTGTCTGCGCGGGCTTGCTGTGCGGCCTTGGCGCTGCCGGAATCGGCATTTTCCTCCTTGTCGCCGCAAAGCCTTGGAACGTCGATTTAGAGCCCGGCAAGGCGCTCAGAATCCACGATTTCGTGGTGATTTACGAATGGTGGGCCGCAGCGATCAATCTCGCGCTTCTCATCCTGCTCGGCCTAGGCGCGCGATGGTGGCTAAAGCCCGCTCGGCGGCCCGCCGTCGCATGGCTGCCTGAGCAAAGAACGCCCCAATGGTTTTGGCCATTTGTCATCGCCGCGATGGCCCTGACGGCTTCTTGGGGGATTCAGCGCATTTCGCAAAGTCTGTGGGACGATGAAGGTTCCAGCCTGAACCGCGCGGTTCTGGGTCAGTATCGACGCGACAAGACCGGCGAGCCCAAGCTGCGGGAAACGACCTGGGAAATCGCGCTCTGGAACTATTGGAAACCCGCCAACCATCAACTCCAGACGATTCTTTCCAAGGCTTGCCTGGAATGTTGGCGAGCGGTGAACCGACCAATCGGACTGCAATTCAGCGAGCCGGTGATTCGCTTCCCTTGCCTGGTAGCCGGGGTCCTGTCTGTTGCCTCTCTCGCCCTTCTGCTCAAGCGTCTTGGCTTTGCAAGAGCAGGTGTGAGCGCTGCCTTTCTCCTCTCGGGGCATCCCTGGCATGTGCGTTACGCCGTCGAACTTCGGGGCTATACTTTCACCCTCCTCTTAGGACCCCTGATGATCTATTGTCTGATTCAGGCGATCGACTCGGGACGCTGGCGCTGGTGGGCGGGGTTTGCGGCGTCGGAATTCGCGTTGCTCTACGCCTACCCCGGATGTCTCTACATGGTGGTGATCGCCAATTTTTGCGGCGCTGTCGCGTTGCTCCTCCGGCACTCGACATGGGATGCGCGCTGGCAACATCTGCCGCGCCTGCTTGTGGCCAGTACCGTCGCCGGAATGATCTATTTGCAATTGATGCTGCCATGCGTTCCACAGTTGATGAATTACTTCAAAACGGAGCGGGCCCTCGGTGAGATCGGCCTGCGCTGGCACAGGAACATGGGCGCCCATCTCCTCGCCGGCATTCCATGGAACAATTCGGACACTCCATCCGCCGGCTATCAAGAACTCCAGTGGGCAGCCGAAGCGCATCCTCATGTGTTCCTATTCCTCCGGTCGGCGGCGCTTGCTTGTCTCATTCTCGGGGCCCTGCGCCTGGGACTGTCCCGTCCCGCCGGATGGATTGCTCTGACCGTGTTGCTCTTGCCTGGACCGCTCGTCTACATCGTATCGCGCAGCAAGAATCACTACCTTTACGAATGGTATTTGTTTTTCACGCTTTCCGGCCTCGTCGGATTTGCTGCGCTTGGCCTGGACTGGGTAACCGCGTTGGCTCGCCGCATACACCACTTAGCCGCCCCTCTCCTAGCGGGGCTTGCCGTTATCACTTTCCTCATAGTTACCCAACCGCAGCGTCGCTGGCTTGTGACACATTCCCTTCAGCCAATGAGGGAGGCCGTGCTGATAACCCGTCCAAGCCTCGATCCCTACGATCCCCGTCAGAAAGCCATCATAACGCTTTCGGTCACGGGAGTTCCATGGGCCTACGACCCGAACGTTATCGCCATCGCCAGCGTCGATCAGCTTATACAGTATCTGCGGGAGGCCGACAACGAGCGTAGAACGCTGTACGTGAACTTCGCCAATGCGTGGACCGCTTCCGCCAGCAGTCCAAAGCTCTTTGCCATGATTGAAGATGATCGCTTGTTCGAGAAAACCGCGCACATTCAAGGCTTCGACCCGACGCTGACCACGTTCGTGAGGAGGTATAAGCCGGGAACGATCTCTGGTTACCCACTTCCTCAGTAATTTTCGAGATTGCCGTGATCGAGCAACTCCGGATACATGTTGAAAGAGATGCTTGAGGATTACGTTCCGGTTCTACTCCATGTGATCGTCGCGGTAGGCTTCGCCACGGTCACGCTTCTGGCCAACTTGTCCTTGGCCGGGCGGGTAAGAGAACAGCGGCAAAGGATGCTGCTTATGAGTGCGGAGTAGTACCCGAGCCAGGACCCCCAGCCGCGCTTCAGCGTGAAGGTTTATTTGGTGGCGATGCTATTCATTCTCTTCGATATTGAAATTGTATTCATGTATCCGTGGGCGGTTGTTTTTCAGGCATTTGTTACCGAAATGGAGCCGGGCAAAAAGACGAGATAGTCTTCGAGTTTCGGCGCGAGGAACTCGATCTCCACGTCAGAAATCGCAAAAGGCGGTGCGAATGAGAGTACATTCCCGTTCTGTCCGCCCCCAACGAGAATCAGCCCGTCCTGCAATCCCTGGCGCATAACGGCAGCAGCCAGAGACCCGTATGG
>JAXIPG010000122.1:0-23367 GCA_045403045.1 Terrimicrobiaceae bacterium
TCGCGGGATTCTTGGCATTTGGCTTTGGGAGCACGAAATCGAAGACGCTTACGCCGAATTTCTGCTCGCCGCGGTATGTACGTCCGTCGCTTGCGCCAACCATAAGGGGACGCCCATCGGCTCGCGCCTTGCCAAGGTAAATCATGGAATGAGTCACGGGAGGGTCGGTATTCACAGCATAAGTACCAACCCAGAACAGAAGATCTCCCGGACGAAGTGCATCCAATTCAAAGCTCTCCGAACGATTACTAACGACCGGATGAAAGCTATTCGACTTGCGCACCCACACGTATTGGGCACTGGCCGATCTTGGGACGTCCTTTATTCCCACCGCCTGCAACAGGAAGTAGATTGTGCCTGAACAGTCCATTCCGCCCCGCGCAGGTTCCGCCGAGCCATAAAGGTATCCAAGCTTGCGCTCGGTCAGTTCCAAGGCGGTTCGCAAGAGCTTCTGCACCTCCGGCGGATTTTCGTCAAAATCGCGAATATCCTCGGGCTTAAGTGCAGAAACTTCTACCGGCATCGGTGAGGCTGTTGGTTTAGCCGTCGGTGAGGCTGTTGGTTTGGCCGTCGGTGAGGCTGTTGGTTTGGCCGTCGGTGAGGCTGTTGGTTTGGCCGTCAGTGAGGCTGTTGGTTTGGCCGTCGGTGAGGCTGTTGGTTTAGCCGTCTGGGAAGGTTTTGGTTTAGCCCTCGGTGAGGGTGTTGGTTTAGCCGTCTGGCCGAATGCCGCTGAAGCGCAGACGATGCCAAAGGCAAGCCCAACTTGCAAACAGCGCCTGCCAATGCAGGATCTTATCCGGCTGTTTTCAAGCCGGCAATATCGAGCCATTTCAAATTGCAGTCGTAAAAACATTCAGTGGAATCGCTGGAGTTGCCAAGGAGGGATGCCATAATATAATGCAAAAAAACAACCGCAGCCGACCCGGCAGCCGAAAAACGAATAACATTATGCAAAACCCGCCTTCCGAATATGGACCCGACCCGGAATCGTCCGCAGACTTCGCCGACTTCGACAAAGCGCAAGACGCTTGGAAGAGTGGCCAGCAGCCCGCCCGGGGAAATCCGCTTCCACTGATCCTGGTGGCGCTTGTAGTTGGAGCGCTCCTCGGGGCCTTGTTGAGCCGTCGCGAGCGAAAGAAGAAGGATGCCGTGCAAGCGGCGAAAGAGTGGCTTGAGGCCGCGTATGAGCAACTCGCCGAGAAACTTCCGCAACTCGCTGAAAAGCTTCCGCAACCGAAAAAGCTTACCGTACCCTGGTGCCAGGCGGCATTCCTGGACCAAGCGCAGCAAGTCGGAAAGAAACTGAAATGGTGGTGATCTATGAACTCTGAAAATTACTCGCTCGATTCCTCTCTTAAAAAAGGCTGCGCATCCCTCAACGAAACTTTGACACAAGGCCTGCATGATTTTGAGGACAAAGTCCGCTCCACGCCGCTGGTTGCCGTCTCCATTGCCGCGGCGGTGGGTTACCTGCTGCGCTTCTTCCCGATAACCTGGATTCTGAGCGTTGTCGCAAGACTCTTCTTACTTTCCCTCAAACCGCTCATCATACTCTTCGGCGCCGTAAAGCTTTACGAGTTTATCCGAAAGCAAAGCTCCGAGATCCGATCATCTGGAGATGCTGAGAGGGACCGGGAGCCTCTTTTGGATTCTCCCTCCGGTCCGCCGGCCGGAGCTTGAGAGCTCATGCCTATTTCTTTCGGCGCCGGCGCCCATTTGCGGCAAGATCACTCAGCGCCACGACACCAATGATGCGCATATTCTCGTCCACAACGGGCAGATATTGGAGGTCATGCTCGCGCATGATTTCCCGTGCCTCATCCACCGATTGATTCTCGAAGCAATAATACGCCTTTTTCAACATGATTCCGCGAACAGAGGTCGTCTCGGGATCATGGCCAAAGCCGGCGGCCTTCCGTTCAGGGTACTTGCCCTCCAGAGAACCAACCAGACGATCACCCGATGCAACCGGCAATCGATTGGTATGAAGCGACCTCATCTTTTCGCCGGCTTCCTTGAGGGAGCTTTTCTCTTGCAATGGCTTCGGTTTGTCAGAAGCCACCTCTTTGAGACGCTGTTTGCCCGATTTTCGAGCGGGTTTATCCATACTGTTCTTTACCATAATTTTCTTTGCGTTCTAGAGGTATCGTGACGGGCCGCTCTCGCGGTCTTCAATTCTCGCGAAAAAGGCCACTGCGGAGTTATATCATGGACGGCTAACCGCGCGAAGTCTGGCCAAATCAAGGCGCAACATTCATTCTTCGAGCTTGCAACAGTCTCTTATCGAACGCTTACTTGATGAAGTCCTCTTCAGTCGCTTGAGAATTCTCCTTGTTGAAAACCACGAAGATAGCCTGACTTACCTGACACGGTATCTTCAGCAGCTGGGGCATGAGGTCTGCGGCGTGCGGGATATGGCTTCCGCCATTAAGGTGATCTCTTCTTCCAACTTCGATGTCTTGATCAGCGATATTGGGCTTCCAGACGGCGATGGATGGCAATTGATCCGCCAGATGACGCCCAAACCGTTCGGAATCGCGATGAGCGGCTTTGGAACCAGCTCGGATCGTGAAAAAAGTCTTGCCGCTGGCTACAAGCATCACTTGACGAAGCCATTCCTCCCGGACGATCTCGATGCCCTTTTGCAAGAGGCTGCCTCGCAAATTACGGAGAAGGTCTAGCGAAGCTTCGCCTCAAACCGACGAGGATTGGTCGAACAATCCGCAGATGAAACTGATGGACGCAGATTGAAGACCAGACGCCTGTAATCGAATGGTGGGCCCGGTGCCGTTGTAGAGGCGGTTGTGCCAACCGCCTGTCTCTCACAGGCCCTTGTCACAAGGGCCTCTACAACTGTCCCTGCGCAGTCTGCTTGTCCTTTTCTCCATCTGCGTCAATCTGCCTCATCTGCGGATTCAGAAAACTTGCCTCATTTGTTACGGTTTTCATAATCGAAGACAAGCTAGAGCAAATGCCGGACTTGAAATCGAACCCCGATTTCATGGATAGATCGCGCTTGAGAAACAAAGTTTCCCTGCAAGGCTCGGGCTTCCCCTGAGAAATACCTCAGGAAAGGCAATTTGCCTGAAAAATACGCCCGGCTCCGGCCTGGGGAGCGATTCAAGGAAAACAGAAAGGAATTTTATGCTCAGTTGGGCGCTTACCTTCTTGATCGTTGCACTGAAGAGTAAAAAACTTTATGAGCATTAGATCGCCGAAGACTTTTGACATAAGCTGTTGTAGTTCTTGGCAGATGACTTCCGACGACAGTTTCGGCGCCAAGGAGGGGACAGGGCTCGACGAGAGCAGCGCTGTCCTGTGTCTCCTCGAAGCGAGCCAGATCGCCCTGTTTACAGTAGATTCCGCGCTCGAAGTGACCTCTTGGAGTCCCGCAGGGAAGCTGATTTTCGGCTGGGAAGAGAATGAGATCATCGGACGCAGAATATCGCTCCTTGCTCCCGACGGCAGCTTGGAAGAACCCCTTGCCTCGGTGCGTGACCAGCAGGGAAAGCACTTTGAGTCCTCCTGCCGAACGAAGGCAGGCGAAACTGTCCTGGTGGATATCTGGACGTGTACGATTCCAGCAACCAATCACCGGCAACTTTTGATGATTAGGGATGTGACCGAATTGAAATTCTTGGAACATGCATTTCTCGATGCCGCGGAGCGTGAGCAACGGAAGATCGGTCGGGAAATGCATGATTACCTGTGCCAGCACATTCTTGGTGCAGCCTTTGCTGTAAAGGCTCTTGCAGGTGACCTCGATCGTGAAGGATCCCGCCACGCCGGACAACTGCACGACCTGGCCCGTTTGGTCAATGAATCGGTCACTCAGGTTCGCGACATTTCCCGGGACCTTCACCCTGTCGAGCTTGAATCGGGAGGATTGCCGGCCGCGCTAAAGGGGCTCGCCGCTCGGGTTAGTCACATGGTCCCTTGCGAATTTCGCTGCGAAGAAAATGCGCCCATCGATGCCGCTCCAGCGCTACACGCCTATCGTATCGCCCAGGAAGCCGTGGTTCATGCATCACAAGAGACGGGCGCTACCAAAATTTCTATCCGCCTTTCCGAAAAAGGCGGCTCGATCCGACTCGACATCACCGACGATGGCATGAAAGAGGGTCCCTTAACCACCGATCCAGATCATCTTGCGTCAAAGACCTTGCGCTATCGTGCACAAGCCATCCACGGCCACCTTCGCGTCAAGTTTCACAGCCGGGTTGGGACGCGCGTTACCTGCACGTTTCCTACACATCATGAGCTCCAACAAGATGAGCAACTCTTCCGAACCGCTCAAGAAACGCGTTCTGATCGTCGATGATCATCCTGTCTTTCGCTACGGCATCACCGCGCTCATCAATGCCGAGACGGATCTCGTTGTGTGCGGTGAGGCGTCCTCTTCGCCTTCCGCTCTCGACGCAATGAGAACGCTCGAGCCGGACGTTGCCCTGCTGGACATTTCCTTGCCCGGAACCAACGGCATCGAATTGATAAAACTGATGAAAGCCGAACAGCCCAATCTGCCCCTCCTCATGCTCTCGATGCACGATGAGTCGCTCTACGCTCTTCGGGCGCTGCGAGCTGGGGCCCTGGGCTACGTCATGAAGGCCGAAGCTCTGACCTATGTCCTCGCCGCGCTGCGCAAAGTGCTTAAGGGGGAAATCTATGTCAGCCCGGAGTTCAGCGAACGCCTCATCTTTCAAGCCGTGCAATCCGCGGAGGGCGGCATGGGCTCTCCCGTGGACAAACTCTCAGACAGGGAGCTCGAAGTGCTCGAGCTGCTGGGACGCGGCCTGGGAACCAAGGGAATCGCCTCCGAACTCCATCTCAGCGTGAAAACCATCGAAACTCACCGCGCTCACATCAAAGAGAAGCTCGGCTTCAAGGACGCAAGCGAGATGGTCCGCTTCGCGATCGACTGGGTCGCACAGGAAAAAGGGTGATCAACCCTTCGTTCCATAGAAGTTGGGCACCAAGTCGGTGAGATTCCTGATGCTCCCATCCGGCATCAAGAGCAGAGGGCCATTTCCATGAATGTTGCTCACCTCAATGAGCCAGGGTTGCTTTTCCCAGCGATAAGGCGTCGTGGGCCTCGCATCAAACCGCGTCGGAGTGTAATGAATTTCCAATCTTTTGCCTTCGGAGTCGTATGCTCCCAATTTTTTCAAGAGCGGACACTTCCACACTTCGCGGGACTGCGTATATGGATCCATCGTCTTTAGCCACCAATCCTGATATTGTTGCGAGTAGGCGCTCGAAAAATCGGGCTGCTGGGGCCAATAACCGTTGTCCTGAATGTATGCCGCAAAACAGACATGAAGGTTTCTCAGGTTTCCAATGCACTTCCCTTTTGCGACGGAGGCAGCAATTTTCGAATACCCCTGAATCGCCAATGCGGCCAGAATCGCAATGATTCCGATCGAAACGAGAAGTTCAGTCAGCGTGAAAGCCGCAAGACGAAGCCTCCGAGCGCAGGCACCACATCTCTGACGCTGAAAGTCCCTTGCACCGAAGCGAGGAAAAGGGAAGAACCCTCGAGAAATCCGGATGAAAAATGAGGGCATCACCGGCCCGTTGGTTACGCTAACGTCCTTACGCAGAAGGAGAAGGAGCAGGAGCAGGAGCAGGCGCAGCCGGAGGGGTGGCAGGTGTTATAGAGACGCGGGTCCCGTGGAACTCGAAACGGGTTTTGGCGATTCCCGTCCCTGGAATTACTATGGGAAAAACGGGTTGGAAGTTTGTACTAGGGGAAGTAGTAGTAGTGGTGGTAGTACCAGTCTGAACAACCTCGGTAACAGTAGGGTCAGTAATAAACACAAGCTGATCAGTTCGCTCGGGCGTTCCCTCCAAAGAGCCATCGCCTCCAAATGCGCCTTCAGGAGACTTCAACGCAATATGGCCACTAAATTCTCCAGACGCCGTGTTGCCAGGAACGACAAATGCCGAAGGGAGAGTCAGAGGCTCACCTGTTTCGAACGGTAGTGTGGTCGCTCCCCCATTAAGAATGCCAACGACCTTCGACTGGGAAATCGCCGCGACAACCGAGCCTTGAAAAATGTTCCCATCGACAAAGAAGACCCAGCCGTTAATAGTCGTGCTCTGATCGGATGTCTGAAGCCCACCGCTGATCACAAACGAGAATACGCCCGTAAGGTTAACGCCTGAAGCAACCGCCTGATAAGTTCCATCCGTGCCGCTTAGCAAGGGCGATTGGTTGGTAAAAGGCGGCGGTCCGGCACTCGCACGCGCCAAATTAATCGTCGCGATCAAGACCAGCAGGGAGAAGGCAGCTTTCATCTTGCCGGTCTCCAATAGGCAACCTCGATTCGCTTGGCAAGAAGAAAGTGGCGAACATCGAAAGGCGGAACCGCTTCGAGAAATAGAGCCGCAGTGCTAAACGGACTATCCGACACCGACGGACTTATCGAGCTATGAATTCTGGCTCTCCAGCCAGGCCAGCGCCTTGAGGTAGCTTTGCCTGTTGAGGTAATGGCGCAAGTCCGGATCGCATTGGGCGGGAAGCTGCGCAATGGCCGCATCCAGCCGGGAGGCCGCCGACTTGAGCTGATCAAGATGCGTTTGAGGGTCGCGATCGCGCAATTCGTGATCGGCCACAACCCTCAGCCGCTCTCGCAAGGCGTCACGCAATTCGGAGAAAACAATAGTCATTTGAGTAACTGTCCCTGTGCCGCGCGCAGGCATTTCGGCGGACCCAGGATTTCGGACAGCACCACCGCGTCGCGCAGACCTCCGGTCGAGCCGAGGAGCTCCCGCATGCGCGACGTACTCGCTGCAACTTCGATCCTCGGGGCGGCCGGCTTACCGATCCTGTGAGGCATTTCAATAAACCGATACTCTTCATGAGCACGGGCGACTGGAACGTGGGAAATAACCGGCCTTGCAGGAGGAGGGCGCCGCGGCGGCGGCGGTGGCACTAGTGGCGGCGGAACGCGCTGTTCCATCCTTTTGGGAAGAGCGGGTGGCTGCGCTTCGTCAGGCAGCCCCAGCGCTTCCCTCAAACGGCGCATGGATATCTCAGGTTCGGCCTCGGGCGGCGGCGGCGGTTCGCTTCGCAAGCTCTCGCCACTCTTGGCGGCGCCCTGTTCCCGCTTGCGCGCTTCGCGCAGCTCAGCCGATTTCTTGACGAGCCAGTTAATGAAGCTGATCAATGCGATCAGCAGAATAATGACGAGCTGTTCCATTTGCGGGTGAGCTTCTGCCGTCCGCCATCAATGGCCCTGCCCGGGCTTCTCCGTTCCCGCTATAGCCTCGCGCATGCCTGTGTCGGACTGAAGGTTTTTCATCCTAAGATAATCCATGACGCCAAGGTTGCCGCTGCGAAAAGCTTCGGCCATTGCCAGAGGCACCTGGGCTTCAGCCTCGACGACCTTCGCCTGCATCTCCTGCGTGCGCGCCTTCATCTCTTGCTCGCTGGCTACTGCGGCAGCTCGCCGCATCTCCGCCTTGGCCTGGGCGACGACTTTGTCCGCCTCGGCTTGCTCGGCCTGAAGCTTTGCCCCGATGTTTTCGCCAATGTCGACGTCGGCAATGTCCACCGAAAGAATTTCGAATGCGGTGCCGCTGTCGAGGCCCTTTTGGAGTACGACCTTCGAAATGCGGTCTGGATTCTCCAAAACGTCCTTGTAGGAAACCGCGGAACCGATCGATGTTACGATGCCTTCGCCGACCCGCGCGATGATGGTCTCCTCCGTGGCGCCACCGACGAAACGGTCGAGATTCGAGCGCACTGTCACCCGGGCGCGCACCTTCACCCCGATGCCGTCGCGGGCTACCGCGTCGATCGTGACCCTCCCGCCGGACTGCTGAGGATTTGGGCAGTCGATGACCTTCGGATTGATGCTCGTGCGCACAGCTTCCAGCACGGTCTTGCTGGTTCCTTTGATGGCGAGATCGATCGCGCAGGCACGGTTAAAGTCGAGCGTGATGCCCGCCTTGTCCGCGGCGATGAGCGCCAGCACGACATGCGCGACGTTTCCCCCCGAGAGGAAGTGAGCCTCCAAAGAATCGGTATCAAGCGGCAATCCGGCCTTCACCGCCGTGATGCGGCTGTCAACGATAAGCCCGACGGGAACCCGGCGCAGACGCATGCCGATGAGCTTGGCAAATGCCACAGGCGCATCTGCGATTTTTGCGCGAAGCCACACGCCGAAGAAGTTGGCCAGTATCAACACCAGCACCACACCGATGACGGCGGCAATGCCGACGAGAATGAGAACGAAAAGATTCATTGGGTCGAGTTTTGGCGGCAAAGCTTATGCATTAGCGTCAATCCGGCTACACCTTTTTTCGAACAACAATCCGCAGCCCCTCTTCGCGAACCACGACGATTGGCTCATCACGTGCAATGAAATCGCTCTCCGCCACGACGTCCACCTTCATGCCGTCGATGAATGCCGTGCCCGCGGGGCGCAGCGGTGTGAGAGAGCGCCCCTGCGCTCCGAGCAGCTCGGAGGGAGACGCCCGCTCTCCGACGCCTTTCGCATGGCTTTTCTGCAGCATGATTTTTCTCCCGATCGCAGTGTGCGGAAACGCTGCCATCCACGCAAGGAAGCCCGCAACGGTGAACACACAGACGCCGGCGAAAACTATCGAGCCGGTGACGGCGTCATAGTAAATAAAGGCCACGATCACCGCGCCCGAAAGGCACAATCCTCCGAGCAATCCCAGCACCATGCCCGGTACAAACACTTCCGCCGCGAGCATCAGAAAGCCAACGATGATCAGAACGACGATTGCTTCAAATGGGCCCATGGCTCGTCAAAGGCGCGAATTCTCGCAACGTGAGCCGCTATTGATCATCCTCATCTTTTGGTCCAATGGTCCGCTCGCCGGTGAGAAATTCCTGAACCGTTCCCACGGTCCGGAGCGTCGTGTCTTTCACGGCATTCGCTACACCTTCGACCGTTCCGCCAACCCTGCCGATGACGCCTTCGATTTCCTTGCCGGGAGATGTGTCGCTGAATTGCTCAACAGATTCAGTAGGCGGCGGCTCGCTTGCTTCCAGCGGCATGATCAAAGAGCCGTTCTCGGCGGAGATCTGAATCACGCCGACTCTTATGCCCATGCTATCGTAAAGCCGAAGAATCCACATCGGGGCGCCTCCGACGGCGTTCGCCCGCAAAGTATAATCCACCCAGCTAAAGCCGATTTTCCTGGCGATGGCCTGCTTGTTGGCGATTTCAAACGCGCCGTCCGAATCAAGGTTCACGCGTGTAAGGGCAATCGCCGGCTCAGAGCCCACGCCCGTGTAGCCTTTCAAAGGCGTTCGCTGCGAAACGATCACGTCGCCGGAAGTCACGATCTCTCGAATTCCTCCCCTTGCCGCGGGGTCGCTGAAAATTACCTTCCACTCTTGCGGCTGAGGCGCGCCCCGTTCGCCCGTAACCGCAATGAGGCTCGCCGAGCCATCCGCACCCTTTTGCGCAGCCTTGAGCGCCAAGTATGCCGTTCCGCCATCGGCCCACGCCGAAGCGGCGACAAACCACAAGCTAAATGCAAGCGTTAAGAATTTTGCCATCGCCGAAAACCATCACGCACAACGGTCGAGTTTTCCACGCAAAAATCCGGCTGGCAGTATGCCGGCTTGAATGCGAAAAGTGAAGCATGCTGGCGGAAGTTGAATCGCTCCGCAAATCGCTAAACATCTACAAAGGTCTTGTCGAAGTCAGCGGTCTCATCAATTCCATCACCGACTATGATGAGCTCCTCCGGGCAATTCTTGATGTCGCGCGGCGCGTGATTCTCGCCGAAGCGGCTTCACTCTTCTTCGTGAATAAGGAGACTGGCGCGCTGGAACTCGCCATTACATCGTCCGCTGAAGGACAGTTCATCGAACCAAGGATTTCTGTGCCGCGCGGCAGGGGAATCGTGGGATGGGTGCTTACCCATGGGGAAAGCTTGCTGATTCCGAACGCCTACGCTGATGCCCGATTTTACAAAGAGGCCGATCTGCAGACCGGCTTTCGAACGCGGTCGATCTTGTGCGCCCCGCTTAAGCATCACGGCGAAGTCATCGGAGTGCTCCAGATCCTCAATCCGCGCGACAAGGAAAGCTTCGACGAACAGGAACTTGAAGGGTTCACCGCCTATGCAAATCTAACAGCCACCGCTATCGAAAAGCTGCGTGCACTCGAACGCATGCGCGCCCAGGAGCGCGTCGAGCGGGATCTGGCCATCGCCAGCGATATCCAGCGGGAACTGCTCGCGCGCGCGATTCCGTCGCGCATCCCCGGAGCCATTTTTGCCGCCCACAACCAGGCAGCATCGAATGTGGGCGGGGATTTCTATAACGTGTTTGTCCGCAGCCCCTACGAAACCTACTTCGCGATCGGCGACGTTTCGGGCAAGGGCATTTCCGCCTCGCTTCTGATGGCGCAAACCCTCAGCGCCATGCAATTTGTGTTCGCCACGACGACAAGTCCGTCCGATGCTCTGGTCAGGTTGAATTCGACGCTCAGTGAGCGCATCGTCCGCGGTATGTTTGTCACGACCATTGTGGGACGCATAATCCCGTCCGCTGGCAGAATCGAACTGTCAAGCGCCGGCCATTGCAAGCCAGTCATGCTCCGCGCGGACGGCTCGGCGCGCGAGATTGAGACGGACGGCTCCCTGCCTCTGGGCATTCTGCCGAAGGTTGCCTATCGGCAAGGCAAGATCGATCTTCACCCAGGCGATTGGTTCATTTGCTACACCGACGGGCTTTCGGAATCAAAAAATCCGGTTGATGAAGCGTTCTTCGAACAAAAAATCATCTCCTCGCTCGCGGGGCGGAAGTTCGCGTCGCCCCAATCGATCGTGAACCATCTGATCGAGTGCGAAAGGCGACACCGCGGCGCGAGAAGACAGAGCGATGATCTTACGATCCTCGCGGGAGGATTGGCGTGAAACTCAAATTCACCTTCACCAGCGATTCCTACCAACTGGCAGAAGTACGCCGCTGCGTACAGTCGTTTCTCAAAAAATGCGGCTTCGACGAGTGCTCAATCGCGCTCCTGGTGCTGGGTCTGGACGAGGCGTGCACGAACATTATCCGTCACGCTTACGGTCACAATGGAAAGCCAGTCCGGCTCGAAATGGAACGTCTGCGCGACCGCGTGCGCTTCATTCTGCGGGACTACGGGCGCTCATGCGATCCCAAGTGCATACGCAGCCGAGATCTCGAAGATGTCCGGCCCGGCGGCGTTGGAGTGCACATCATTCGCCAAGTGTTCGACTACGTGAAATACGAACCGCGCCGGCGCGGCACAAGACTCGTCCTCGAAAAAAAATTCGCTGGAAATCCGCGGGTCCTCTCGACGGGATGAAGCCCTCCGTCTAGCAGCCTGTCGGACTTCGAATGAAGCCGAAATTTGAAGTATGAGAATCGTCGAAAAAAATGAACCCGCCTTTTCAGACAGGCTGCTGGAACTCCGCTTCGCGGAGAAAAAACACGGATTTTGGGTCTTTTTTGGCACGAAGTGCCGATTTTAGCAGGATGTCGGGCGGTTGGCCCTCTTTGCACGGTGGGTTTTCGAGGAGAAATTCCACTCGGACTTCCAAGTCCGACAGCCTGCTAGAGCAAATGCCAAAATAAATTTCCGCATTTGCTCTAACAATCGACTTTTCCCGCCGGCAAGCCCTGCGGTAGCGGCTCCGGCCGTGACATGGCGCTCCGCATCTCAATATGGTGGCCGGTTTCCGAAGCATCGACGATCGAGTGCATCAAATCCAGCACGTGATAGGCCAGGCGTTCATTGGCCCGATGCTCACGGCCGGCGGCGATCGCAGCCGCCATATCAGCGACCCCAATGCCGCGGCTGTTCTCCGCATAGCCGAACTCCAACGGCATTTCCCGCCATTCCTTCTCTCCGCGCCGAAGAAGCCAGACGGGACCGCCGAAGGTATTGGGATCCGGAACGGCGAGTGTGCCTTCCGAACCAAAGATCTCAATTTTCGGAAGTCGCGTGCCGGTCACGTCAAAGCTTGTCGTCAATGTCACGACCGGGCCCGAGTCGAAATCGAGGACGGCACTCACATGAGTATGCACGTCCACGTCGATGAGCGTCCCGGCGAGCGGTTGGCTGGTGATCTCGCGCTGTTTAAAGCTGCTCCGCGCCGAGCCGGTGACGCGTTTCACGGGACCAAGCAGCGCCGTAAAGGCGGCCAGATAGTAGGGTCCCATGTCAAAGAGCGGCCCTCCACCCTTTTTGTATAAGCACGATTCCCGGGTCGGCGAGCAATTGCAATACGTCCAGCGCGCGTGGGATGCCCTCCTCTTCGGCTAGCGCTCTGGCACGGAAAACGTCGATATCCGCGCAGGCAACAAGCTCGATGCCCTCGAACTTCCGTCCGGCCAAAGCGTAAATCTTGCTTTATGTTACCGCAGCCAATGATGCCAACCGGGATCCTGGAGTATCGTTCCTTGTTCTTGATTCGCGGGAGATCTTTCTTAATATCGCGTCATTCGAAGGGCCAGGATTTTTCTTGCATGATCTGGATTGAGGAGCAAAGATGCTAATTAATACTACCATTATGACCCCCCTAATTGGTGAATTCGTTGGAACGATGTTTCTAATCATCCTTGGCGACGGAGTGGTCGCCTGTGTGCTCCTCAACAAATCCAAAGGCCAAAACTCCGGCTGGATAGTGATAACCGCTGGCTGGGCTTTCGCGGTATTCATCGGTGTCGCCGTCGTTGCGAGAATCAGCGGCGCGCACATTAATCCCGCCGTCTCCATTGGGCTCGCAGTGGTCGGCGCCTTTCCCTGGGGCCAGGTTCCCGGGTATATCATCGCGCAGATGCTTGGAGCATTTGTCGGCGGGGTGATTGTTTACCTCGCCTATCTTCCGCATTGGAAGGAAACCGAAGACCCATCGCTTAAACTCGCCGTCTTTTGCACAGCACCTGGCATTCGGAATGCACCGGCCAATTTCCTCTGCGAAATCATCGGCACCTTCGTCCTGGTTTTCGCGGTGCTCGGAATGAAAACCGCGTTTGAGTTTCCTCTAAGCGGCGCGTCCGTTCCCGTCGATCTCGGTGCTCTCGGAGCCGTTCCCGTAGCAATTCTCGTCTGGGCTATCGGTCTTTCCTTGGGAGGACCCACGGGCTATGCAATCAATCCCGCCCGCGACCTTGGACCGCGTATCGCCCATGCCATCCTGCCCATACCCGGAAAGAGGGATAGCGATTGGGGTTATTCTTGGATTCCGGTCCTTGCGCCGCCGGTTGGGGGCATAATCGCAGGCCTTCTCTATCTCTCCTTTGGCAAATATTAATCACCTTCCCCCTCATGAAGTAGGGTCTTGCTATTGACCAGGGCACGACGAGTTCGCGCGCCATAGTGTACGATCAGCACTGTGGTGCGCTTGCGGTCGCTCAAAAAGTGCTCGAAATTGGGAAGTAGCCCGAAATTCCTAATTTTTGCCATTTTCATGAATCGTCAACAACTCCTCCGAACTCTCGAACACGAACGGGAATGGGACGTGATCATCGTTGGTGGCGGGGCGACCGGTCTTGGCGCGGCTGTGGATGCCGCCACGCGCGGCCTGCGCACCGCCCTTCTTGAAGCCCACGACTTCGCCAAAGGCACCTCGAGCCGCAGTACCAAACTCGTCCACGGCGGCGTTCGCTATCTCGAACAAGGCGATATTCCCTTGGTTTTGGAAGCCCTGCGCGAGCGCGGTTTGCTCCATCGAAACGCCCCTCACCTTGTCCATCACCTCTCCTTTATTGTTCCGCGCTACAAGTGGTGGGAGGGGCCATTTTTTGGAATCGGGCTGAAAGTCTACGACGCCTTGGCCGGCCGGTTGAATCTCGCGCGGTCGAAAATGCTCTCGCGCGAGGAGACCCTTTCCCGAATTCCGAACATCGAACCGGAGCATCTCCTTGGCGGTGTCGAATATTTCGATGGCCAGTTCGACGACTCCCGCCTCGCGATCACTCTGGCTCAGTCGGCCGTCGATCATGGCGCTTGCGTTCTCAACTACGTGCCCGTCACTGGAATCACAAAATCCGGGGGAATGGTGGACGGCGTTCAATGTAAGGATGAAGAAACCGGACGGAGCTACGAACTCAAAGCGCGCGTCGTCATCAATGCCGCCGGAATTTTCGCCGACGAAATCCGTCTGATGGATGAACCCACCGCTACGCGTGCCGTCCAGCCGAGCCAGGGCGTGCATCTTGTCTTTGACCGCGAATTTCTCCAAGGCAACTCGGCCATCATGGTTCCGCATACTGATGATGGGCGCGTCCTCTTTGTCATTCCCTGGCACGGAAAGGTCCTGGTTGGCACCACGGACACAGCGATGGATAAAGCCGAACTGGAGCCTCGCGCGCTCGATGAGGAGATTGTTTTCATCCTTCGCAATGCTGCCCGTTATCTAGCTCGCGATCCCGAAAAGGGAGACATCCTGAGCATATTTGCCGGCCAGCGCCCGCTCGTGCGCCCGCCTGGGAAGGAAGGCGGCGCTACCAAGGCCATTTCCCGCAATCACGAGATCCTCGTTTCCAATTCCGGTCTTCTCACCATTGTCGGCGGAAAATGGACCACTTACCGCAAGATGGCCGAGGACACCCTCAACCACGCATCGCTTATTGGCAGCTTCGACAACAAACCGTGCGTCACGGAGAACCTCCAGCTTCACGCCTGGCGCAGTCCCAATGCCGCGCCCCTTCCAGAACATCTGGCAGTTTATGGCACCGATGCTGCCAAGGTCGAGCAACTCGCAGCGGAAGACCCAACTCTGGCCGAACTGCTCCATCCCCGCCTGGCCTACATCAAAGCCAGCGTGGTCTGGGCAGCGCGTGATGAACTGGCGCTTACCGTCGAGGATGTGCTCTCACGTCGAACCCGCGCCCTTCTCCTTGATGCCCGAGCTGCCATTGAAGCAGCGCCGGTAACGGCCAGCCTTCTCGCAAAGGAGCTTGGAAAGGACAGTGCTTGGGCATCAAACCAAGTGAAGGAGTTCGAGGCTCTCGCGGCGAACTACGTGGCCCGATAAGCCGTCAACAAGCCGGAGCGTCGATGTCCCCAGGGTCTTTGCCGAGGGAAAAGCAGTCTCCACGCTTGCGCGCAGAGTTCAGTCAAGTCTTGTGTCTATAGGCCGAGGTCTCGTGCTTTTCAGGAAAATGATCTTCGCAATGAATTTCGAATACTTCCACCGAATCATCCGTCGCGAAGAACAGCGATCCCGAGTCGCGCTCCAGCTTGAAGAAATACCTGGACTCGCCTCCGCCACTTCCGACGGAATCGGCTTGAGCTTGCAAAATTTCAGCCAGCAACCGGAAACCAGCCGGATTTCCCGAAATGTAGATGGCGCGCTTTCCTGAGTTTGTCTCGCCCGTAAGCACCCGCAGCGCACCGCGCAGGGCTTGGTTTTCACCGAGTATTTGATTCACAGTCTTCATGGCAAACTTATCTCCCTTGTTCCACGAATAACTCGAAGGCTCTGATGCGGAAAGGTTATTTTTGAGGTCCTGTGCCCCCCGCTCCCGGCTCCCCGTCATCCGTCTTTCCGTGTGAAGGTGAACAGATGACTGTTGAAGGGAGTCAAGCCCCACATCGGACTAACATCGCCAGCGAAACCTTCTTCGTGGAACGGGAACAAAACTTCATCGCGCGTTGGAAAATTCCAACCGCACTTCGGAATCCAGCGACTGAAGTGAACAAACCATTCCTCAAGCTTTGTAGCAGCGAACCGCCAGTTGGACTCGTTTAGAGCAAGCCGGATTAGAGCAATCCCACCTGGCGCGATGCTCGCGGCGATCTTCTTGAGCAGACGCTGTTGTTCTTGATCGGTGAAGTAATGAAGGACATCGAGCATCACGATATCACCGGAATGCTCGGGAAAATTCATGGCATCAGCTGCGTGGAATTCCTCCATCCTTCCGGAGAGTACCTGCTGTGCGACGTCGATTTTCTGTTTATCCACATCCAAACCAAGGATGGGTGCGCGATGGCCGTTTGCTCGCAGGTATGACGCAAGCAGTCCCATGCCGCAGCCCAGGTCGAGCAAGGGACGCTGCGAGTCTCGCAACATCGAGGCAACGACGGGATACGCGGGGTCGAAAGCAATTTTTCCGACGGCATAGCAGTATAAGTTCGGCCACGGTCGGTAGCGTGTGGCGGCTTCGCGCAGCGGTGAGTTCATGCCCTGACCGCCCTCCCGACAGCCTGATGATAAGCCGGCAACAAGGCCAGGCCGAACAACCCCCACAGCATCGAGAGCGATGCGCCTGCCAGGGAAATAGAGACCGCTTGGGCCGCCGGAGCGCCCCACAATTCACCCAGAACCGTCGCAAACAATTGTTCGCGTACGCCAAAACCACCGAGACTGATCGGAAGGGCTGAAATGATGTCCGCCGCGGGCATAAAAGCGAAGAACTCTCCTACAGGCACTCGCAATCCGAAAGCGAGAGCGCTCAAATAAAATGTCAAAAAGTGCGCTAGCAGTATCACCACCGAGAGCAGAGAGGCCAGTAATGTCTGCCTCCAGGAGGTTACAAATTGAAAATAGGCTTCGGTGAACTCGATGATGATGT
The DNA here is from genome assembly GCA_045403045.1 of Terrimicrobiaceae bacterium. Taxonomy (GTDB): domain Bacteria; phylum Verrucomicrobiota; class Verrucomicrobiia; order Chthoniobacterales; family Terrimicrobiaceae; genus DASTFP01. Next base: position 16,541 of record JAXIPG010000122.1, read on the forward strand.
CCCGGCCCGGAAAGCGTCGCGGCAAGCGGCAAGTTAGGCCCTTCGCGCTCATCAAGAAAGAAAACGCCATCAACGCCACCACCGCGACAAGGTATATGAATACTCCCTTGATCAGACCAGCGACCACGGCGCTCCGCATTAGCCAATCCAAACGCAAGAGCATAAAAATCAGCGAACACAGGATCAGCGCGCCGAATCCACTCATCCGGTCCATGAGAACGGAAAGCAGCGCAGCTGTCTTCCGATGGCCCTTTGCGGCGAGCCACACGACTTTAACGGCGTCGCCGCCAACCGCGCCTACAAGGAAAGTATTGAAGAACAGGCCCACGAAACTCAGGCGAAGCACCTCCCATGCGGAAAGCCGGATTCCAAGAACTCGAAGGAATATTCCCCACCGAACAACACCGAACAAGTTGCCCACGCCGGCGACCAGAAACCCGGCCGCCAGCCATGCCGGATGTGCCGAAGTTAAGACCTGCCAGGTCCGCATGCGAAAATCCTCCTTCCAAAAAATCCATGCCAGGAATGCGACGCTGACGAGCGATTGAATAAAGAGAGGAACCCATTTTTTCATGCCATACAGATCTCGAAGCGAAGGGACCAGCGCGTTCTACTGAAGCGACCGAGGGAAACCAAGACCCAAGCAGTTTGCCGGGTCACGAAGGGCAAGTTGGACGAAATTTTTGGGCCATCTCTGCGCTTTTTTCCACTGAATTTTCCGTTAGAGTTCTTCCATGCCCTCTGCGCGAGCCGAATCCCCGCCTCCTTTGGCAGAGCACCTTGCTCCTCGGTCCTTTTCACGGCAAGCGTGCTGGAGATACGTGAAGCAGGTTTTTTGCGTTGTCTCGTTCTTCGCAATCGGTCTCATGGTCAGTCCGCTTTGTGCGTTGCTTTCGCAATGTTTCGGCAGCAGGGTCCCTTCGTCCGTCGGCCAGCGTCTCATCCGCGGGCTCTTCAAAGGCTGGCTATGGTGCTCCTGCCGGATCGGTGTGTTTGACATTCACTTTCCTGAGGTGGAGAAGCTTCGAGATCTTCGAGGAACGGTGCTCGCTCCGAACCATCCGAGTCTCATCGACGCCGTCATACTTCTTTCAATTATTCCCCGCACCGTCTGCATCATGCGCGCCAATCTGATTGAGAGCCCATTTCTCGGCGGCGCTGCGCGGCTGGCCGGTTTTGTCCCCAACGACAAGGGCCCCGCGCTCATCCGGCAGGGTATGGAAAAACTCGAAGCCGGCGAAAACCTCCTGATTTTTCCGGAGGGTACCCGCACTGGCGCACAGGCGATCAACCCTTTTAAGAACGGCTTCGCCCTCATCGCAAAAAAGACTGGCGCACGCATCCAGACCGTGTTCATCGAACGCGAGGGCCGCTACCTCTCGAAGGGCGTTTCTCTTTTTGCCCCCTGCCAGATTCCCATTCGATTCCGGCTCCACCTCGGTCAAGTCATTCATGCCGGATCCGGAGAAAGCGCCCAGCAGATCTCCGCGCGACTTGAGCGTTATTTTCGCGAGCACTTGGAAAATACGGGCGAGGACGTCCGCCTTCTTAAGCCCTCTTGAATCCCTCGCCTTCGTCGGGCGACGGCTCGCACCTCGTCGTCCTGCCCAGTTACAATAGCGGTCCCCTGCTGGCGCAGACGGCCCGCGCCGTGCTTGAACATTGGAAACCCGTCTGGATCGTGCTTGATGGCAGCACGGATTCCAGTGTGGCGGAAGCCCACGACCTTTTGCGCCAACACGCGGATCTGCGCCTCTTCATGCTAAAACATAACCATGGCAAGGGTGGTGCGACTCTCGTCGCGATGCGAGCGGCGCTCGAAGCAGGATATTCCCACGCTCTCGTGGTCGATGCGGACGGCCAACATCCTGCGGACCGGATCGGCTCGTTCATGCAGATCTCAAGCAATCACCCTGACGCGATGGTCCTCGGAGTGCCGGTGTTTGGACCGGATGCCCCTCCGGAACGGGTGAAGGGGCGCCGCATCGGAAACTGGTTCGCCAACCTTGAGACCCTCTGGGGCGGCGTACACGATTCGCTCTTCGGCTTTCGGCTGTACCCGCTCAAGCCCGCTGTCCGCATCATGGAATCCATCCGTACGGCCCGGCGATTCGACTTCGACACTGAACTCGTCGTCAGGCTCTTTTGGGCAGGAGTCCGCCCGATAAACCAACCGGTTCCCGTTCATTATCCTCCGCGCGTGGCAGGGGGTGTGACGCACTTCAAATACCTTCGTGACAACTTGCTGCTTGCAGGAACGCATACGCGGTTGTGTCTATTAATGCTCCTGCGCCTTTGGCCGGTGTGGAAACTGCGAAAACGATGGAGACACGACACTTGGTGCTAGCTGGTCGGCTTGCCGCCGTCTTGGGCGTCCTGGCGATGCGCGGACGGGCGCGCGCCATCGCTTGGGGCGCACATGATTTTCTGTGGCTATATCCGACGCTTCGAAGAAACTGCGCATGGCATGGTGAAGTCCTCACTCATTTCCGCACTTCGGAACGCGCGGTCTGGCTCACGATCGACGACGGTCCCGACGCGGAGAGCACCCCGAAAATTCTGGACTTGCTTGCCAAGCATGATGCGAAGGCGGCATTTTTCGTGATCGGAAAAAAAGTGGAACAAAATCCCGCCCTTTGCCGCCGGATCATTTCTGAAGGTCACACGGTGGAAAATCACACCTATTCGCATCCCGCCGGCTGGTGGTGGGCGATGCCGCGGCCGCTTGTGCAACGGGAAATCGAGAGGGGATACCATGCGATCCTTTCGGCGACCGGACAGGCGCCCAGGTTTTTCCGCGCTCCCGTGGGCATGAACAATTCATCCGTTCATCCGGTCGCGGCCGGGCTGGGACTTCGCGTGGCGGGCTGGTCAGTGGAGGGCTGCGACGGTTGCCCCGCCGCACCAACCTCGATCGTCGCCAGAATCGTGCGGGCGATCCACCCGGGCGCGATCGTTCTTATCCATGAGAGCGGCGGATCGAGGCATCGCCTTCTCACCCTGGCGCGCCTTCTGGATAAACTCGACGAAACGGGCTATCGTTCGTTGCTGCCTCCCGAACACCTCCTTCGCTAGATGCACGCTCCATTGTCCGCCGACAAACCGCACACGGAACGATGGGCCTACCGCAGGCTTTACTCGGCGAACATCTTTGAGCTGGCAACACGAATCTATCCCCTCTTCCGCCGCCCAGGCGCACAAGTTCTCGGCCGGACGATAGCGTGGACCTACGCAGTGACGCAGCATTCGATCCGAAGAATTGTTCGCGATAATCTCGCCCTTCTCCGAAAAGAGCCTGTCTCCGAACGGGACGCTATTTCGGTCTTTGTCAATTTTGGGGCCACCATTGCCGACTACGTTTCGGTGGGAGCGCTCCCCTCAGACAAGGCACTCGCGTTTTGCGCCGAACGCGAAGGCACTGAGCACCTCCGGGCCGCCACGTCAGCAGGTCAAGGCGTCATTCTGGCCACAGGTCACTTCAGCTTCTTTGAATTCGGCGCTGTCGTTCTGGGGCGCATGGGCCGGAAAGTGACTATTGCAACTCTCCCCGAGCCATCGGATAAACTCACCGCTTGGCGCGCGGCATGGAGACAGCGTTGGGGCACGGAGACGATTGCCGTCGGGACAGACCCCTTCTCATCTCTTCAGGTGGCTCGCGCTATTGGAGAAGGTCGTTGCATGGCGATGCTCGCCGACCGGCCAATTGCCGAACACGGCATTTCCTTTGATTTACCGAACGGCCGGACAATGCTTTCCTCCTCGCCCGCTCTGCTCTCGTGGTTGACGGGATGTAAGATTCTGCCAGTCATAGTCACCCGTCTGTCCGATGGACGCTACCGGATCATCACGAAGCCAGCTGTTGAAGCGTGTCGCGCATCGCACAGGGAGCGTAACGGAGAGATTGCTCGCTGCACTCGCGAACTCGGCGCCTCGTTGTTTGAAGAAATTCGTCGCGCGCCCCTGCAGTGGTATCAATTCGTGCCCGTCGGACTATGAGGCAACTGCTGGCCGTTCTATTGACCGCCTCAGCCCTCAATGCACAGGAACTCTCACCAAAGGAAGTTGAGACCTTCTTGTCGCGCCTATCCGAAAGCCGGGGCGGCGCCGCGATGCAGGCAAATTTTCGCGAGGAACGTCGGCTCGCTCTGATGAATAAACCCGTCATCGAGACGGGAACCATTTCCTTTCTTCCTCCCGATAAGTTTCGCCGGCAGGTGGATGGGGGGAGCTTGACAGTTTGCGATGGCGACACCTTGTGGCTTTTCTACCCGCAGTTTGGAGAGGCGGAAAAATACACTTTGTCTTCCAATCGCCCTCTTCGCGAATCCGTCGCAGCTATGACTTCAGGTTTCGGACTGCAAAACCTTTCGAAGAACTACAACGTCCAGGCGTGGAAAACTCCAGACGGCCACCGTGCCAAGCTTACCCCTAAAACCTCCAGCCTGCGAAAAGCGGTTGCTGAAATTCAAGTCGATATTTCTAACGAGCTTTCCGCAAAGCGCCTGGAAATCGTTGGCACGGAAGGCGATCGCACGTTCATCACCTTCTCCAACGAACGCAGAGTGAATCTGTCGCCGGAGAACTTCCGTTTCCAGCCGCCCGAAGGCGTCCGCGTCTCGGAGCCCTTGAAATAAACGCGCGTTACGCTTCCATGACCACATCACCTTCGAAACGGTCAGATGAGGAAAAGCGCACCGGGCCGCGCACTGTGAGCCTGCGGCAATGCAGCAAGGACGGCACGCCGCCGGCGAGCGCGGCTTCGAGCTGGTCCACCAGCTTGAAATGGTCGCCATCGAGATCGATTTCCGGCGGAATCCCGTTGCGTTCCGGCGCGAGCATTGCGCGGCCATCCTCAGTGATCACGTAGGCGTCCGAGCGAAGAGCAAGCAGGTCGGACGTCGTTTTGACCGGGGCAAATCGCGTGCGAGGGACGACCACGGCTCCAGCGCCCGAAAAGCACTCAATGGCCGCGCCCATGGCGGTTTCGAGTTGATAAACGGTGGGAGACTTCTTGTTGCGAGGATCAATGGTCTTCTGGTTCGTGATCACCGGCAAAGGCAGCAGGCCACCGTTGCGCCGAAGTCCTTCAGCCAGATGATCGAGCCTCAGCCAGAGATTGTTGGTATTGAAATAGCGGTGACGGCTGATGTCCTGAAAGGCATCCATATCCTGCTCCGAACACTGGGCAGACTCGCGGAGGAGCAGTTGGCCATCGCTTGCCCGCTTGGCAAGATGGCCACCCTTACGATCCGCGGCGGTCCGTGTGGTAACCTCCATCAGAAAAGGCATATCCGAACCGGCGAACCAATTCAGCAGCGCCGGATCCATGGTCGCACCGAGGTTATCTGAGTTGCTCACGAAGAGGTAAAGGTATCCCTCCTTCAGCAGGCGATCGAGCATTCCAGAGCCGAGGATCGCCGGATATAGGTCGCCATGCCCAGGCGGGCACCATTCGAGTTCAGGATCCGCGGGCCATTCAGCGGGCATGAGTGTATCGACTGCGATCTTCGGCACCTTGTTCTGCATTAGCTCCAGGTCGCCCGGAGCGCCAAGCTCCGGATAGTGGGCGAGATGAGCCCGGGTGTCCTCGCTGGTGCTGAAGCTGTTCATCAAGAGAAAACGCAGGTTTGCGCCCGTCTGCTTTCGGACAGCCAGCACCTGGCGGACGATCAAGTCGAGGAAGGTTTCGCCATTTCGCACAACCAAAAGCGATTTCGCCTTCTCCAGGCCCATGCCAGTGCCGAGACCCCCATTGAGCTTCAGCATGACAGCCTTTGCAAGAAGCCCTCCGTCTGCGGACCCCGAGGAAATCTCCTCGTAATTCGGCAGTTGCTCGACCGGGTCGATGGAACTTTCAGGAATCAACCCGCTTTCTTTGGAAGCGAGAAGCTTGAAAGCGCGTTCAAACGCGGCAATCGCCGCTTCGCTCAAGCCGGCTGATTGCATTCTTTCGCGGAACGGGGAGAAGGAGGAGTTCATGATTTTTTTTTGTTAGCTTCTTGTTGCGCCCGGCGCTCTGCCTCCAAGGCGATGGCACCAACGGTGGCCTTTGCTTCGTTAAGTGCTTGTGTCTTCAGTCCTCCTACCAGATTGGTAAGAGGTACGGTCAGATTTGTATAGCGCATGAGCGTCTTCCCCTCGCCGTAAGGCTCAATCCGGAGGGAGCCATCGCTTGACTTGGCGAGAGGAGAATGGAGCAGAGTCCATTTGACTTCGTAGGAATTCCCCTTCTGAATGTAGATATTTCGTACGGTGTAGGAAATGCTCTGCAGCACAGGAACCTTCACCCTATATTCCACATCCTTGCTTCCATCGGGATTGTTCGCGATCACCTTGGCAGACAGCATTCCGGGCGTATAGGAGGGAGCTGCGGAATAGTCGGAAAAGAGCTCAGCAAGAATTTGCGGCAGAGCGTCCACCGCTTTGTAGAGCTTGAGTCTCGGCCAAGGTGCGCCTGGAGCATTCTCGCTTTTCACCACGGTCTGACCCCCGGCCAGTTCATCGCGGGCATCCTGCGGAACTTCATTGAGGAGATCCGCTCGCACCTCCGAGAGAACAAGCATCGCAGTCAAAAGAAGCACCGGAACGCGCAGACCCATGACGATGTGACTATAGTGCCGGCAGAATTTTTGCAAACCGACAAAAGATTTCCTGCGATTCTCTTCGCATCAAGGCTTCCTCGTAATTTGAAGACAGAGCTCCCGAAGCTGCCGGGGCTCAGGTGAACTCGGCGAATTCATCATCAAATCCTCTCCGCGGTTATTCTTGGGGAAGGCCACTACGTCGCGAATATTGTCCGTACCTGCGGCAAGCATGACGAGGCGATC
>JAXIPG010000080.1:0-4023 GCA_045403045.1 Terrimicrobiaceae bacterium
GCGACGGCCGATAGCGGCATGCGTCAGCGCGTTCGCTCGACCGCGCGGCTCGCATTTTCCGTCATTTCGTAGAGCCGCTCGGGCGCGATATCTGCTCCGTTCGGCCAAGCGAGGGTTCCTCTCCAAGGTAAATTGCTTGAATTACGATAGTTCGGCCAAAGGTGCGAAAATAGGCCCCTTCCCGGGGTACGATGAAAGATCGACCTCCCTTCGAGGCCGTCGTCAAACTCGAGGCGTAATCCCGAAACGTATCGGGCACTCCGAAGATCATTCATCCTGCCACACGTGGCCACTCTATTCCAGCGGCGCCACCTTCTCAATGGGTCTCCCATCACGAGCCAGTTTCCCAGTCACATCGCATTTCTGAATCGTGGGATCAACCCAGACTCAGGGCTGTCGAACGCAAATCGCCCAAGAGAACATTCCCGCCACAATCAATCGCTGCCTTAGTGCTCGCGGACGCGAATTCGCCAGTGTTCGAATCAGCGATACCAGCCAAATGAGGCATTTTCCTGATCGAGAAAGGATGCCATTGCCTGGCAGATGCGACAAGACGCGTCACCGAAATCCCACGGTTGCCCACGGTCCGCCAGGGCGCCAAATCGAATCCAAAGGCTGCTTCTTAATGGCGCAAAGAGCAACGGGCCGGAGGAAGCCAGCGAGGGATTCGATGACGCTTGAAAAGGAGTCTGGAACGTCCGCGCCTGTGTTTCGGCGCAGGAACGACCTCCATTGGGTGGCCTTGCTGGAATTCGTTGCGAACTCCTCCGTGAAGCAGATCGGGTCTGGGACCAACTCGGTTCCACGTCGGGAGAACGTCTGCTTAATGGCCAGGGAAAGCTCCGCGCTGCGAAACGGACCAGTTCGTGACAGCACCCAAATGTCGAAAAAATCCTTCATGCGGCTGTTGAGTTCGCCCAGCTTCACCATTGCCTCGAACTTCTAGGCGATCACAGTTTCGCGATTGTAGGCGTGAAGCTCAGGGGCGGGATATCCAAGAATTGTCGGGTAAACGATGGCCGCGGGTTTCGGCGTGATGACGTCGCTGAAACCGATGTCGATCTGCATCGGGAGACGCGTATTGCCAAGCATTGCCCAAAAAGTGGCGCGAACTCCCTTCATAATCGGCGTCCTCCGTAATTCGCTCGGTCGTCACTGTCCCGGAATCAAAAACCATGCCGTCGCTCTTGGTCGGAATCTGGCAAATCGATGCGATGACCTCGCGAATGGAGGCAAGGTCGTTGCTGACGCGTCCAAGAAGATCAATATCTCGCGTCGGTCGGGTAACCGGCATCTTCCAGACGAGCAGCATCAAGGCTCCCTTGAGGATAAACAAATTCCGATAGTCGGATTGAGCGAGGCGATAGAGCCACCGTTCCAAGGCGTAATATTGAGCCAACTCGTTGAATGGCCGCCCGGTTTGACGGGCGAGATTCAGCAATCGGTGATGAAAGGAGGCTGCGACGTTTTTCAGCGCCTTCACTGCGTTGCCTCCAGATATGGGCGGATCACGTTTTCGACACGGCAGATTCGCGCATACTTCAGTATGGCTTGAAAATCTCGATTCGGCTGGGATCGGTAAGCTCGGACGGCTTCAAGCGCGACATCGAGGCCGACCTTGTTTCGATACTTGAAGAGATCGGCAAGCGTCTTTTCGCGAGAGTAAACCCGGATGGGAACGCCATCGACAGTATGAGTTTCGATACCGGCACGTAGCGATTCGGAAGAAAACCGAAAAACCTTGAGGGGAGGATAACCGAGGCGTGGAAGGCGCGCCGTGCGAGGAAGCGCCACTTCCACGGCATGCGGAACCTGCGTGGTCAGCCGATGAAATGCCAGTGCTGTCAGCAGGCAAAAGACTGCCTGGGGCACCTTCTTGGCGACTGTGAGAAGATCGGGTTCGCTTGGTGGCGGAAGCTCGGCAAGCCGGAACAGGCCACGGGCAATCTGCTCAATCTCCCCGCGATCCCGCAGTGCATAGAGCGTGCGAGGATGAATGCCGGCGCGCAGCGCCTCAAAAGTTCGCAGCGTTCCATGGCGCTCTTTGAAGATGCGGTGCGCCTGTTTCATTGGCGTTTGCATGATGGATAGAAGTGCAGTCATATATTATTATCATGCTGCAAGTTTATCCAGCGTAATTCTGATGTTCATCCTGGATGGCTTGAAGAAATGATTGCGACGACGGCTGCTTTCAGGCTGGATGGCAGCTTGTCCCAAGCCGAAATGACCGTCTGCAAATCAGCATCGAGGGCCGAAAACGGGTTTTGTGAGTCTCTTTGTGAGTCTTGCGTCGCAAGCTGCTGATTATCAACTGAAGGAACAGAGTTCGAACCCTGTATCGCGCACCACTGTAGGTACTGACCTACAGCGAGTTGTGAGATTCATAAAGTCGCCTGCAAACGCACTGTCACACTTTCTCTGTCACACTTTTTGGCAACGGCCGCACCTCAAGCAAGAGTAGAGGCATTCCTGAGCACGGCACGCTATGAAACGGCGAGTCCGCAAGACTGTCACGATCCCTGGGCTGCTGTGCCTGCGGCAGCGAAACGCCGGTCGAGTTTGGCTACGACAGTCATGGAGGTCTGATAAAGGACGACGAAAGAAGTGACCGCCCGAAACTCAAAAACCCTGCTTTCAATAATATTATTATTTTCTCTGTAGTTCGACTTTTGGGAACGATAATGACTATTATTGTAATCCGAGCGTACCTCTTTTAGACCCCTCCGGTAATTGGTAAATAGCCGACCTTCGCTCTGGTGCGGGACTCTTTGCCGCCGTGACCGGTTCATCGTTTGCGGGAAATTTAAGGCAGTTTGAAAAAAAGAGTGGGAGGGGAACGCCGCCGTGAGTGACAATTCGCTTTTGGAGCGGGCCACCGAGGATTCCCATCTCACGCTTGACGTTAGAGTTTGACTCCGGGCAGATTGTGCTCCGAATGAATGGCAGAAGCCCCCTTTCTGTCCATAAACGCGTTCGGATAACTCCCGGCTCTTGCATGATATCCGAAAATCACAGAATCACTTGTTCTGCCTTTCGGGGGCTCACTTCATGTACTTGTCGAAGAACGCGAGGACTTTTTCCGGATGCCTTCCGAAGTAGTTGTAGCCGTCCTTGAAACGTCTCGTAGTGCCCTCGATCCAGAATAGTTCCTTCTCCTTGCTGCCCAGCAGATCGAAGGTCTTTTGCGCGTCCTCAGGATTTCTGGTCCAAGAGTCCCTGAGCACCTGGATCATGAGCACGGGCATGTTCACCCCGGGGGCGGAGAGGTGCGGAGTCATTTCGGCCGCCAACCAGCCACCCATCTTCAGCAATTCGAGATCAATGAGCTCTTGTTGCCTCCCATGCACTGGCTATAGAGCTCGACGGTCATCTTGCTGAGGGCAGGGTGGCTGTCGACGTACTGGCAAGCGAAGAGAGTGAAGAATCGATTACCGCCGATTGGATAATGAAATCCATGAAGGCGTTGGCAAGCCGCATCGTCGGTCAGATCGGCGACGAAACCGAGGTTGTCACCGAGATCCCCAACCTGACGCTTCATCGCTTCGACGAGCCCACGAAACCGACGGGCTACCTGCTGGAACCAAGCGTCTGCGTGATCCTGCAAGGGTTAAGCGCGTGGTCCTTGGCGACAATGATTACGTCTACGATGCGACCCGCTTTTTCGTCACTTCGATTGACTTGCCGCTGATCGCTCAAATCCTGGAAGCCAGCCCCTCGGAACCCTACGTGGGCATGACGCTCAAGCTGGACAGGATGCAGATCGCCCAGCTCATCCTGGACAGCCAATTGCCGTCGTTGAATAGCGGAAAGGCGAGTCGGGCCATCGAGCTGGGTGCGCTTTCCAAGCCCCTATTCGGCGCCATCGAACGATTGATCAATCTGCTGGCAGAACCGGAGTGCATCCCGGTGCTTTCACCGTTGGTCCAGAAGGAGATTGTTTTCCGGCTGCTCACGACGGAGTGTGGGCCGAAGATCCGGCAGATCGCAACCGGGGGCAGCCATATCCACCAGATCTCTCGAGTG
>JAXIPG010000130.1:0-4058 GCA_045403045.1 Terrimicrobiaceae bacterium
AGCGGGGAGTGGAAACGGAGCGGCTCACTAGCCGCAACCGCGCCACTCCTCGACTCCACCACTCGGGTGGTTCAGATTGCGTAATGCTTTGGTCGCCAGGGGGTGAGGACGACCAAGGCATATCCAGGGTGATATGGTGCGAGAGGACGAATCCGCTGGCGGCCAAATGATTAGCAAGATGGGCCGCCAGAGTGTGAGATATGCGGGTGAGAGGTCTCTGGCTGCGTTGGCGGCATTTGCTCTGACTCCGCCAATGGCGGAAGCTCCTTGCCGGTAAGATGCCGCATCAGTTCCCCAAGCAGGTCGGGGCCGCTGCGACTCGGGGGAGCATTGGGATTCGCTGCCATCCATTCGAGTGCGAGTACCAGGGGGACCCAGTGTGCCTCTGACGGATCATCGCCCCGGGGTCCAAGTTTTGCCAACGCCGGGCCGACGCGCATTGGCAACTTTACGGATCGAATCGTCTCGGTGGCAGGGTTCTGACAGTTTTTCGCGGGCGTAGTCACCAGAAACTCGCGGCAGGTGACCGGCCGATCGGGATAGATCGAGCAAGCTTCATCCTCCAAGAACGGACATGGAATTCCCTGGCGGAAGTATTCCAAGCCGAACTCACGGTACCCTTCTCGATACCAGCATTCCGGTTGACGCAACTTTTCGAGCAGGCCTGCCTTGGCCAAGCGTTTCACAGCGTCCTCGAACCGCGCCTTCACCTGTGATCGGCGAGGTTCTGGCAGCGATTCGACCAACTCCGCGATATACCTAGCTTCCAGATCCGAAATCGGCACCAACTGACGACAACACGCTCCACACCCTTTGCAGCACGAGATCTTGCCCCCGCGCGTCTCTATTTCCTGCACCGTCGCGTCCACGATCGCATTCGAGAGATTTTGAGCCAGCGGCAAGAGCTCCGTGACAGCAATCGGTGCCTCTGGTACGCCGACCTGAAACCCCATCTCCCAGTCCGGACTGGCTAGCTTGATGTTGGCAGTGACGAGCCTGTCGGTCATGGTGAGCAGCCTCGCCGAAGCTCCAAACCAGTATCCGCCCACTGATGCATCATAATGTTTAGTTGAAAGTTAGGTCGGCATTTGCTCTAGTAACTGCGAGCGAGGCGGATTGTCTTCCCGTCAAAACCAACCCTCATCCTGATCTGTGCTCCATCATACGCATTCAACGGGGCAGAAGTTCCAGGATCGCTTCGCGGGCTTTGGCTATTTGTTCCGGAGGGTAGCGGCGCGACGGCGTGAGAGGAAATCCGAGTTCCGGCTTCAGCCGGGCGGCGAAAGCATCCACCGCCGCATCGCACAGGCGGCGCCGGGGCCGCGCGCCACTGGGCACACCTCCCGCCACTTCGCGATGATCGTCAAGGGCACTGACGGCGAGCGTCCTCATCGCAGGGCCGGGCTCGATTTCGCCCAGCGCATCGAGCAGAAACCCTACTTCAGCGAGGTTCGTTGTTCGGACGGCCAGTTCCAAAGGCTGCGGATCTCCCGCGTGAGCCAGGGCGACCGCCGCTGCCAGCGTCGCCGGCACTGGCACGGACGAGAGGTGCAGTTTTACCGGCTTGGCCGTTGGAATCGAGCGCAGAGTGCGGATGCTCTCGGCGTCACGAAAGTTGCCCAGCAGGAGAATCGCCGCCGCGCCGGAGCCCGACTCGACCGCCTTGCGAAGCGCAGGGGCCGTTGCAGGGTCCTCTGTCAGGATCTTGCGGCTGCAGTGGTCATAGAGCATGCGGGCCGCGCGTTCGCGATCATCGGCAGAAGGGCTAGTCAAGGCGGCCAGAGCGGCTTTGCACGACGCCTCGTCGGCGGGCGCAGGCGGCTGAGGCGTGGCCGACGCAAGGCAGAGCGCGGTTAAGCAAAGCAGCGCGCCGAGCGGGGAGTTCATCACGCGCAGGCTACTGCGGAATTGTCGCGTGGACCTTCGAATCGATCTCAGCCAACTGATCCGCCTCATACCGTCCCGCGGGGCGGCGCGCAAAACTCACCGCCAGGTCCAGCCGGTCGATGAGAGCGTCGGCGGCGAGGTCAGCGATCCGCCGGGAGGGCACCGCGCCATAGGGCGCTCCGCCTGGTGCCTTGCGTTCGTCCGAAAGATAGCGCCGAAGCAATTGGAGCGCCGCCGGATCATCGATGTCATCGATGACCTCAAGCAAGAATCGCCGGGTGGCCAAGTCTTCCGATCCGGCGAGGCGATGCAATTCACGCCGGCCTTCCGGGTCGCCGGCGGCGGAGAGCGCCACCGAGGCGGCCGTCCCGAGCGGCACAGCAGACGATTCCAGAGCCAGCTTTGTCTGCTTTCCGGTATCCGAATACATTACTTGACGCAGCAAATGCCTGCTTTCTTCGTCCGGATCACGCGCCAGCACCAGCATCGCAGCAGCGCTGGGAACCGTGCGAACCGCTTCCCGCAATGCCCCGGCGAAACGCACCGCCAAATCCCAGTTCCGCGCAGAATGGATGGCGCGGGCGGCCCGTTCGCGTTGCTCGGGATCCTTGCTCGCCAACTCGGCAGCGAGCTCATCGGGATTCAACGTCGGGGGCATTCCGCCGTTTTAGGGGTTGATAGCGTTGGCATGCGCCTTGGGCAGATTCGTCCCGCCATCCTCATAGCCATACATCAGGTCATGTTTATGAGATGCCTCATAATGGTCGTCGAGGCCAAGGGCATGGCCGAGCTCGTGGCCGAGATTCCGGTGACGATAGCCTTGCAGGCGATCCTCAAGCAGCGTGTTGGTTCCGGAAGTGCCGCCGCCCGCGTTATCCACGTACGGTGTCTCGTCCTGTTCGTATTCCCAGACCAAAAAGACGTTGAGATCCGCGGTGGGGTCGCCCCTGGCCACGACGACGTCCCACTCATGCTGAGCGGCGGCCACGGTGGGCAGATGCGCGGAGAACCTGACCACGTCGCCCAGATTCTGCGCGACGTCCACCCACCGGGCGGTATGGCTCAGGATCTCCACGTTGGCTTGAACTTTGAAGATGAATCGATTCAGGTCGACGACCCACTGGGCTGCGGACGCGGGTACCTGGCTCGTGTGATGGCCGGCGTTGTCGCGGACGAAGTTGAATGCGACACGGACAGTCTTCAGGTTCTTTGTGTCGACCTCCAACTCGACATCGATGACACCCGCTGCGGTCTTCGCCTGAATTCGGGTGATGCCCCAGGCGACCGCATCGAGCCGGAAGAAGCGATCGGAAGCCTGAAAGGCCTCGTTAAAGGAGCCGATTGGCAGGTCTCTTCTGACAATCTCCGTGACCGTTGCGATTGCCGGATCGGCACTGGTGACTGCCAGTCCCGCTCCGCCGCGCAATACGATGTACCGGCTTTCGGTCATCGGAACCATCTGCCAGCGGGGCACGGCCTCGCGATCGAAGCCTTGCAACGTGTAGACTTTCCGAAATTGAGCCATGCTGCCTCGTAGGGCATTATCCCCACTGATAGGAAAAATTGCTTTTCGCCCTCCGCCGTGTTTCGGCGGGCATGTAAGGCAAAAGTGGCGTTTTCATGGGACGAGGATGGCGAGATGGGCCACGGAAAGTCAATCCGAAAAAGCCGGCAGCGGAGGGAGGGAGTGAGTGAACGGACGCGCGAAGGGCACAGCCGGGCGGTGCCACGCTGGTCAATTTTCCGAGAATGCCACGACGGGTTCGGCGTCGTAATCCGGGAAGGGGTCGTCGCCAATCTTCCCGGCGGTTGACAAATTGCTCTCACTCTCCCTGCTCACCGAAGCAGAGGTGATACTGGTTGGACATCAGCCGGCAGTTGCCCGAGATCGGCCGACTTGCGATGATTAACCTTGGCAATTTGGTTCTTGGGTGAAATTCTGAGTCCGATTAGCTCGCCTTAGCGGAGCGCAGCCCGTATCAAGTGATTCGACATGAACGCCGAAGAATGCATCAAAGCTGGTCAGCTTAACGAGGCGCTGGCGTACGCGCAAGACGGCGTGCGGAAGGCGCCAGCCGAAGCGGGCCCGCGTGTGTTGCTCTTCCAGTTGTTCAGCGTGCTTGGACAGTGGGAGCGTGCCTTCACGCAACTCAACGTCCTAAAGGACATGG
>JAXIPG010000065.1:0-14109 GCA_045403045.1 Terrimicrobiaceae bacterium
GTGAGCATCTTCTGGGAAATCCCGGAAATCTGTCGCCGCAATTCGTTGTGGCGCTTCGTGCCGCTCGATAGGACGTGGATAATCAGTGCCGTCCACTTGTCCGCGATCCGCTCGAGCACCTTCCGGGAGTCGCATTCGGGATTCATCACGGAGGGCCCGGAGCCAGTTGCTTGAGCGGTCACTGTGATAAGTACCATAAGGTGCGTATAGCACTTTAAAGTGGGTAATTGACGATGAAACATGTTAAGCCGATTATGGTGCCAGCGAAAGGAAAAAAAACAGTGAAAATACGAAAAGCATCCCAAGGGCTGAGGCCCTATGATCTCCGGCCAGTGCTGCACAATCGGGTGAACATCTTGCCCGGCTCGCAAACACCTGCGTCCTCGGACGACGTGCTGCTCGACAGCTATTCGAACGCGGTTATGGGAGCAGTGGAAAAGGTAGGACCTGCGGTGGTGAACATTGAAGTTCGCCAATTCGTGATCGATGGCCGACGCTCCGGTGAAACCGGCGGCAGCGGTTCTGGCTTCATCATTGCTCGGGACGGGTTCATTTTGACCAACAGCCACGTCGTGCACAGCGCGAGTAAGATCGCTGTGACGCTTTCCGACGGGCGCAATTATCCCGCAGCTCTGGTCGGCGACGATCCAGATACCGATCTCGCAGTCATCCGCATCGACGCACCAAATCTGGTGCACGCAGAACTTGGCGACTCTTCGACCGTTCGAGTCGGACAGCTGGCCATTGCGATCGGAAATCCGTTTGGCTTCCAGACCAGCGTCACAGCCGGTGTGATCAGCGCGCTCGGACGATCCTTGAGGGCGCAATCCGGCCGGATGATAGAGAACGTGATCCAAACCGACGCGGCCTTGAACCCGGGCAATTCCGGCGGCCCCCTGGTAGATTCGCGTGGCCTCGTCATCGGCGTGAACACCGCCATCATTCTTCCTGCGCAGGGTATCTGCTTTGCTACGGCAATCGACACGGCCAAGTTGGTGGCCGGCTGGCTTATCAAGGACGGCAGATTCCGCCGCGCATACATTGGCGTGGGTGGCCAGGACGTTACGCTGCACCGGCGGGTGGTGCTGTTTTACAAGCTGTCGGTCGAGACGGGTGTGCTGGTCGTTTCCGTTGAAAAGAACAGCCCCGCGCAAGCGGCCGAGATCGAAGTCGGCGATGTTATCGTTGCGTTCAATGATCAGCCGATTGCGAGCATCGCCGATTTGCACAAGCTCCTACTTGGACGCGAAATCGGTGTCCGTTCCGAGCTAACCGTCATTCGTCACACCCAAAAGCTGACGCTTCAAATTACCCCGCAAGAGTCCGATCCGTCCTCCGCGGAATTGGCTCTGCGCTAAATTTTAAACAATCCAGAATATGAACTCATCCGAGCCCATCAACATTAACGAAGAGATTTTCGAGCGCGCAGTCGTCCAGTCGCCAGTCCCAGTACTGGTCGATTTTTGGGCACCCTGGTGCGGGCCGTGCAAAATGATCGCGCCATTGCTCGACGAGATCGCGCGCGAAAACGCGGGAACCCTGCGTGTTACCAAAGTCAACGTGGACGATAACCCGTCGCTTACGGCAAGGTTTGGTGTCCGCTCCGTTCCCACGCTTCTAGTCTTTTCAGACGGTCAGCTAAAGAACACAGTGGTCGGTGTGACGAGTAAGCAAAACCTGCTCTCAAAGGTCGCCGCTTTGGCGGACTGAGCCTGGTCGATCGCTCCACCATTTCGGAAACTTATTTTGCTCTAATCAACAACTGCACTCAAAGCATGTCATCCATTGCGCTTGAAGAACTGGACACTCAACACGTCGATCCGCCCGATTACCTGGTGGACGATGTCGCGGAGGTCAGCACGCCGGACTTGCAGCACTCCGAGTTACGAGCCGACGAGTTTTGGCGGCGAGTACCCGGCTTCGCTGACGTATCCGCCGCCGAATTTCACACGCATACCTTCCAGGCCCGGCACACCGCGACGAACATTCGGCAAATCAAAGACCTTCTCCAGGATCGCGCGTCAGAATCGTTTTTTGAGGATGTTGCGCTAGGAGTTGAGCGGGCGCCGATGTCGCTGCGCATCTCGCCCTACCTTTTGAGTCTGATTGATTGGACCGATCCGCATCATGATCCGATCCGGACGCAATTTCTGCCGTTGGCCTCCCAGCAACTGCCGAACCATCCCGAACTTCGACTCGACTCTTTGGGTGAACAGCGGGACTCGCCCGTTCCCGGCCTGACGCATCGTTATCGCGATAAGGCGCTCTTTCTCCCGATTCTCACTTGTCCCGTGTATTGCCGGTTCTGCACCCGCAGTTACGCGATCGGCGGAGATACCGGGACGGTTGAAAAGCTCAAGCTGAGCGGGACCCTCGAGAGATGGGAGACCGCTTTCCGCTACATCGAGTCGCAGCCTGAACTTGAGGACATCGTGATCAGCGGCGGGGACGCTTACAACCTGCGCTCCAATCACATTCAACTCATCGGTGAGCGCCTGCTCAAAATGCCGAACATTCGTCGGATTCGCTATGCCACGAAAGGCTTGGCGGTGATGCCGCAGAAAATCTTGAGCGACAATGCGTGGCTCGATGCGCTCACGAGCGTGGTCGAGTTGGGCCGCAAGCTGCACAAGGATGCGGTTGTTCACACCCATTTCAATCATCCGAACGAAATCACCAGTGTGACTCGCAGCGCTATGAATCGCCTGACCGAGCGCGGCATCACCGTTCGTTGCCAGACCGTCCTGCAGCACGGCGTGAATAACGACCCCGCCACGATGCAACTGCTCGTGAGGCGGCTTGGATTTATCAATATTCATCCCTACTACGTTTACTTCCACGACATGGTTCCGGGCGTGGAAGACTTGCGCACTTCGCTCGATCAGGGGTTGCGAATCGAGAAGCACGTGCGAGGCACCACCGCAGGCTTCAACACACCGAGCTTCGTGGTGGACACGATGGGCGGTGGCGGAAAGCGCGACGCGCATTCGTTCGAGCATTACAATCGGGAAACCGGGATTGCCGTGTTCACCAGTCCGAGCGTTAAACCCGGTGCACGGTTTCTGTATTTCGATCCAATTCGCACGCTTGATCAAGTAGCTCAAATGCGCTGGAGCGTTCCGCAGGAGCGCAAGCGGATGATCAATGATGCGCTGGAAGCAGCCGCCAGAATCTGAGCGCGAGCTCGGGGTCAGCATTGACGGGATCACTGATGGGTTCGCTTGCCATGGTATTTCCTTTCGGTTGGTCTGCGCCGAAACGCTGCACGTGTTGTTGCGAATGAATGAAACGTGCTGCGGCAACCATCATCGGCGAAGGCGGACGAATCATTTCGATCGGCTCCATCGGTGGCGCTCGCGCGCGGATTTCATCACGGGTGCGACGCTCGACGTCGATGGCGGCACGAACGCGTGAAAGTTATGCATAAGATAAACACAAACGAGCTTGTTGAGGAGACTTGGTCTTCACCCAAAGGGCAATTCGTCGGCGCTGGCAAGGAGATCTCAGAGGCACTTGGGCGCAAGCCGCAATCCACGGACCTGAACGAGCGGCATCCCTTCGATGTTGAAATTTGCCGCATCCTGCCCGGCAAAAGTCCCTACCCCTATCACTTGCATAGCGCGCAATGGGAGTTCTACCACGTGATTTCCGGCAAGGGCCTCGTCCGACATAAGGATGGGACGACTCCCATCGAAGCTGGCGATGCCTTCATCTTCAGACCAGGCGAACCTCACCAACTTATCAATGACGGTTCGCAGGATCTGATTCTTTACGTCGTGGCGGACAATCCGATTGGCGAGTCAACGTACTATCCTGACAGCAAGAAATGGGGCGTGCGCTCACCCGAACGCCGACTAATCCGCTCCGAGGCGCTGGAATACTACGATGCCGAAGAATGAGACTGTTCCAGGCATTTAGAGAAGTTTCGCTGTCTGCATAAATAAATTCCCGAAATCCGGCGTTACCGACCCGGCTATAACTTGTAGCCAGCATCGTTGATGCCGGTTTCGGCGATTCCTTTCGGCATTTGCTCTAGACTAGACAAAACCTTGTTCCGGGCGGCTTGCCACATCGCCCGGAACTCTTCGAGTGTGTCGCCTTGGCTGTGGATGCCATAATCCAACGAGGCCCTCTCAGGTCGTCAGGACTACCTTGCCGGTGTTCTTGCGCTCTTCCATATAGGTTTGCGCCTCGCCGACTTGCGCGAGCGGGAAGCTCTTGTCCACATGGGGGCGAACCCAGCCATCCGCGACGCCCTTTCGCAGTATTTGCATCCAACCCGCAATCATGTCGGTCTCGTGCCACATGTGACCGAGGTTCACGCCGAAGGCAGATTTGTTTCTGTTCATCAGCGGGATCGGATGGAAGAACGGCATGCCGAGCCCAACCGGCACCAGACGCAACGGCCCGAACAGCTTCGAAGTCGTTGCCATCGAAATGCCAAACATGCCGAGCCGTCCCGTCGAACGCAGTGCCTTGTAGCTCTTCTTCCAGTGATTGCCGCCGAGCGGATCAGTGATGAGCGCCACGCCTTTTCCATTGGTGAGCCTGTTCAGTTCGACCGTCCAGTCCTTCGTGCGGTAGTCGATGGCTTCGTGCAGGCCGCGCTGCATCAGGAAGGCGTGCTTGCCGCTGCTTGCCGTTCCGTAGATCGTGGCGCCGATGTGGCGCGCGATGTCGATCGCGGCAAGTCCGACGCCGCCGCCGGCATTGTGAACCAGCACGGTCTCCTCGGATTTCAGCGAGCCCATGACCACGAGGAGTTGCCACGCAGTGAGGTAGTTCACCGGGATTGCCGCGGCTTGTTCGTGGGAGAGCGAGGCCGGTTTCTCGAAGACCTGTTTCTCGGGCACGACCACTACGTCCGAATAGCCGCCGAAGCGCGTCAGCGCAAAGACGTCCCTGCCGACCCAAGACGGGTCCAGGCCGGGACCTACGGTGTCCACAGTGCCGGAAACCTCGTAGCCGACGACGCAGGGAATCTTGGGTGAGTCGGGATACAGGCCCTGGCGCGCGAGGATGTCGGCAAAGTTGATGCCACTGGCTTTTACGCGAATCCGGATCTCGCCCCCGGCCGGACTCGGGTCGGGGGATTCACGCAGTCGCAGTTTCTCCGGGCCACCATGACCGACGATGAAGATCTGTTTCATTTTGAATCTCTTCGTGACCTATTGGCCGTAAAGTAACAAAGTGCAATATTTCGGGCTAAACTGTCTTTGCGATCGAGGATTTATCCGGCCGCTGCCAATGACTGCCGCACACCCTCGCCATAGGGCGTCTTGGTGATGGTTCCGAGTAGCTTTTGGAGCGCGGAGTCGTCAACGATGAAAGGATCGGTCGGCAGGTAGTGCATTTCTACGAACTCTCGAAGAAACTCATAGGTTCTGCGGTTTGAATTTCTCGCGCAGACTGATCGATCGTCCCGAGACCATGAACACACCTTCGCCGCGGTAATGGAGCGTCTCCGGATACTTTGGGGAAGGTAGTCTTTCTTTCGATACGTCTTCATTGAGGTATCTCGTGCGTGGCCGTGCGCCAGCTCGCATCGCCAGTCGGCGCGTGCAATGATGGCGCAGTGCCACTTGCTCATTGGGCGCCTGCCGTTGGCCGGACGATGATCTCGTTCACGTCCACATCGGCCGGCTGCTCGATGGCGTAAGCGATGGCCCGGCCGATCGCATCTGGCGTGAGCGCCACCTTTCGATAGTCCTTCATGGCCTCGCGGGCGCTGGGGTCGGAAATAGTGTCGGCGAGTTCCGATTCCACAACTCCGGGCGAGATGACGGTGACGCGCACGTCGGTGTTCTCCAGGCGGAGCCCCTCCGAAATGGCGATGACGGCGAACTTCGTGCCACTGTAAACGGCGCACGTCGGCCAGACCTGATGGCCGCCGATGGACGAGAGATTGATGATGTGGCCGGATTTCCGCGCCCGCATGCCCGGCAGGACCGCGGCGATGCCGTGGAGCACGCCCCGGATGTTCACATCGATCATCCGGTTCCACTCGTCGATCTTGAGTTCGTGCAAGGGCGAGAGCGGCATGACGCCGGCGTTGTTGACGAGGACGTCGACAGGGCCGAGTTTCTCCGCGGCGAAAGAGGCGAACGCCTTCATATCGTCCAGGCTGGTGACGTCGAGAGTGCGGCACTCGGCAGTGCCGCCGGCTTCGCGAATCTCCGCGACGATTTTCTCGAGGCGGTCGGTCCGGCGGGCTCCAAGGAGGACTTTCCCGCCCCTGCTAGCGAGCAGGCATGCGGTGGCCTCACCGATGCCGCTGCTGGCGCCGGTGATGAGGATGACTTTGTTTTCGATATCGGGTTTCATAGTAGGTGTGGTCTCTGGTTGGTGGTATTTGTGAGGTGTGGTGTCATTTCTTTTCAAGGCGGCATCGCTATTTCTTTTCCACGCGGTAGAAAATCATTCCGGCGCGGTAGAGCATTCCGTCACGGAAGTCTCCGTCGGCCGTGAAGCCTGTGTCGTCCACGTATTCGATGTGGTCGCCTTCGAGCCAGTAGCGGCCCTGGTAGGCGCTCTTCTTCGGGCCGCGGGGTCGTCGTAGCGGCCATTGGGTAGCAGTTCATGCCGGATGCGGCCATCCCTGGTGACCCACATGCCGATGTATTTTTGTTGATCGGTAGTTTGCGTTTTCATGGCTGGAGTTTCTTCTGCGTGCGCGAAAAGTGTGGTGCCGGCGGCGAACATCACCGCGAGCGTGATCAGTCCAGTGAAGGTTTTCGTTTTTTGGATTCGAGAGGCAAAGCCGATACCGCTGGCCGCACAGGTGACGATGGCGACCATTCTCCTTCGAGATGGCGCAACATGATTTTCGATTCGTTGATTTGCGATCCCGGCAAAAGAGCCGTCGCCTTTTGGCGGCAAATCGCACAAAAACGAGCCATGCACGAACGCAACATCGAACAAATCGCCAGATGGATCACGGAGCAGGCGTTGGCGGGTGCGTCAGAAACCGAACTGCTGCACGGCCTTTGCGAACGCGCCAACGCTGCGGGCCTGCCGGTTTCCTCCGCCATCACGATCATTGACACCCTGCATCCGATCTGGGAAGGCCGCGTCTTCCTTTGGCGGAATGATGGTGTGGAGGAGGAGCCGATTAGAGATCAAGCGAGCTCAATGCGAATGCCAAAGGAAATTTCCGAAGCGAATTGCAGAGACCGGCATCAACGATGCCGGCTACAAGTTGTAGCCGGAGTCGGCGACCCCGGAGTCCGGAAAATTGTTAATTCAGATGCCATAGGAGGAAACAGGTGAACCGCGTCGCGTTGATTACCGGTGTCGGTCCTGGGCTCGGTGCTGCGCTCGCGCGGCGCTTCGCACGCGAAGGTTTCCGAGTCGGCTTGGTCGCGCGGAAGCCGGACTTCATTGAGGCATTGGCGGGTGAAATTTCCGCCGCAGGATCGCCTGCATTGAGCCTGGTCGCTGATGTGAGCCGTCCAGCCGAAGCGACCGCCGCGGTGAATCGAGTGCGTGCGAATCTGGGGCCAGTCGGAGTTCTCATTCACAATGCCAGCAGTTCGCTCGGCGAAGGGTTGCTGGCGACGACGCCCGAGGAGTTCGAGCAATCCTGGCGCGTAGCGGCACTCGGCGGCTTCGTGTGCGCGAGAGAGACTGCGCCCGACATGCTCGCAGCGGGTGCGGGCGTCATGCTCTTCACCGGCGCGACTTCCAGCGTGCGCGGCGGCGGTTGGCTATCGTTCAGCAGCGCGAAGTTCGCCGTGCGCGGTCTCGCGCAATCCCTCGCCCGCGAGTTGTGGCCGTGCGGCGTGCATGTGGCGCATGTAGTCATAGACGGCCTGATCGTCGCGGCGCGCACCGACGACGAGCCCTCGGACGACGAACCAGCTCTCGATCCTGCCCGCATCGCCGACGCCTACTGGCACCTCGCCACACAGGATCGCTCCGCGTGGACGCTAGAACTCGATCTCCGACCGCATACCGAGCAGTTCTACGTCTAGAGCAAATCTCGAATTGAATTTCGAGGTTTGCTCTAAGTCAGCTCTTAACCACAGAGGACACAGGGAACACAGATCGCCTTGGAATGAAGATCTTTCCATATTCGCGTGCATAGGCTTGGCAGAGCTTGATCCCTGCGATCTTGGCGAGAGCGTAGGCCTCGTTCGTCGGTTCCAGCGCGCCTGTGTCTTACATCCTTGTGTTTCATTGAATATAGTGCAGCCTGAAATGTCGAATGAACGCCAAGTCATCGACTAACGCCAGTAAGAGTGCCAAAGCGCGTAAGACCGGATCCCCGATGAAGCCTGCTCCCAAAAAAGCAGCATCCGGGAAACAGTCCGCGTCGTCCACTCCAACGAAGAAAGCAGCGGAGCTTTCATTGCAGGAGCGAATAAAAGAAGCGAAGAAACTGGAGGCTATCGATCGTGCCGATGCTCCTCGCGCGGGAGCGGGCAAAGCCCCTGCGGTCGCGAAAGCGTCGGCTGCGCACCCATTGCGCAACAGCAATTTTCCCGAAACCTACATAAAAGAGATCTCAGTCAAGCTGGACGATCCGGATCATGCGCTGACATTGAAATGGACAGGACCGCAGGCAGTTGACCAGGATTCCGGGCCGTTTCGGAGCTGTCCCGGCGCGGGTTCGAAGGGGCTTAATTGCGACGTTGTGGCAACGAGCCGGCGATCCGGCAGCAAGTGTACCCCCAAGGGAACTTTCGCGGTTTCAGGATTCCAATCCCGTCTGAACAGCGACTCTCGCGCGACCTACGTCACTTGGTTTGTTCGAGCGCGTGGTATCGCCCTGCATTACTTTCCGTCTGTCCCAAAATATGCTGCCTCACATGGCTGCGTTCGGCTCGAGAAAAAGAGCGTCGCTCAGTTGATCCAATCCAATTCTCGTATTGGTCTCACGAATGTTGTGATTGACGGCACATGGACAAAGCCGCCGAAGCAATGGTGAAGCTCCTTGAGTAATCGGCGAGCCGAGCGACTTCGCGGCAATCACCGGGAGAAGTTCGCGCCGCGTTTTCTAGTCTGAACTCTAAGCCGCGTATGTCCTACAGCATCCAGTCTTATCCGATTCTCGATGCCTTGGCGGGAAGTGGCGGCACTCTCCATAGCGAGACTCTTGAGTGGATGAAAAAATGGAAGGGGATGGACCTTGATGACTCCGCCAAATATCAGTTCACAGAACTCAGCGGCTCGACTTCGATCAACCTGAGAATTCAGACAGTCGCCGCGGATCCCAAGTCGCGCGGAAGTTTTGTCCCTCGCAACGGCGCCGCCAACCCCAACACGGAGATCGCCTATTTCAACATGGCGGCAATCGTAGGTTGGGACAAAATCTATCGACCCGCCGCGCGCTATGAACTCGGGCCCATCGCTTCCGCCGCCTTCAAGAAGCTGATTGATTCAACTCGAATCACGGGGACCCAACGCCGTGAGAACAGGAAAAGAATTCTTGCCACGATCGCGACGGGGTCCCCGCTGAAAGGCGCCGTCAAAGCCAAGAAGCACAAGTCAGCGGTTGCTCTGGATTCCATTGCGAACACAGGCGCTTCCCCGAATGGGGCCCCAAAATCATCCCATCCCATCATCGCCTACCTTCAGGCGGGAAATTCAATGCCCGTTGCAGGCAAAGAGCAGGTACTCAAAACGGGTTATAAAGGCGACGCATACGAACTCGCGCGGGAATACTCCGTCATCATGACCTTGGACAGCGTTTTTCAGCAATGGGATCGCTATAGCGGCGGCAATGTTGTCATCTCCAACGACAAAGACGGCAAAGCGCATTTTTACACGACGGACAATGGTGGCGCGGACATCAACAAGACATCTTCATGGACCGAGCGTAATTTGGGTTGGTTCAGTCGCTACGAACGCAACGTGATCGCCAAGCTGCGCGAGATATACGACTTCCTTGGAAATCCGTCGTCAGGTTACCTCGGTTATACTGACGCTAACAAATTCATCGTGGACCTTGGTTTATACTTTGAACTCACGCCTGAAGTTTACGTCGAGCGTATCCGCCGCAACATCGGCCTGCTCTTGAATAAGGTCCAAGCGGTCGAAACCAAGTATGGCCCCAAGGCCTATTTGGAGTAAGATCTTCTGCAGTTTTTTGCCTTGCTGACTGTCGACTGCCGCGCCCGCGAAGCAGGATGCAGCCAATGCATTCGGTACGGACGCTTGTTGGAGGACTTGCTCTGCTTCGAGAATTCGCTGAAGTATAGGGATGGCTGGTGAGCTCACGCGAAGGAAATTGCTGCGTCTCAGCGCGGGAATCTTGTTGACGCTTGGCCTGTGGCCTGGTCGCCTCAGGGCGGGCAATTCGACCGCAGCCCGCGACTTTACTTTCGTTGCTGTGAACGATCTCCATTTCCGCGAGGCGGCCTGCGCACCTTGGTTTGAGGAAGCGATCGCGGCAATGAAAGCCAGCGCACCTGCCGCCGAACTCTGTTTGACCGCCGGGGACCTTGCAGATGACGGCACATCAGAGCAACTCGCCGGTGTTAGGGATGCGTTTCAGAGCCTCGGTATCCCGGTATATTCAGCGATTGGCAACCATGACTACCACAGTGCGACTGACAGGCGATCCTACGAGGAGATTTTTAGTGGCCAAATCAATTACGTATTCGATCACGGGGGATGGCAATTCGTCGGCCTCGATACAACCGAGGGGATCGGGTGGCAAGACACTACGATTTCTTCAACAACGCTTACTTGGCTCGATGATAACTTGCCAAAGCTGGACAGCCGCAGGCCGACAATCCTGTTCACGCATTTTCCGCTCGGAGCCGGGGTGTCTATGCGTCCCCGAAACGCGGACGACTTGCTGAACCGCTTTCTTGAATTCAACCTGAGCGCCGCTTTCTGCGGGCACTATCACGGTCTTACCGAGCGAACGTTGCGCGCAGCGACGATCACCACCGACCGATGTTGCTCGCGTGTACGCGGCAATCATGATGGAAGCACGGAGAAGGGCTGGTTCGTTTGTCGTGCGACGGCATCGGGAGAAGTGACGCGGCAGTTCGTCGAGTTCAAACCGTCCGTGGTAACGGGTGCTTTTTAACCGTGGATCACGCAGATGGACACGGATACGGCATGATACGCATTTCTTACCTTCCTGACGCGCGCTACGTGGAAGCGTCGGCGGACGACACGATTCTTCAAGCAGCATTGCGCTCTGGTATCCGGCTGACACATGCGTGTGGCAGCAACGCCCGTTGCTCCACCTGCCGTGTGGCGATCCTCGAAGGCCTGGACAATTGCACACCGCGCAGCGAGGCGGAACAGGAGATCGCTGATCATCTTCAGTTCAAGCCGATGATTCGGCTCGCGTGCCAGACACAGGCCACCGGCCCAATGACTGTGCGGAGGCTGGTGCTCGATGACGAGGATGAAGAGCTGGCCGTCGAGAGCATGGACGATCCTGTCGTTGAGGCGGTAGGCGAGGAAAGGCAAGTGGCGATCCTCTTCGTCGACATTCGTGGATTTACTGCATTCGCCGAAAGACTACTGCCTTACGATGTGATCCACGCGCTCAACCGTTACTACCACGGGATTGGACGAATCATCCACCGCCACGGCGGGGTCATCGATAATTACATGGGCGACGGCATTCTCACAGTATTTGGGCTGGAGGAGACCGAGCGCGTAGTGTCGCGCGCGCTTCAGGCGGGGCTGGACATACTGCAAGCCGTCGAGGCCATGAAGCCCTATTTTCAGGCGCTCCATGGGAGAAGTTTCGACGTCGGAATAGGGCTGCACTATGGCGCAGTCGTCGTCGGCAGTATCGGGTGGGGCGCGTACAGACGGCGTACGGTCATCGGCGACGCGGTCAATTTTGCCAGTCGGGTCGAGGCAGCGAACAAGACCGTCGGAACCAACTTTCTTATTTCCGACGATGCTTACCGCCGGGCCGGCCACGAGGTTGAGGTAAACCAGTGTCCCCCGTGGGAAATCCGCGGCAAGACGGGCGTGTATCAGCTCTACGAAGTTGTCGGGGCCAAAGCGCACCCCACCTGAGCTCGAGCATATGCCTAAACAAATTCCCGAAGGTAGGAGACCGGCATCACCGATGCCGGCCATAAGGTTTAAGCCGGGATCGGTGATGCCGGGTTCCGGGAGCATGTTTCGAAGATCTAGTCTAGCCAGAAACCCGCCGATACTTGGCGCGAGACTGCGTGAATGGTTCTTTTGACGGCGGCAGGTCTGCATGAGCAATTTTTTCCAGGAGCCTCCGCGGCTCGGAAACCAGTACGACGACGACCGGGTGTTGCGGTCCTTTCTTCGGCAAAACCTCGCGCCTCACGTGCTCGCTAAGGCCGAGCCCGGGTTGCGGAGGCTCGGCGCCCGTGCGGCGGGCGAGATGATCGAATTGGCGCGTGAGGCGGAGCGAGCGCCGCCGGTCCACGTTCCGTTCGACGCGTGGGGGCAGCGGATCGATGAGATCCGCGTTTCGCCGGCGTGGAAAGCGCTGCACGACATTGCGGCCGAGGAGGGGATTGTCGCCACGGCGTACGAACGGACGCACGAGGAGGCGAGAGTGCATCAGTTCGCCCTCCTCTATCTCTATCATCCGTCCTCGGCGATTTACAGCTGTCCCCTCGCGATGACCGATGGAGCGGCGCGTGTTCTCGAAATAGAGGGGGGAGAGGAATTTCAGCGTGAGATTTTCCCGCATCTCGTTTCGCGTGATCGCAATGAAATGTGGACTGCCGGACAATGGATGACGGAGCGCCGCGGCGGGTCGGACGTCAGCGGGACCGAGACGGTGGCGCGACGCGAGGGGGGCGGATTCCGTCTTTACGGAGACAAGTGGTTCACATCGGCGACGACTTCAGAGATCGCACTCACGCTCGCCAAGATAGAAGGCTCGTCCGAGCTCAGTCTCTTTCTGGTTCGTCTGCGGGACGATGGGGGCCGGTTGCGCCAGATTCGCATCGATCGCCTTAAAGACAAGCTTGGGACGCGCGCGCTGCCGACGGCTGAGCTCGCGCTCGAGGGAACGCCGGCGTATCTGATTGGCGGCGAGGGGGGCGGTGTGAAGAAGATCGCAACTGTGCTCAACATCACGCGTCTCTACAACGCATGCTGCGCGGTCGGCTTCATGCGGCGCGGGCTCGCTCTTGCGCGAGACTACGCGACGCGACGGCAGGTGTTCGGCAGGTCGCTCTCCGAACAGCCGCTCCACCTCGAGACGCTGGCCCGGCTGCAAGTTGACTTCGAGGCGTCGTTCCATCTCGTGTTTTTTGCCGCTCGGCTTCTCGGCAAGGAGGAGATGGGTACGGCGACGGAGCAGGAGCGCAAGATCCTGCGGCTTCTAACGCCGCTCGCAAAGCTCTTCACCGCCAAGAAGGCGGTCGCTGTCGTCAGTGAGATTCTCGAGTGTTTTGGTGGCGCTGGATACGTGGAAGACACCGGTCTCCCGGTGCTTCTACGCGATAGTCAGGTGCTGACGATTTGGGAGGGAACCACGAACGTGCTGAGCCTCGACCTTCTGCGCGTGTTGCGGCGCCAGGATGCCTTGGAGGCTTTGCTGGGTGACCTTGCTCGGCGCATCGAGCGCGTCCCCGCGGCGCTCGCGCCTGCGCGGCAGAGCGTTCGCGAAGCGATCAATCAGATTCGACGACACTTCGCCTGGCTTGTCTCGGCCGACCGCGCGCACATCGAAGCGGGTGCGAGACACCTTGCGATCAGCCTCTCCCGGATCATCTCGGCGGCTCTTTTGATCGAGCATGCCGGATGGAGTCTCGAGCGTGAGAACAACGTCCTTCCCGTGATCTCCGCTAAACGCTGGTGCCGAGAGGGTATGGTCCGATTACTATCACCGTCCGAAACGTGGTGCGACGAGTCGCGAAGCCTTGCGCTCAATGATGGCCATCCAGGTGCCGAAAACCCTTGCCTCCATGATCCGTGCGATTTTATTTGCTTGAACGGAGAAACTCGAACGGAGGAGTCAAATGAACGAGAGTGAAAAAGCGGGAGCAACTCGCTCCGCGACTTCTGCTTTCCTTGTGCGCCGACGCGGGGATTTTCAATGCGAAAGTCATGCAGCATGAGGGGATGGTCCGCTTCGCGTCGATTCAATCGTTGGTCTCGACTGAGAGAGCGTGTGTTTGGACGCTCGGCGGCGTG
>JAXIPG010000168.1:0-14472 GCA_045403045.1 Terrimicrobiaceae bacterium
TCCTGCGGCAACAAGACAGCCAACGGCGCGCGCACCTGGCAGATCCTCGCATCGCTGGCTGCCACCTGCGCCCAGCGCGCCAAGTCCTTCATCGCTACCCTCGCCCGCGCCGCCCCACTCCAGGGGCGCTAAACAGATACGTAGCGACGATGCTAACGGCGGTCGCCAATGAGTTCGATCAGATTTGCAGCTAACAAACCGAAGCAATTCCAAGAATTTCCACTTCAATCCGTCCAATCAGAAACCAATTTCCCCCACAACCATGAATAAATTCGTTAATTCTCCCGACAACTTCGTAGCTGAGATGCTGGAAGGCATCGCTCTCGCGAATCCCAACAAGCTCAAGTATGTACCACGCTACAACATCATCTACCGCGCCGATCAACCCAATGACGACTTTGTGTCGATTATCCAAGGTTCCGGTAGCGGCCATGAGCCCGCGCACGTGATGGCAGTCGGGCCCGGTATGCTGGATGCTGCGTGTCCCGGCAATGTGTTCGCCGCTCCACCGATGGACTACGTGCTCGAATGCACGAAGTTGATGAACTCGAAGAAAGGCGTGCTACATCTCATCAACAATTACACTGGCGATCGCGCCGCTTGGGACATGGCGCGAGAACTTGCAGAAGCCGAAGAAATCAAGATCGGCGTTGTCTTGGTCAATGATGACGTCGCAGTGATGAACAGTGCATACACCGTCGGCCGCCGCGGTGTTGCCGGGAACTTTTTCGTGATCAAGGCGTGCGGCGCTGCAGCTGCAACAGGCGCCAGTCTCGAAGATCTCGTGAAGCTAGGTCAGAAAGTCGTCAGCGTCGTGCGAACGATGGGTGTTGCCATTTCCGGCTGTCGGCCTCCCGGAAAAGATAAACCGATTTTTGAACTCGCCGAGGGCGAAATGGAGATGGGAGTAGGCATTCACGGCGAGAAGGGGCGCCGCCGCGACAAGCTTCCGAACGCCGATGCCGTGGTGGACGAGTTATTCGACGCCGCCTCGAAAGACTTGCCCTTTAACAATGGCGATAATGTCGGGCTGATGATCAATGGCCTCGGTGGCACCCCGCCGAGTGAGCTTTTCGTGCTCTACCGCCGCGCGGCTTTGCGCTGTAAGGACGCGGGACTTAACGTCATGAGAAATTATGTCGGTGAATATTGTACTTCGCTCGAGATGGCAGGTTTCTCGCTGACTCTGATCCGGCTCGACGACGAACTCACCCGCCTTCTCGACGCACCAGCCGATGTTGCTTGGCGAGTCTTCTGAGAAAAACCTAGCCACGGAGGGCTTCCGATGCCAGCGGTATCTCTAAAAGAAATCTTACAACCGGCCTTTGAGGCTAGATACGGCGTAGGCGCGTTCAATATCGTAAACGACCTCACGATGGCGGCGGTCTTGGATGCCGCTGCGGAAACAAAATCCCCGGTGATCATTCAGGTCTCGGTGAAGACGGTGAAAATGTGGGGAGCGAAACTGCTTCAACAGATGTTCGTGGAAATGGCTTCTCACCGACCTATTCCGGCAACGTTGCACCTGGATCATTGTCCGGATGTCGAGATGATCAAAACGTGCCTCGATGCGGGCTGGAATTCGGCTCTGTTCGACGCGTCGAGCTTGAGCTACCAGGATAACCTCCGCCTATGCAAAGAAGTTGTTGCCTTTGCCAAGAAACACGACGCAGGCGTTGAAGGCGAGCTCGAAGCAGTCCGCGGAATTGAGGACGATGTTGGAAGCGACATCGAAGGGGAATTAGTCCCAGTCGACCGGTGCGTCGAATTCATCGAGGCCACAGGGATCGACTGTTTCGCGCCCGCGATCGGTACAGCCCATGGCCTGTACAAGACCGAACCGAAAATCAATTTCGCGCGGGTGGAAGCGATCGTCGCCAAGTGCCCGACGCCGATTGTGCTCCACGGCGGCACGGGGCTTTCCAACGAAACTTTCAAGAAGCTCATTGCCGCCGGCTGCGCCAAAGTGAACATATCGACGATGTTGAAAATTACCCTTGCTGATAGCTTCAAGAACTATCTCGAGGCAAAGCCGAAAGAATATGACCCCATGAAGCTCCAGAAAGCCGTTCACGACGATCTCGTGAAGATGGCGAAAGGGTTTATGGAAACTTTTGGCAGCGCCGGGCGAGCGTGAAGCGCCTATGGAGCGAGGCCTGATTTTCGATTGCGACGGTGTCCTAGCAGACACCGAACTCCACGGACATCTCGTGGCTTTTAACCAAATGTGGAAGAAGCTCGGTGTCAACTGGAAGTGGTCGCCCGAACAATACGGTGAAAAGCTAGAAATCGGCGGCGGCAAAGAGCGGATGGCGAGCCTGTTTCCGGAGGAGGGGTTTCGACGGGTTTTTGCAGTACCGCAAAGGGAGGAAGACCGCAAAGCTCTTATCGCAAGTTGGCACAAGGAGAAAACGGCCATTTACAAAGAGATCATCTCGTCAGGAGCAATCCCGCCGCGATCGGGTATCAAGAGAATCGCGGAGGCCGCTCTCGCCGCCGGTTGGAAGCTGGCAGTAGCATCGACTTCCGCTAAGCCCTCTGTGGAAGCCGTGCTGATCCACGCCGTTGGCCAGGCCACCGCGAAACATTTCACGGTCCTTGCTGGCGACGTCGTCCCGGCAAAGAAGCCCGCACCGGACATCTACCTGCTCACTGTCAAAACGATGGGAATCGATCCGGAAAATTGCGTTGCGGTTGAAGATTCCCGGAACGGTCTGTTGTCCGCCCATTCCGCCGGAATCAAGGTGCTCGTAACAACTAGCAGCTTCACCAAGGATGAGGATTTTTCAGAGGCGCGCCTCGTGGTTTCGGCTTTGGGCGACCCAGAGGGCGAACGGTCGACTGTCTTTGCGAACCGGATCGGGCGCCCGGTCGGAGAGTACGTCACACTGGAGGATGTCGCAGCCGTCCTCTCAGCGTGAGCTAGAGAGGGAGGCGTTCGACGTTGTCTCCGACAATCGCTACGTTTACATCGCAGGGGCCATCACTCGGCACTGACCGTCCATCTCAGGAACCGTGCTCAGAACGTCTCGCTGGACGCAAAATCGCACGTCCTCTCTGAGCTCAGGGCGTGAGAGCAAACGCCGGCCATTGCGCGATTGAGAGACAGCTGCCAACAGATCTTGCCTCTCCTGGCAGAACAGCTTGCGTGCGATGAGCGCCGAATCCGAAACACTCCCTCCGCTCCACTTGACCCAAAGCAAATCGCAAAGTGCGCCGGCGCAAAGGGCATCCTCGTATGCCGACTCCTCTTTCGTGCCGCTGCACACAAGAATGAGACGAGCCGAAGCTTCTTTGTCGAGGCAATCCGCCGTCGCCCGCAGATTCAGGAACGAAGCCACGAGAACCTTTTTCGCATGGGCGCACGCTCGCAAAGCTCGCGTTCCGTTCGTCGTTGTCATGACGATGGTTTTCCCTCCAACGACCTCCTTCTTGAACTCGCGCGGGGAATTCCCCAAATCAAATGCGATGCCTCCGGTTAGATTCACCGGAATGCGCACTCCCTCGCGTTCGCCGGCGAGAAGCACGTCGGCCTGCTGCGAACGAATCTGGAGCGCTTCCGGAATTCCCGTTACTGGAATGATAACCTTGGCGCCGTTGCTCAGAGCGGTGACCATGCTGCTTGTCGCGCGCAAAACATCGAACACGACGCACACCGTCGCGCTCAAATCGAGCCGAACGAGCGCCGCAAATTCGGCAGGAGAAAACAGGACCTCAAGACTTCTCATCCCTTCTCAGAGCTGTTTTCGTGTTTCATGCTGTCATAGACCTTGCTTTCGGGTCATCGACATGTCGATAACTTCAGCGTGCGCGAAGGAGAAATTCTATTCCTTTTTTTGAAACTATGGCCAGTACGCGGAAAGCGAACCATCCTCCAAGTGAATCCGACAATTCTCTTGTGAGAGGCAGATCGCGAAACGAGCCGCCTTTGACCTGGAGGCGGGCAGCGATAATCACCCCTTCCGGCTCGTGGACCAGCCTATCTGTGGCGACTCCTGTCGCCCGCCGACATGACTGAAACGGCCTTCCCAAAGAGTGCGGCTGCAAACGTTCGGCTAACAAAAACAACGCTCGGTTAATCGTCGCTGGACTCCGTTTAATTTCTTTTGTTTTTGTTTGTGCTAGATTTGTTTTAAACAATGGCTGCGGAACACGATTTAGATACGGTGATCCCTCTTTTTCCCGATGAACGGCAGAGTCGTATTGCCGAACTTGTTGCCTCCAATGGCAAGGTCCATATCCCTCAGTTGGCCAAGCTCTTCGACGTCACGGAGGCCACGCTTCGTAAAGACCTCAATACATTGGAGCAGAAAGGCCTGCTCAAGCGCACTCATGGCGGAGCGGTTAGCGCCCGGCCCCCGCTTGAGCAAGAGGTTGTGACCCGGATTGCTCGCCACGCCACTGCGAAATCGGAAATTGCCAAAGCCTGCGTCGAATTGGTGAACCACGGCGAAGCGATCTTTTTGGATTGCGGAACGACCGTTCATGAAATCGCAAAGCACTTGGTTAGCAGCAACAAAAGGGTCATGGTGCTCACCAGCGGGCCTGTGGTCGCCGAAACGATTGCCGATGTATCCTCGATCAGTCACGTGATGCTCGGGGGTCAGCTTCGCCGCTTGAGCGGGTGCGTTTCCGGCCCGTTGGCAACAGAACAGCTTCGAAACTTCGCAATCAGCACTGCCTTTATCGGCGTTAGCGGAATTACCGAGGCGGGAATCAGCGCAGCTGATTTGAGCGAAGCACGGCTGAAAGCGGCCGTGATCGAGCGGGCCAGTCGGGTGGTGGTCGCCTTGGACCATAGCAAGGTTGGATTGGCCGACTTCGCTCACGTTTGCCCTTTACATCAAATCGACATTGTCGTTACCGATCTTCCAAACGATTACTTGGTGCGGATTTGTCAAGCGCACGAGATTCAGCTGATCGTGACTAACAAAGAACGGGACTGATCCTGGCAAGGTAGGATCCGAGTACCACCTGACCCGCGGCCATTACTACAGCCAACGCGATCACGCAGAAACTTACCATTCGCCTCGTTGCCAGCAGGCGACCATCGCCGAATCGAGTAAATCAAGAAATTGTGCCTCTTTGCTGGCGTGGGATTCGCAATCACGTTTTGAGGCCTTCGGCGTCGGGCGAGAAACCATTCGTAACGTAAGCCGTGGCGACGAGGGCGCCGACACGGATCGCTTCCGAAGGCAATAGGCCGGCGTTCCGTCCGAAAAGATAACCCGCATTGAAGTGATCGCCAGCGCCAGTGGAAACGCGTGGTTTGACGCAGATCGGGACTTCGATCTCGCAGGATGCTCCATTCGCCTCTGCACAAGCAGCGCAGTCCCGGGTGTGGACAACCACGGCTTCTATGGCCAAGCGCCGCTGAATCTCGAGGGCGAATTCTGCAAGCGGTGTGCTCTCCGACAAGGCGCTTCCCATAGCGGCCATAACTTGCCGCGCCTCCTTACGGTTTAGGCCAAGGTTGACACGCCCGAACCGGGAGTACTCTGCGATAATTTCAAGCGTAGTACGCAACTCATTCGGATCGCGCTTTGAGGTATCTGCCAAGTCGAAAAAGATAACCCGATCCTTCGGCGATATCCGAGGAAGGATGCAGTCGAGAATGCCTCGCAGGATGCCTGTAAAGCCCGGCACCATGGTCCAGTCTACGAAGGCCAAAGCACCCGCTTCTTCCAGGACGTGGCCAAGGCCTTCCTCGCCGAGCGCATCAACCAGAGAGGAATAGGTCACATCGTCCATACTTTGTTGGATGCCAAACACTACCTTACCATCCACAAACTCGAGCGCCGTCGTCCGGCCGGGGTTGGCAAGCGAAACAGCGCGAGTGGCGCGGGCAAAATCTACGAAGAGCGGGTGAACGTTCGGCGTGCCCAGAGCTCCAACGTAGCGAACCTCACAACCTAAGGCTAACAGTCCGTGGGCCAATATCGGCCCATTGCCGCCGAGCTTCTCCAGGCGTGGGACGATTTCAATGTTGACGTTGCGCCCGCCCCCTGCGGCTCCGACGCGCTCGGCGAACTGTGCGATCGAAGCGAAAGGGGCATAGTCTTCTCCCGGGCCGCGGCGGGCGGCGACGGGCGTCACGATCTCATCCACGAAACCGTCAAAACCAACTAGCACGCGCGTGGCGCGGGCGCGTTCGAGCGCCTTGGGCGTAAGTCCGAGCGGAGAATACGTCGGAGATATTTCAGGACTCTCTTTCACGAAACTTGCACCTCCCAGGAAATGAGCGTGCGATTTGCCGAGCTGATTCGCTTCTGTGGCTGCGGTGGAGTGTCGTCCAAGTCGAGATTCGGCAATCGGGGTTGAAGAGGCACATTTGGTGTTCTCATAGAAAGCCTATTCTCATAAGTTCACATATTTTCAAATACTTTTGTTGACTTTCGAATTCTTTTATGATTTCAATATCTCGATACAAAATGAAATATCGATTCTTTTTGACAAATTCCATTTGCCCCTTGTCCTTGGACGTGCCGGCCTTGAGCCAGGTTGTTGCATTTCCATATCCAATTTACCTAGAGGAGGTTGTGTAATGAAGAAGGAGAAACGGTTACTGAGGG
This sequence comes from Terrimicrobiaceae bacterium, assembly GCA_045403045.1. GTDB lineage: Bacteria > Verrucomicrobiota > Verrucomicrobiia > Chthoniobacterales > Terrimicrobiaceae > DASTFP01. Next base: position 6,573 of record JAXIPG010000168.1, read on the forward strand.
TAGGAGTTTTGGGCTGCGGACCTATTTCGCAGGCCGCGCACCTGGAGGCCTCCCTCAAAGCACGCAACGCGGAACTCTACGCCATTTGCGACCAAGCCAAGGATCTCGTTGAAAAGATAGCGGCCCGGTTCGAGCCACGGAAAACCTTTACCGATTACGACGCGATGCTGGCAGACCCCAAGGTTGAAGCCGTTGTGGTGGCTATTGCCGACCAATTTCATGTTGATGCGGCCATTCGTGCTTTGAAGGCAGGCAAGCATGTGCTGGTGGAAAAGCCGCTCGGCACAACAATCGCTGACTGCGAGCGACTGGCGACGCAAGTCCGCGATTCTAAACTCATCGCTCAAGTCGGCACGATGAAGCGTTTTGACCCTGGAATCCGGGATGCACAGCGCTTTCTCGCCGAGGAGGGAGGCGAGATCCTCGCGCTCAAGGCCTGGTACTGCGACTCGATCTACCGCTACATAGAGACCGATAATCTGCAGCCGGTGATGCTGACCAGTGCCGCGGTTCGCCGGCCAAAGGGTAACCCAAAGGCTAACCTGCCAGTCTACTACCTGCTCGGCCACGGTAGTCACCTCTTTGATACCGCGCTTTTTCTGGGCGGTCCAATTCGTGCCCTGCGCGCGACCCTTACGGAAAAGTTCGACAGTCTCTGCTGGATGATAACCGCTGAGTTCGAAGCTGGTTTCGTGGGGCACCTCGACCTGACCATGCCCGTGCGCATGGGTTGGCACGAGGGCTTTCAAGTCTATGCCGAAGGGGGCACCGTCTTAGGCCGCACGGACAACCCTTGGTACTTCCGGTCGAGCGAGGTGGAGTGCTTTTCTGCAAAGGACGGCGCGGCACGGAAGGTCCACGGCGCGGATGCCCACTTCTATAAGGTGCAGCTCGAAGGATTCGCCGACTCGGTGCTGCATGGAGCACCGCAGCACGGTGCGACAGCCGAGGACGGTACGCACGTCCTGCGCGCACTGACGGCGGTATCCAAAGCGTGCCGCACGGGCGAGCGCGTCGCCTTGGCCGACGTGGACGGGGAGGAAATCCTATGAAGCTGGGGGTGTTCGCGAAGACGTATGAGCGTCCCTCTGTGGACCAGGCCTTCGAGGCTGCCGCCCGCGACGGGTTCTCCTGCGTGCAGTTCAACCTTGCCTGTAGTGGGCTTGACACGCTTCCCGGCGAGCCTGTGCCGGAGGCGATCAGCCTTGAGATTGAGCGTGCCGCTCAGCGCCGTCATATCGAAATCGCAGCGGTTTCTGGCACTTTCAACATGGCTCACCCGGTAGCCTCTGTCCGCCACGGCGGCGTTAAACGGCTGAAAAACGTCATCGCATGGGCGGCAGCCACTGGAGTGCCTGCTGTGACTCTTTGCACCGGGAGCCGGGACCCTGTCGACATGTGGCGCGCGCATCCGGAAAACCGCTCACCGCAGGCCTGGGAGGATTTGGTCGAGACCTTGACGCAAGTGCTTAGCTCGGCGGACGCGGCCGGGGTGACTTTAGCGGTCGAGCCTGAACCGGCTAATGTAGTGGCCGACGCGATGAGTGCGCGTCGCTTACTTGATACATTAGGCAGCGCGCGTTTGAAGATCATTTTGGATCCCGCCAACCTCGCCAATGTGGATGCGCCAAATGGCGACCGCAAGGGACTGGCAGAGGCCATCGATCTCTTGGCCGTCGACACTATCCTGGTCCATGCCAAGGACCGGCGGGCGGACGGTTCCGTGTGTCCGGCTGGCCAAGGGGTTGTCGAATTCCTGCCCTTTCTGGGCCGCTTACAACGCGCCGGGTACGATGGACCGCTCGTGGTTCACGGCATCGAGGAGGGCGAAGTGCCGACAGCGGTCAGTTATCTGCGCTCGACCTTAGAGACACTCTCAAGGGAGTCTTCTCATGCCCTCTATTGATCTCAACGGGGAACTCTTCCACTACGCGTGTGTTGGCGAAGGCCTACCATTCGTGTTTCAACACGGCATGGGTGCCGACGTCACGCAACCTATTAGCTCTGGCGGGAATCTCGCGGGTTGGCGCATGATCGCAATGGACTGTCGCGGCCACGGGCAGACCGAAGCCAACCTCGACCCCATGCGAATCTCTTTCGCGCAGTTCGCTGAGGATTTGGCGGTGCTGCTTGACTCCTTGAATATTGAGCGCGCGGTCGTAGGGGGTATCTCGATGGGAGCGGGCGTCGCGTTGGCCTTCGCCTTAGCTCACCCGGAACGCGTGAACGGACTAATCTTGGTTCGCCCCGCATGGCTCGATCGTCCCTTTCCGACCAATCTTCGCTGGTTTCCCCTCGCGGCGAGCTTGCTCCAAGAGTATCCCGCCGACGAGGCCGCTCACCGTTGCAAGCAATCGCCCGCGTTCTCCGAGTTGGCGGCGGAATCGAAGCCAGCTGCCGATTCGCTGCTGGGACAGTTTCGAAGACCGCACGCCCGCGAGCGGGCCGTAATCCTTGCCCGGATGCCGGCGAGTGCCCCTGTGACAAGCTTGACTCAGTGCCGGCAATTGCAGATTCCTACGTTAGTCGTCGTTAACGCGCGCGACCCTGTGCATCCCGATATCCTCGGTGAGCAATTAGCGGCTGCTATACCGGGCGCCGCGCTATCTCGAATTACTTCGAAGGCAGAATCGGAAACGCTCCACCAGGCCGATCTTGCCCGCACGCTCAGCGACTTTCTTGAACCGATTAAACCACGCTTTTCGCCGCGAACGTTCGATTCGTCGGCTGATTCGTCAATCCACACATAACGCGGCGAGTCGTCGAGATGTTAGCCAATAACGCTGTCGCACTCACTTCCACACTCAACCTAACGCACTCACTTCCACACCTAACCTAAACTTTTCACCTTATGAGCACTTTGACCATGAACAAAATCTCTCAACTCGAGCAACTTAAGAAGTTTATCAAACGCACCCCCGTCTCTTCCCCGAAAGTGTCTCGTACAAATTCTCTGAAATGGTCCCTTAGGCAGCGTCTTGCCCCTTGGATTTGCACGTTCTTTCTGGCTTCCTTCCTTTCTCTGGCCGTTTTTGGCCAAGGGGCCACAGTTCGGTTTGCTGGCTTTTCCGAGATTGGCGAAGGGGGCCGTTGGACAAAAGCCGCGGTTGAAGAATGGGCCAAGAAGACAGGAAACAAAGTCGAATACATCGGCGTACCCACTGACGTTTCGGTGACACTCCAGCAGGCGAAACCGTGACCTGTGATGCACTCGAATGGATTTACAGCTTTAACGGTGGCAGCATCGTTGAGCCGGATAAGAAGGTCACCATCAATAATCCAAATGCCATCAAGGCGCTCGAGACCGCCAAGGGCTGGGTTGGAACGATCTCGCCCAAAGGTGTTGCCACCTACGGCGAAGAAGAAGCGCGAAACGTTTGGCAGGCTGGCAATGCTGCCTTCATGCGCAACTGGCCGTATGCGTATTCTCTGGGCAACGATGCGAAGAGCGAGATTGTGATCTTCCTCACGTGCGATGCTTTCGGCGTGCTGCCGTCGGTCGCGGCGCTCTCGCCCGCGCATGCCATGTATCACTTCATCAGCGGTTACACTGCGAAGGTCGCCGGAACCGAGATGGGCGTCACTGAACCGCAGGCAACGTTCTCACCGTGTTTCGGCGGACCGTTTGCGGGAAAAATGCGCAAGCACAACACGCGCGTCTGGCTCGTCAATACTGGCTGGGGGGGCGGCGGCCATGGCGTCGGCAAGCGCATCAGCCTCAAGAATACGCGAGCCATCATCGACGCCATCCACAGCGGCGCGCTTGCCGAGGCGAAGACCGAGCGCGATCCGGTGTTCGGCTTCGACATCGTGACGGAAGTTCCTGGTGTGCCCTCGGAGATCCATTCTTACCGCAATGAAACGCCCGAGGTTCAGATATGGCACAGCAACCCAATAAGCAGACTCCATACGATCAATTCAACATCGAGATCCCGGAGAAGTTCCCCAAAGAGGGTATTTCTGCGGCCGCGGCGAACGCAATCGTGAACACCGAAAAATGGACCGATGCCAACCCGATGTTAAACCTCTCGTCCTTCGTTACTACCTACTGCGAGCCCGAGGCGAAGGAAATTTACGATCGTCACATGTATCGGAATTTCGCCGATCCCGACATGTATCCACACACGCAGGAGACGGAGTTTAAATGCGTTCGATGGCTGCACGATCTGTGGAATGGGCCAGAGGACGCAGAGGCCTACGGAGCTGCGACCATCGGTTCTTCCGAGGCTTGTATGTTGGGCGGTCTGGCCCACAAGTGGAATTGGCGGGAGGCTCGACAGAAGGCGGGAAAAGATGCCAGTCGGCCAAACATGGTAACCGGCGGCAATGTCCAGATTGTCTGGAAAAAGTTCTTGCGCTATTTCGATGTCGAGCCGCGGATTGTGCCCCTGAGGGTTGGCAACTACCGCCTTACCGCTGAGTATCTTGACAAGTATGTAGACGAAAACACGATCTGCGTGGTGGCCATCGCCGGCCAGACATTCACGGGCGAAGACGATGATATCCAGGAGATTCACGACTGGCTTGACGACTATGAGAAAAAGACCGGCGTCTCCATCCCCATGCATATCGACGGCGCTTCAGGCGCTTTCGTGAACCCATTTCTCTACCCCGACTACAAATGGGACTTCCGGCTTCCGCGGGTTCAATCCATCAACGCCTCGGGCCACAAATACGGCTTGGTGCCGCCCGGTCTGGGCTGGGTCGTGTTCAAGGATCGTAAGGTGTTTAACGAGGATCTGGTATTCTACGTTAATTACCTTGGCGGCGAAGCTCCGACGGCAACGTTGAATTTCAGCAAAGGATGGATCCTTTCAGCTTATTCTATGCCTCCCGACGCCCAAGAGATCAAAAGTCTGCGCATCGTCGTGCGCCCGCATCTGAACCAGGACGTGACCGAGATCCTTGCATGCGATATCGAGGCCGCATGCGAATACCTCGAGCAACACGGTGGCACCGCGACCCCGCCGAAGCTTCACGACGCACATAAGACATCGGCGAAGTGTTGATACTTCGCGGGCAGACAGTCGCGGCTCTCGTCGTCGTCTCACTCCGGAAAACCTGCAGTTTGTTTTTCTTGATGTAGGCCGGCATCAATGCACCGTCAACCGATGATTCTTACGAGTTCGTGCCGGCCGACCAGTTCGACATCCGCGGCACCTACGTCGCCGCCGTTCCCTCGACATTCCTTGCGTGGTGGGTGCAGGCGCGGCGGCTCTTATGTGTTCGTTTGCCGATGGCTTGAGGAACGGCCAGAAGTCTCCGCGCATTTGCCAAGTTGTTTGTAATCAACGTGATGCAGCATAGCCACTTTAAGGCGGCAGATGTCGGTCGAGCCACCGCCCAAAGAGCGCGGAAGCTCGTGGTCGCCGAACCAAAAACAGAGCCGAAATCAGATAGCTTGTCACAGCTCATTGCCGCTGAGGAAGATATGAAAAAGAAGGCTGAGCGATTCCGGGCGGCGGTTCACAAGACGTTTGCTTCATGGATGGAACAATGGCTCGAAGAGATCGGCATTGGCGCCATGATAGAGATCATGAGGGATGAATGGACGGTGGCGCGAAGCTAGTTTGGTGGCTGGCGTTGAAGTCTCGATTCTGCGAATCTCGACCGTCTTGCCGTTGCCGCTACCTTTCGGCCGCCCGGCGCCTTCTCGTCGTCCGCCTCTTGGCATACGCCAGCTCTAACACGGCGCCGCCACGACGTTCGGCAAGTCGCGAAAAGCTTGTCGGATCCGCGCTAGGCTGCGCGCCACACTTGCGTAGGACCGATTTTGGCGAGCTTTCCGCTATAACCACACCATCCACATCAATAGTGGGATCACTTTTGCCCTTGGTTAACCACGAGTCGGCAAGATATCCAAGAACCATCCATCAACCAGAACATCTATCATATCCATATCCATCTATCCATCCATAATCCAGAACACGAATGAAACCGCGCCAGAAGACTTACTCCGCTCGGATCAAGGCCGCTCGCCACAAGCTCGGCTTTTCGCAAAACCGAGCTGCAAAAGAATGGGGGTTCGTTCAGCAGACGTTAAATGTTTGGGAAACTCGTGGGATAGTGCCGCGAGGCCTCTACCGGCGCGAGCTTGAGGAAGTCCTCAAGCGTATCGAGAGCCGGCGCGTCGTCGCGCAGGGCGACCCGGTTCAGTGCGCCGGGGGGATCACCCGCCGCGAGCGCACGCGCCGCGGCCGTGATTAGCGAGTCCATCGGAATCCCGTCACACTTGTCACTCCCATCGTTCGATGCCCGGCGCTAAATGTATCTCAAATAATATATGACCACAATAACCACACCCTTCTCAGGCGGATGCCCTTGCGGCGCCATTCGCTACGAATCCACAGCAGAACCGGTTATGATGCTTCACTGTCACTGTCGAGATTGCCAGCAATCCAACGGAGGTCCGTTTTCGTCTTTCGTCATCGTGCCGACGGAAGCTTTCAAGCTCTTGCAAGGCTCACTACGCTTGCATGCCTCGCCCAGTGAGATGGGTGGCAAGACCCGTCGGGGCTTTTGCCCTGACTGCGGCTCGCCGATTGTGGTCAAGCCCGACTCGGTCCCCCAATTTGTCGCGATCAGAACTGCGAGCTTGGATGATCCGAGTTGGTTCAACCCGCAAATGGATGTGTGGACATCAGACGCGCACCCGTGGGACCAAATGAATCCCGCGTTGCCAAAGTTTGAAAAGTATCCTCCATCTTGAGATTCAGCAAACCCGGCTGCACCATGTGGTTCAGATGGGGTATCCGACCCCTCTGAAACCCGGGTTTCAGAGGCCAGCTCTTCTGCGACTTCACCAGCATCGTCAGCCATGACCATTTATGCAGATGCTCTCGGAGGGCGACTTATACCGCTACCGCTTCGGAATCCCGCACCTTGCTCGGTCGCGGATTGGTTTCCTTTCGCGACGGGTCAGCGCCAATTGTTTCGATTTGAAGTTCGATAGCGTCAGATTTCGGCATCTCCTGCTGAGCCTGTTCGAGGATGTAAAGAATGTTGAAAAACGCTTCACCGAAGAAGCCCTGAATATGGCATTCCAAATCGTCGTGCTGATACGCCAGAGCAGCAAGAGCGCGCAAGCGATCACGAATCGCGAAAGCGTGACCCTTGATTGCCTCGACGTGGCTCATGGGGCGCCCGATCATCAAACCGATTCTTTCGCCAGTGACTTCCGAGTAAAGTTTTAGCACTCGGACTTCGAGCAAATCATCCTGCTCGCTCTCCCATTTCGAGATACACCCTTGGGTTACACCGAGCTTCTCGGCCATCTCCTGTTGGGTCAGACCGGCTTTGAGACGGATTGCAGCCAGTCGCCGTGAAAGACGCGTCGAAGCGCGAATATCCTCGAACTCCTTACTGACTTCTTCGGAAAGGCGTTCTCCCTTGATCAGATCGCGGACGTTGCGATAGCGGCGACCCGTAGGCTTGGGCGCTTCATCTTTGTCGGTGGTAGTGTTGGTCGTAGTCGTTTTCATTGTTCAAGTTTGCCGCAGTGTTTCGGCAAATCGTTTTGCCAGCAGCACGTCTGAAGACTGGCTAGGTTTATTCCCAATGGTAATCAACCATAAAGTGGACGTGCTTGCATCAGGAAATGTATAGAGGCGTGTCTCGGTAAGATTCCCACCGCCGCCTTTCTGATCGACAGCGAGAACTCCTCCGGTTCTCGATGAATGAACCCAGCAGAAAAACCGCCTGGTTTCAGGCCGCTATTGAGAAATTGGAGCAGTCGGTCGAGATTATTGAGCACGGCGGCCAATTCGCGAGAATGCTTCTTTTTGTAGTGTTTCGTGTCCTTCTCAAACTGCGTGGTCGGCTCGAGTTGCCACATCTTTTAGAGCCCAAGTATATTCCCTTCTGGAATATTGTCCAACGAATCTTCATTTTGCCCAGCGCC
>JAXIPG010000053.1:0-7259 GCA_045403045.1 Terrimicrobiaceae bacterium
GACATAGGTCAGGACGGCGGCGATCTGCTCGTCTTTGAGCACCTTGCCCCAAGGGGCCATCACGTTGTTGAACTGCTGGCCCTTTACAGTCACAGCCCCTTGGAACCCGTGGAGGACAATGTTTACAATGTGGTTATCTCCGTGCCAGTCCTGCGAGAGCACCCATTCGCTGCCGGCAAGCGGAGGAAACTGGCCCGCCACTCCCAAACCCGTCTGCTGGTGACAAACGATACAATTTTGCGTAAAGACACGTTTGCCGATCACCATGGGATCGGGCGCTGCGGCCGCGCCGCCGCTTCCCGCGCCATCCCAGGCCACGCGCGCGGGATTGAAAACATTCACCTTGAACCCGCCGCTATTCCAAAAGAGATATCCCGCTCCAAGAAACGCCAGGGCAAGAAATCCGATGATCAGCCAGGGAGAGAGCAGCTCTGCGCCCTCACGCGAACTATTCGCTTCGCGCAGGAGCTCACCATGCTGTTGCACGAGATCCGCTTCTTGCGAGCTGTCGTTAGTGGGTTTGTCGGTCACGGCTTTACTGAAGGGGTTCGGCTTCCGGTAGTGAATAGTCCCGCTTCAGGGAGAGAAGGTACGCCACCAGCACCCTGGCGTCCTCGCTGGGTACGATTTCATACCCAGGCTTCGGCGCATACGGACCCTTGAGGCCCGGCACAGCTTCCGCGCTGGGCTGGCCGGCTATTCTTCGGTTTTCATAAAGGTAACGATAAGAAGGCATGTTCGAGCCGTGAGTTGTCGCAGAGGGCTCGTAAAGGTGCTTGTGAAACCAATTCGCATCGCTGGATCGCAAGCCGACATTCGCGAGATCGGGTCCAATGCGGAGGCTTCCCAAAAATGCGGGCGTTTCGCGCAAATAGTCTCGCGCGACGGTTGGGCGCGGCCCAAGCTTCTTCTCGACATCCGTCGAAAAAGCCCCGGAGCGAACTTGCTGGGTGTGGCAGGAAACGCAACCATTTGCGGCATAAACGCGCTGTCCGGCAGCCGCAAGACCCGAAAGCGGCGGCGGATTGACGTCGCCCGTGTTTTCATCGACCACCGGTTCCATGCGACCGAGCTGGAGATACGAATACCCGACGATCCCGAACCACGCGGCGGTGAAGACCAGAAAGATGCCAAAGAGCAGTGGAGGCAGCTTACTCATACGCTCACAACTTCCGATGGTTCAGAATGAAAGCGAGGCGCCTTTGAGGGAGAATATTGCCCAAGGAGATTCCGCGTGAAAGCCGCTGCGAAAACCAGGCAGGAACCGAGAAAAACGAGAGTTCCCAGCGCATACATTGCCCGGAATGGAGCCGCCAGAGTGACCGAGCTGATAAACTCAACGCCTGGATCATAGAGCGCGAATCCTTGAATGACGCCGCCAAAGGAGAGCGATAGAAACATTGTCCCCAGTCCCCAAAAAGAAAGCGAGAAGTGCCAGGATGCGTCCGCCCGCAAGAACTCCCTTCCCGTGAGGCGAGGTACGACATAATATGATGCGCCGAAGAGCGCCATGCTCAAGAAGCCGAAGATAACCAACACATTTTCGCCTATCGAGTAATCGGAAAAATGCGTCACTGCGGAAATCAAGGGAGTAGCAGCCCCTTGCAAGACGACCCCGGCAAAGCAAACCAATCCAAAGATGGTGAAGGAGGCTTCGGGAGCTGGCGAAACGGCGCGCCCGCTGAAGGTGCCAAGCGTGTTAATGCAAATAACCGTGGCGGGAATTAGCATCATGATGCTGGCTGCGACACTCGCGCTAACCATCCACGCGGGAATCGGACCGCCAATCAGGAGCCTCGTGCCAGTCCACCCGCCCAGGAACGCAAGGCACCAAAAAGCGAGGACGCTCGAAGGGTAAGCACGCACCGGGCGACGCGCGATGTGGGGAACCAGATAGTAGACGGCAGCCAAGGTGAGCGGTACGAGCCAAAGCCAAAGCAAACTTCCCAAATACCAGCACGCAATCGGCCCTTGCGCGGATCCTTGCACCGGATGCCAGATGAGCAGCATGTTCGCCGTGGCATAAAGCCAGGGAAAACAGAGAAAGGCCGCCAGCAAATACCATTGGGAAACATAGAGCCCACCACTCGAGCGATCGCGAAGTAGAATCAAGCTCCATACCCCGATGCACGCGTAGGCAATGAGAAGTATGAACGCCGCCGCCCCTGAAAATTCCAGACCCTTGATTGCATGTCCAGCTCCCGCAAAAATGCTGCAGACACCAAGAAGCACGCCCAGGTTCCAAAAGAGACCCGCCGTGATCAAGAGCCTCTCAGAGCCAAGCGCCGTTCGGCCGAGGCGCGTAAGCAGCCAAAGACCGAGGCCGATCCCAGCCTGAGACGCCCAGCCGTATGCCAAAGCGTTTTCAGCAGCCGGTTGGATTCTCCCATACGTCAACCAGCCCGGGCCGTCCAAGAAGGAAGGCACAACAAGCTTCCACGCCGCCAGGCAGCCAAGGAACGATCCAACAACCAGCCAGAATACCGCCGAAGAAAGAAACAGGATCACCGGAAGTCGCAGCGTGGCCTCACCTTGCTTGGCCGGGGTTGTTGCGGTGTCAAATGAGTTCATCTTCCTAAGAAATGCGTCGAACGCTCCCATCCTGGGCCGTTGTCATCGATTAGCAGTGGATTGCGCCGCCGGCGTGACGGCTGGTGATGGCGACGCTACAGGCGAAGCCTCGGGTGATGGAGCCGGTGTGGCTATCGGACCGGCGGGCGCCGGCTGCTTGGAATTCAGCTCAGCAATCGCCAGTTCCATCGCGCGCTCGATCGGAATTTGCGCGGCGCCCTTGGCCTTGTCCGCCCAGGCATAAGTTTCGAGCTTCTTCGCATTCTCGGCCTGGAGGTCCGCGTAGGCCTTGGCGCGTTCAGCGGCGCGCGCGGCGTCCTCGTCGGGCGCCGGGGCCAGGCCCGTGAGCAGCTTCACCGCGAGCACGAAGAGCAAGAGCAAAATCATCCCGCCGGCGAGAACCCGCCACAACGGTTTGGGCTGAGCGGCAGTTTCCATCAGTTCTTCAAGGCGATGGATTTCGCCAGGCGTGGGTCTCGTACGGGGTAAAGCGATGAGTCGCCAAGACGTTTGAGAAAGACAGCCGCCAACGTGCAGCCAATGGCGAGGATGCTGAAGAAGTCGAGCGGATTCGGGCGGACGCCCGCTACGTGCAGCGCAGGCAGCACCACGATATAGATGTCCAGGAGGTGCATGAGGAGAATCCAAATCGCCATGCCGCAAAGGAAGGAAGGCGTTCTCTTTCCTCGTTGGAAAAGTAAGAAAACGAACGGCACGAAGAAATGCCCGATGACCAGGAACTGACTCAGATACCACCAGCTGGCCGTATTGCGGCGCACAAAGTAAATGGTCTCTTCCGGAATGTTCGAATACCAGATGAGCATGTACTGGCTGAAGCCGATGTAAGCCCAGAAAATCGTGAACGAGATCATGAGCTTGCCCATGATATGGTAGTGCTCAAGAGTGACAACCTCCCGCAAGTAACCCGCTGCGCGCAAGGCCGTGATGATCAAAACCAGGACGCACATCGAGCTCAGCGCTGTGCCGGCGAAAATATACACGCCCCACATCGTCGAAAACCAGTGGTAATCCAGACCCATCAGCCAGTCCACGGCGGCAAACGTCAGGCACACGGCAAAGGGAATGGCACTGGAAAAGGTCACACGACGGTTCAAGATGGTGTAAGCCGGAGCGCCATCACTGTCCTGTGCAATCGAGAAGGCCCGAAGGAACGAGGAGGAAACAACGAAGAAAACAAAATAGATGATTGCCCTTGCGTAGAAGAAGGGTTTGTTGAGGTAGGCGGCCTTTTCGAGAAGCAGCGGATCGTGGGCGTTCTCAGGCTGCATCCACTTCCAAAGCGTCGGCCCCACCGCAAGGAGCGGAATGAAGAGAATCGCCATAACCACAAGCAGGCTGGCGATGTTTTCCAATTGCCGTCGGACGACTACGCTCCATTCGGCATCCACCGCATGATGCACGAGCGTCCAAAACAAGCCGCCCATGCAGATCGTGAAGAAAAACGTGTAAGCGAAAAGATAAGAGAAGGCGAACTGCCTCGTATCGAAGACGGCGCCGGCAAACACCGCTGCGAAGGCCACCACGGCCATGCCGACCAAGCCGAGAAAGCGGCCTCCAACATGCTTGTAGTCGAAGAACTCAGGCTGAGGCTCGTCGTCGAAGAAATGGTTCATGCTATTGAGATTCCAACTGAGTGCGCTGTTCGTCGGGGACGTCCGCCAAGGTGGCGCCGCCCTGGGATTTCTGCAAAGCGCGCAGGTAGGCGATGACGGCCCAGCGGTCGATCACCTGAATCCGATCCCCGTAGCCCATCATCGTGTTCTTTCCGTGGGTAACTGTGTTAAAGATCTCCCCGTCGGACATCACGCGGATGCGGTCTTGGAGGAGGCTTTGCACTGTATTCAGACCAAATTTTTGAGCGATGCCGTTGCCTGCGCCGGTGGCGCCGTGGCAGACCCCGCAATAGATTCCGAACCGCTGCTGCCCCCGCCGCATGATCGCTGAGGAAACCTCAAAAGGAATGCCTGTACCCCAGTTCTCGCCCATCTTGCCGGTATCCATATAGTTTGGCGAACTCGAGAAAATGATCTGCTTATAAGGACCGGTCGCCTGACCGACCGAACCGTCCACCAGCTTATGCATCGGCATCGAATAGCCAAGCGGCACCGTGCCATCGACCGGCGGACGGGCGGCGCGCCCATCCGCATAAAAATCGCTGGGTGTCTGCGCCTTCACTTTGGGCTGCCGATCCATATCCGGGAAAATCTCAATCGACGGCCGGCTGGACTTCTGCCCACGAAACCCGGCCATCGCAATCACAAACAGCACCAGGAAAGCGAAAATGATGAAAAAGTATTTCAGCATAGCGGTTTGCTGGTCTCGAATGAATCTCTGGTGGGGATCAGGATAATCCGATCGAAGGGCGAAGCGGCCCCTTCCGCAAACCGCTGATCCGGCACTGCGTGCCGGGAAAAGACAAGCCCTTCGAAATTGTTCCGCCGCAGGCGGAACTTTAGCAGCCTGCCTGGGACGGCGCTTCCCTCTTCGCGAAGTTGTTGGTTGGAAGATTCGACTTTCATTACAAATCCGGCAGGCTGCTTGCTGGTCTTGAATGAATCTCTGGCGGAGATCTCGAAAGACCGATCGAGAGGCGAAGCGGCCCTGTCCGCAAACCGCTGGTTGGTAAATTCGACTCTCATCCCAAATCCGGCAGGCTGCTCAGTCCTCGTGCACCCTGGTGACGTTGCGTCCGCCGAGCGATTCGAGGAAGTCTCTCACTTCCCGCTCGGCGAATTTCGGGTCCCTCTTTTCAATCACGCAGAAAAACTTGTCATCGCTTACGCGCTTGAACCTTTCCCAGTTGAACATCGGGTGATTCAACCGGGGCAGCCCGTTCATGATGAGCATTCCGAAGGTTGCCGTAAAGGCCGAGATGAGCACCGTGAACTCGAAAATGATCGGGAAAAATGCCGGCACCGTAAAAAGATTGGTCGGCTTGCCCATGACGATGAGTGGGTAAATAAATGAACTCGGCACGAACTGAACTGTCACAGCTGCCAGAAAGCCCATGAGACCACCGAGGAAGATAATCTTGCCGAGAACCGAACGCTTCAAACCCATCGCAGCGTCCATCCCGTGAATGGGAAACGGCGAGAAGACATCAAATCGTGTAAAGCCCGCATCGCGCATCTGTTCAGCGGCGTGAAAGAGCTCGCGGGCGGAATCGAATTCGGCGGCAACTCCGAAGAGGGGAGATTGGGGATTTCCCGCGGTTTGGATCGGCATTCTAATGTTTCTCCCCATGATAATGCGGGTCGGCTTCTGGCAGAACCGCCTTGACTTCGAACATGCAAATCATCGGCAGGAAGCGGATGAAAAGCAGAAAGAGCGTGAAGAACAGGCCAAGCGAACCGATGAACATGCTGATGTCCACCCAAGTCGGATGAAACATGCCCCATGCAGATGGCGTGAAATCGCGGGTGAGCGTGGTGGCAATAATCACAAAACGCTCGTACCACATGCCCGCATTAGGAAATTGTACGATAATCCACACCCAAACCAGGTGCGTGCGGAAATATTTGAACCAGAAGAGCTGCGGTGCAATGACGTTGCAGAACATCATACAGCAGTATGCCCACCAATACGGGCCCGTCGCACGGTACAGGAACGCAGCGCGTTCGTAGGGATTCACGCTGTACCACGCCATGAAAAGTTCCATCATGTACGCGTAGCCCACGATCGATCCCGTCAGGACGATGATTTTGCACATCTTTTCCACATGCGAAACGGTCACAAGATCATGCAACGGTTTGTACATTGCGCAGGCTGGAATCATGATGGTGAGCACCATCGCAAAGCCTCCGAAAATGGCCCCCGCGACGAAATACGGTGGGAAGATCGTTGTGTGCCAGCCGGGAACGACCGTCGTGGCGAAGTCGAAGGACACGACGGAGTGCACGGAGAGAACCAACGGAGTCGAAAGGCCGGCAAGGATGAGATAGGCCATTTCGTAATGCCGCCAATGGCGGTTGGTTCCGCGCCAGCCTAGAGCAAGAATGCCATAGGCGAATTTGCGGATCTTCGTTTTCGTGCGATCGCGCAACGTGGCAAGATCGGGGATGAGGCCGGTATACCAAAAGAGCACCGACACCGTGAAATAGGTGCCGACCGCGAAGACGTCCCAGAGCAACGGACTGCGGAAATTCGGCCAGATCCCTTCGAAGTACGGCACCGGAGCCATGAACCATGCCATCCATACACGACCGATGTGGAAGCCGGGATAAATCGCGGCGCAAATGACCGCAAAGAGCGTCATCGCCTCGGCGGCGCGGTTAATGGACGTCCGCCATCTCTGGCGGGTAATCAACAAGATCGCGGAGATAAGGGTTCCGGCGTGGCCGATACCAATCCAAAACACGAAGTTGGTAATGTCCCACGCCCAGCCAACCGGAATGTTGTTCCCCCATACGCCGACGCCGGTGGAAACAAGGTAGATGATGCAGCAGAAGAGAAGAAGTGCCAGAGGCGTGGTAACGGCCATGCACGCCCACCACCACAGGGGCGTCTTCGATTCGACGATGGAGCTGACGTAATTGGCGATCCATCCCATCGTGCGCCGATTGAGCACGAGCGGCGGACGCTCGATCGCCCGGTGGTCGGGTCTGAGATTCGCAGGGCGCGGTTCGGTGGTCGTTGCTTCAGCCATGGGTTAAAGGGTTATAGGGGAG
>JAXIPG010000096.1:0-13751 GCA_045403045.1 Terrimicrobiaceae bacterium
TGGGGAAGCCACCGGCTAGCGAGAGATCGCGCGCTCTCGTCCTGCTGTCCTGCAAGGATAAGAAACACTAGGCCCCTTTCTTCCGTTTCGAACCGCTCCGTTTCGAACCGCTCTTCCGTTTCGAACCGCTAAGTATCTGACTCCCCACCGAAGGACGTTCTTCCGGGCGGATGAAAGCTTGAGCGGTCGCTGACACTTGCTCACCAGCCAGCGCCGCCGGGTTCGCAACGTCGAGTGATCGAAGTTGGACCTCTATCTCTTTGCTAGCGCTCTCCTTGGCCTCCTTGCCCTCTTTCTCACTCTTTTCCTTGCCCTCCTTCTCAAACTTGTCCTTGCCCTCCTTCCCCGTCGGGCGAGGGAGGACGGTCAGTGGAGCCGAAGCATTTGAGTTTAAAAGAGACGCTGTGATAGTGGCGGTGCCGACGGTGACGCCCGTGATTACAAATGTCGCGGCAGTGCTTCCGACGGGTACGGTAACGGTTGGCTGTTGAACGACCGCCACATTGCTATTGCTGCTCGAAAGCGTGACCGGGAGGATCCCTGGGGGAGCCGCACCAGTAAGGGTAATGAGACCGCTGGCAGTGGCTCCAGTGAAAATTGAGGACGGGTTAATTATCAATGGGGTCGTTAGACCCGGCTGCGATATTGTCAGCGTCGTCGAGACCGAGCTAGGCGGCGATGCGGTTATTGCCGCCGTTATCGTTACTTGAACGACGGTATTAGGCGAACCTGGTAAAGCTTGCGCCGTGAAGGTTACCGAGCTCTGTCCGCCTGGGATCGAAGCAGGCGGGTTTACAAATTGCAGCCGATTGGCGGGGGCTTGCGTAATTGTGATCGGGACGCCGCCTGGAGGAGCTGCGGCAGCCAGGGCGATCGTAATTGTTGTTGCAGCTCCTGCAAAGATTTGATTCGGGTTGGCTTGTATGCTGGCAAGTGCCGCCGGCGCTGCAACCAACCAAAACCACATTTCAAAATCTCCGCCACGTCTCTTATCGCCGCTTGGCAAATTCAACGAGGTGGAAACGCCGTTCACACCAGTGCCAAATGTTTCTCCATTCAGGTATAAACTTTGAGTCGCCTGATCCCAGATGAAGTTACCCCTGAGAATCAGACGAGCCAAAATTCCCTGATCGGTCGGAGGAGTCGCTGCGATGATTTGGGTTAGCAGACTTCGGGCTCTCGCGGTTGGGCGCCATTTGATCAAGTCGGCAGTGGTACTGGTATCACCCGCCAGATTCAGCACTTGGTAGCTTGAAGCGTTGCCCCCCTGATCGATGCCGAACGGGTTTTCAACACTGAGGTAGCAAGTCGGTCGTGAGATGCTCGCGCGATCAACGTTGGCATCACACAGCACGTCTATTCCACCGAACGAGCTAATCTGGACGAGAGTGTCATTCACCAACGGGGTTTGCCTGTTAGTCGCCGGATCTACGAGGAACACTCCCGTTACGTGCATTCCCTCTTCAAAGGTCGGGAAGTGAATTAAGGCCGGAAACGCCTTCCGGCAATCGCTAAGCACGGTCATTATCGGCCCGGCGGTAGGGGGGCTCGAAGGCGGGCTCGTCAAGGGTGGGGGCCCCCAGCTCACAACCGCGAGTGGGCAGCGATGCCGTTGGATGCCTGCAGGGGCTGCGTTTGTCAGCGCCTGGATGGATCCGTCTGCGCTTCTGGCGGCGAAGTGCCAATAGTCCCCGGGACGCAAGTCAGACCCGCCGAACTGAATGCGCACGCCATCGCCCAAGTTCATATCCGGGGTTAACGTATCGTCGTACACGGCGCTGGCATTTCCAAACCCATCCCAACGGCGCAGGAGAAGGTGGCGGTCTGACTGACCGGCCGGCGTCGCAGGCGGACTGGAGGGTGGACTGGTTACCCCGGAACCCGGGAGCACGAAGCTCGAAGGAAGCGGTTCCTCGAGAACGACCGTCAGTTGATCAGGGTCCGGATCAGTCTTTAGACGGGTGAGGTGACCCCGCGCTGGACCAAGTTCACTGGCATCGTCCGCGATCTCAATCAGATCGCCCTCTCGCAGCGCTGTCGCCGCGTCTCGGCCCACACTCGACAAGGTAAGCGTGCGTCTGTCACTCTGAACCGCTGCGACACGGACAGCAAAAGCAGCGTTGTCGCGCGACCATTTGAAGGTTGCGACGCCGAAAACGACGGTGGCGTTGCCAGCGAGAGTATGAGCGTTGAGCAGCCGTCGTCCCAACGTTACAATGCTCCGGTCGGCCGAAATGTCGGCCAGCGGAACCGTCTCCGAGCCGGCCGCATTGTCGGCTACAGTGACAAAAGCGGCCCGCTTCGCTGCCTCGACCTGGCCCGCGCTCAAAGGGCTTGCCAGCCTTAGAGTCACGGCGCCTACGGCGGCGTTTGCGGCAAGCGGGATACTGGCAGCGAAGCCTGTGCTCCCGCCGAGCACGTCGCCCCGGTCGTGGACTTGTACACGATAAAAGTGGTTCTCGCGCCCGGTAAAATTGCCTGGATCCGGCAAGCGGCATGGATCCGGAAGCTGCGCCAGAACAGGCTGTAGCGTCGTGAGTGTTCCCTTGCCGTCGATCGGCAGGAATTGGATGGCGTCGGCGCAACTTAAGAAGCTCGGGAGATCGGCCGACTTGACCTGCACGATGGTTTTTAGGCGGGCAGCCGTATCGGGCCCCTGCAAAGCGACCTCGCGCAGTGCGTCGTCTTCGAGGTAGGTAATTAGGCGGTGCCAGACCTCCAAATAGATCAGAGCAAAATGCGTCGAACCACCGGCAGGGATGGGGAGAGGTTGCGGGACGGGCAAATCCGGTTGCCCGAGATAGCTGGTGTTATTGTCGAGCTGGCAAAGAATGCCGTCGACATAGCATCGGCCGGCCGCGATCTGAAAATCACGAGGATCTGCGCTACGGGAGATCCGGAATGCCGTACCCGGCTCAGGGACGCCGCATTGGCCGATGATGTCATTTACTTCTTGTCTCAACAAGTTCAGACGTTCGAGGACGTCTTCATTCCAGTCCGAATCGAGCCAGACACGTCCCTGCTGGTGCAGCACCCCAACGTAATGCTTGTCCGGATTATAAGTGAATCGAGAGAAGTCGCCTTTCATAAGAAGCTCCTACGTTTCCGCAACGATAAGCGCCGACATGCCCACCGGCATGAACTCTTGCAGTTTCGTTCGAAGGTTACCCAGGCGGATTGTGTTCAAAGCGGCCGCAAATGCACCGACTTCCGCTCCGGCCTCGCTGGCGCTCAAGATTTCGGTTGGACAAGCCGCTGCCAATTGCGCGTAATCAGGACGGCCAAAGCGGCGGGAATTGAAAACGGGGGAAAGACACCGCCATCTCTCGGAGCAAGCGGCAGTCTGGCTCTCACTCGGCACACACTGATAACGCCGCGGCAACACCGAGCCCCTTTCAAAGCGAGTAAAGCGAACACACCCGGACTGCTGGTCCTGGACAAGCGCAACATCGTTCAGAAGGCATTCGCTGGCGCTCAGCACCTCGCATGAGATAAGTCCGAGAACCGTGACGCGTTCCAATTGCACAATCCCTGCGACTGGATCCGGTAGGTGTGGCGGAGAGCGGAATGAGCCAGGCGGACTGCTCAAGCCGGAAACGCCGGCGATCGCAGACCCGTGTTGCTGGTCAACGATCGAATCGGCCACGGTCAATTGAGCGACTCCCGCGCCAATCCGCAGCCCCCCCGTGATAGAACGACCCAGGAAGTAGTGGGCGCCTTCCGTCGATCCCGCGCCAGTCGCAAACAGGGATCCGGCGACGGCGGTCCGAGGATCCAATGTGCATGCGGTGAGGCAAAGCTCTCGTACCAGGCTTTTAATCCTAAGCGGCCCGCCGCTTACCAGGAGACCGCTCATGATCAGCCTGGACATCGGTGCCGCTACCGTAAAACTGGCAGGCGCGGGCGTGTTTGGGGCGCTATAGAATGTCAGGCACGGGCGCTTACCAGCCGCGCGAATCGTCAAATTTTGTAGTGAGGCGATGTTGACACCCGCAGGCGTGGCATAGGTGGCGCTGTCCACGATTTCGATCACCTCGCCGTCTTTTGCTTTGGCGATCGCGTCAGTGAGGCTCGAATGCACGGGAGCGTCAGGGAGCGCTGTCAAACTCTCGGCATCTCCTGACTGTGAGACCAGCCGCGTTGCGAGTCCATTCGGCTTTTCAAATCCGAGCGCCCCCACCCTATCACTGAACGCTTCCACGTAGTCAACGCTTAGACCGCCTTGCCCGATCGCCGGATCCTGGGTGGGGAGCGCGAACCGTCCGAGCTCCGGGTCAATCCCCAACTCGCCTGGGGCAAGCAGTGAGCTGCGTTCCGGACGGCACAGGTCGATAGCCACGGGCCGTCGTTGTTGCAAAGGCCAGATCCCGGGGATCGGCAAGACCTGACCTTGAGCAGCACGGGCCAAGGTGAGACTGCCGTAGGATCCCTGCTGAACCGCCTCCGCCGTCGTTGCAAAGTACGTACTGCCGTCGTCTGCAACCAGATATCGTATGCCGCTCGCCGGCGCATTCAGCACCTCGGGCAGAGCCACTAGCAGACTCTGCCCACGACGGTTGACAATTACAAGTTCAGCGGCGGGGATAAAATTTCGGGTGAGAGCTTTTACCAGTACACTCAACAGTCCCGGTGGTTGGCTCTGACCGGCTGTGGCGCTCTGACTAGGGCCATCTACGGCGCTCTTGCTGGGTCCATAGGTAAAGGCCGGCCAGGGGTTGGGCACTTTGAGATCCGGATGCGCGCTTGCCGATTGCGCTATGGTGGCTATTGCACCTAGCTGCGCGTCTTTGGATTGCCGTGGATCTAGGCATTGGGGAAAAAGGGCAAGTTGAAAGAGCACGCCAACACCGCCAAAGCGGGCCGGATCCGCCAAACGCAACCCACCCGGCATGCGATTCAAACGCGTAAACGCAGCAGGTGCGGGAGTAGTGCCGGGGCTTGCAATCCGACTCGGATAGGTCTGTCCTTCTGAGCTACGGGCCAGCGGCAGAGAGCCCAGGTCCAAGCCGGTAAACGTGATGGCGCCGTCGCCCAGATACGTACTCCCGTCGTCTGCTGCGTAATAAGTCGGCGTGTTGCCTGGCGTTACAAACGCGGGAGGCAGATAAACATACAAACCATCCGCGGAGCGAACGGCGCCCGTTCGAGCAGCGCGAACCGCGAGGGTCGCGCCGGGAAAACGAGCCGCTGGTGAGGTCGGCAGAGGCGAACCCGGCCAACCAAGACCGGGCCGACCGGTTCGCACCGTGACGACAAGCTGGCCAAGTCCCGTCGCCGCGGCCATCGAGGAGAAGGAGTTCAAGAAGGTGCTCAACATTCCGAGCGTCACGGGCTGGCCACTGGTCCTTTTCCACAAGGCAGTAATCAGAAAGTGCGCCGACCCTAGCTGGAATGATCGCGGTTCAAGTAACCGCATACCTGCAGCCGTATTGAGTGCAACGGAGTTCGCTCCTCCGAAGGTAAAAGCTCTTGAGCTGCTCGTCAGCTTCGGAAGTGGCTCGACTTCGCTGGCGAGCAGCACGCCAAACTGGCGCACGGCCACGTCGGAGCCGAAGCTTTTCCATGGTGCTTGCGCGAACGCGGGTCGTGTCAATGGGGCGCCGGTCTGTGCCAGGAATAGCTGCATGTCGCGGAATAGCGGATTGAAAGTGAAACCGGACGCCGTAGGGGGAGAAATTGCACCGGGGGGCGCCGAGGCGGGCGTTGCTCCTTCTACGGGGAACGCACGCAAACGCCGGACGAAAACACCCAAGTTCTTGACTTGATAACGGCCCGGCGTGGCCCACGCTGCTGCGCCGATTCGCGGCGAGGTCCTGGCTATCCGGGTCTGATCGAGCGCTCCGGCGGGTTTGAAATCCAGAGCGTGAGCAAACGGATCGGCCGCGTTGCCCAGCAAGCTGAGCTTGTATGGGTCACGCAAGTCCGGATTCAGCGGACGGTCCAGCCGCACATGGTTCATGTTCTGCGACCAACCCAGAATCTGGAAGAATTCAGCGATATCAGCGCTCCATCCGCTGATCGGCTGCGACAGAGCCGCAAGCATTGACATCGTGCCTTTGCTGCGCCGCCAGAGGACCGTATTCCAAACGTCCAGGCGATTGCTCCTCTGATCGACCGGCTGCGGCAGCAGTTTGGCGCCGACCAAAGCTCCGAGGTACGGAATCACCCAATCGTCACAGGTTTCGATAAAGAAGTCATCCCAGAGTGCATCCATGTCCTGACGGACAATCGCCATTTGCTCGCCGACGACGCGCAGGAGCGCTAGAAGCGGCTGTCCCCGCTCCGCATCGTAGCCGCGGTAATGACCCGGCACGCGGGCATATAGGCGTTGCGCAAATCCTTCAGCGTCGTTTCTCTTCATGTGTCGCGGAAACCTCCTTTGCCGGAAACAGTCAACGAACCTTTGCTTGGGTCGGTCGGGTCGATGATAACAATCTCGGTGGGCCCAACGAAAACGTCGTGGGGCGTAGTTAAAGGGGGGTCTGCCGGAGGCGGTCCGGCGCGGCGGAGGCTTGTGATCGCGGCATCCTTGACCCCTGCTACAGCCTGCACCAAGGCGTATACTGTACTGAGGTGGATGCTCTGCCCGAATTCAAGGCGTTCAAATGCGAAATAACCCAGACTTCCATCGGGATTTGGCCCCGGATTCAGCACCGACTGCACCTCGGCCAAGGTCGCTTGATGCGGGAAGTGATCATCGATATCGACGTGGACAGCGACCGCAACGTAGACTGGACTGAAATCCTTAACACGTAACGGCACATTCGGATCCCGGTGATCATCGAGAAACCGACGGAGCTTGCCGGTGAATACTGTGCCTTGCGCCGGTACGCGGTCGACTGTTGCGAACGTCAGCTGCACGTACGCGTGCGCAATGGACTGAGGGGTAGCAGGATCCCAGACTACCCAGGTCGCGCCGGCTTTGGCAATTCCTGGGTAGCTCAGGGCTAACGCTGCATAATCGGCAACGCTAACGGCACGACCGAACGTCTGCAAACTGGCTGGCGCCCGTCGCCGAATTTGAGTGATATTTTCCGGATCGCCGCCGCCGCTGGAAGGTACCGGATTTGTGACTCTTTGCAGGCTCGGCACACTGTCAATCATTTCTTGAATGGAGTCGGAGGGTAGATTCCCGGAGGACCCTAAACCCTTGCGGTAACGGGCGTGGATGTTGTCGATTCCGCTGGGCGGTCGCGCACCATTGAAGCCGTCACCGAAAATGACCGTCGTTTGGCCTGAGTCGTCCAAATTTGTTGTAAAATCCTTTTCATGCGGGGCGCTCTTGACCAGCGTAGGCTGTTCGGTCCAACGCACGCCATTGACTGTGACTAGAAGCGTACTTTCGACAGCTGAGACGCTTTCAGGGTTGGTAGAGAGCTGATAAGTGAGCGGACCCTGTGTCAAAGGATACGATTGAAAGGCACTCCCGTCGCTGCTTCCCAGCACCTCGTCCTTTACGGTTTCCCCGTGTGTGACTTCGACAACGTTTGCCATCAGAGAACAGCCCGCCCGTGCATACTCTTTGGCGAGAGGATTCTTCAGGGTCACGGTGGTGAGATCGTAGACAAGATCAAATTCGGGTGTGCGGTCTAACGTACTGAATTCGGCCGCCAATATCGTGGTCGGCGGATTCGCCGTTGAGTCAATCTGATTGCCTTGGAGAATCACCGTCTGTCCAGCGTGGAGTTGGGAATGTATTCCAGCCAGAATCAACCTGTTGCCTGACACCGTATCTGGTAACGGCAGAGCGCCTTGCAAAGCCAGGCGTTCGCTGCCGGTGAGAATGGTCGTGTTGCGAAGAGGAAAGAATGAAAGAGTAACCGATTCTGCTTCCCCAAATTCTAAACGTGTGACCTTCGCGCTGATGGCATAGGCGACCTTGCTCGCCTGGCGCGCTTCCGTGACGTGCAGAACCTGGAGGTTGTTTTGGCCCTCGGCGAACAGCACGGCCCAGCCGGGATTCTGGGGGCTGTGCTTTATTTCGCTGTAGAGGCCGTCGAGGTATACGACATTAGGAGCATCACCTGGAGAAGGGATGTAGAACGAGCTGCTGCCCGGGTCATCCCAGTTGCTGGGGTAAGGAGCATCGGCAGTCTGTTGATCGATATTCGTGAGCGTCGGCGAGAGCGTGTCCCATCTCGGAGCGGCGCTGCCGAACGGCGCCGCAGTGACCCGCAAGGCGTAAACCCCTACTTTTTTCGATGCAAAACTATTTACGCCCGCGGGGTCTTGCCAGGAGATTGTCGTGGTGCCGGCAGTTTTGTCGGCGATCACGGCCGTAACTTGACGAAGGTTCGCCGCCTCGTTGTCATTGCCTTCGTTCTCGACGGCCAAAAGGTAGTCGCCGACAACGACACGGTTGTTCACACCTTGGAGAATGATCGTATTCTGCACAAAATCGACATCGGGCGAAACTGATGAGAGTCGGATCGCGCTATTGTCGCCAGATGCAGTCGTCGTAGAGGCGGTCTCGAACACCGCCGCGGGCCTGCCTGGCTGTGCTCGGCTACCCACGCGAAACCCGGCAGGAATGCTAATTGACGCGTTTTCCGAAACCGTGAACGTTACCAATGCGCTGGCTCCGCTTCCAGGGCTGGGGCGATAGTGGATCAACCGGGCCAGATGTAGCAGGGAATCCCGCTGCGTCGCAGTCGTGATAAAGGCCTCGTTAGCGAATCGCTCCTGATAGAAGGTTAGAATGTCGGCGAGGTAGGCCCAGAGTTCGATGAAAATTGTTTGGTAGTCGCCGTCGATGCCCTCATGCCAGCCCGCGAATGGGTTCACGCCGCCAGCCATCAGGTCCGGACTCGCAACCCGGTCCAACATAGCGCGCCGGAAACTGGCGAACGTGCCGATGCGGTACTCGATCGCGGAGAGTCCGGGCGCGTTTGAGCGAGAAACGGGCGTGGCAGCAGCGCTTTTCGGCGAGGAGCAACATCCGGTGGAGGCGCCGGAGGAAGTGATTGTGATGGACCCGCTCATACGGCTCCCCCTTTGGCGCGGACAACGAAGACGCCATTTTCCGGAAAATTGCGGTCGTTATCCAGCCGGATGATTTCGTCGGCGCCAACCGCAAGGAAGCCCTGGGCCAAATTAGTCGCGGTTTCGTTGTCAGGATGAGCCGTTCGCAGCCGCGCGAGCCGCGTAATTCGCGCCGATCGCACTCCAGCAACGGCCATCACCGCTGCATAGATTTTGCTAGCGAAAAGGTTCTGGCCAAAGGTGAAGTTATCCGGATGGAAAAATCCTCTCGAGCCGTTCGGCAAGACGCTATTCCCGAGCGTGTGCTGGAGGGCCTCCTGAACGCTGCTGGGCTGAGAGCCTGACGCGACAGTGAACTCAATTTCCAAGTCGACCGGCGAGTAGATCGCGCCCGTTATTTCCACGTCGTAGCCGGCAAGCCTCTTAGTGTCAAAGTACTTCAGTAATTCTTCGCGCACGGTCGATGTCAGCCCCTCCGCGCCGATTGGGTCCACGGCAAGCGTTACCGTCAGCCAGCTCCCCGTCCACCGAAAGCTCGCGTCTGCCCGCTGAATCGGCTGCAGGCCGTTGGAATTCGTAAAAGAGGCAGCGGCCGCCTGGTAATCGGAGGAACTGACCGCCACCAAGGGTTGGTGGGAGAGAGGCGGGCCGACTCGGCGTGCGTGGTCGCGCGACTCCAAGTTACGGCCGCCGGTCGCAGGCAACGGGTTGGTAACGCTCAATAGCCAAGGCGCTGAAGCGCCGGGGTATGGAACAGTTAACGTATCGGCGCCAAGGTTGCCGATTTGTCCTCCGCCCACGCGATAGGTGGCTTTGATTTGCGCCGTCTCAGATGGCGCCTGACCGAATACGCCGTCGCCGAATACGACGGTAGCCTCCCCTTCGTCGTCAATGTCAACGCGAAAAACGTGAGAATCTGGAAGCCCCGTTAGGAGGCTGGGCTGCTCCTGCCACATTTCATCATCTACCTGCACCTGTAACGTGGTGATGCTGCGAGGCGGACGGTTTGAGAATGCATCCGGGGGGCGCTGTTTCCAGCCCTCCGATGTGGGGGGTAAGAGCGACCCAAAGCTTAAAACTTCCGGATCAAGGTGGGCCAGAGGTGCTTTGGACAGAGTAATCCGCTGGCGAGGACTTTTTTGCCCCGTCTGTCTCGCCGCGATTGTGGTGCTCGCATCGACTTCTGGGTCACGCAGGATTTCACGCGAGACTGTTTCGCCCTGGGTTGCAGGCACAAGGTTGCCGCGAACGGTCGTGCTTTCGACCGGGTAATCGTTACGAAGAGGAGTGCTCGCAGACCAATTTACGATCGTAATAGATGTCGCGGGCGGGGAGCCCGGTGGTGGAGATCCCGTAGGCGGCGAGGTAACCGGTGCAACCGGAACAAACTGAGGCGAAGCGCTGATGCGGACCACATCGCGGTGGCCGTCGCCATCGTCAAAGAGGAGATAGGCGCCCGCATTCAGACCTTCATGTTTGCCCGCCAACGCGGCGCTCAGTGCGTTGCTTGGCAAGAAGCAATTGCGATTTCCCCAATCATAGAGGGAGATGTGATTATGGGCCGGGTTCAGCGTTGCCTCGCCCAGCGTCTCGAACACAATGACCGGTTCGTCGTTGGTGACCGGTCGGTTACTTACTTTGAAACCGGGAGTGCCGGTCAATGTATACGGCAGGCTGACCTGAAACTGTAGCCAAGTGTATGCTGAAGCGCCCTCGTCCATCTGGTATCCAATTAATGCCAGATGGCCGGCGACCGACCGTCGCTGGCTGGCGGTGGTGAGAAACGCCTCGTTGGCAACTCGGTCCTGCAGGTAGCTCAGGTTGTCGGCTGTTGCGGCGAACAACTCGAGCAGCGTCATGCCGATGTCAGCTTCGCTACGTTCCGTCCATCCCGGCAGGCGAGTAGGAATGAAATCCAGCAACGCCTGCCGGAAGCTGGCGTAGTCCTTCGCCAGGTAGTCGACGACTACAGGTAGCGCGGGTTGCGGAGAGGGTTGCGCCGCTGTCTGCCGGCAATCAAACTGGTCATCGCAAGCTAATCGGAATCGCAGTTTCGCAGAGCTCAGGAATGGATCGATATCTGGACCGCTGACCGTTAGGGTGTAGATAGAGAAATCGCCGGGACCGTCGAGCGTGAGAATGACGCTTTGATCGCTCGGATCAGGGGGGCTCGCTGTCCGAGACGGCTCGGCTTTAAGTACCCGGGGAAAACGGCGTTGTCCTCCGGTCAGGCTGTAGCTTTGAGGTTTGAACAAGTACAGTCGCTGCTGGGCCGTGATTGGAGCACGGAACAGGACGGCCAATCTGGCGTTGGCGTCATCGACCGCGACGCGCTTGATGCCTTGGGCCCCCGGGCGCAAGGTGGCGCCCGGGCACTGAATGCTAGGGATTATTCGATTCTCGGTCACGCGCTAGGAGACTGTTGAAAAACCCACGCATGTCACGCGTGGGATCTTTGGGGCAGATATCGGTGGAGGGACGAAGGAGCATCCCCTGAAGGGGCTGTAACTGAGGAGCGACCCGGAGAGATGCCCCAAAGAGCTCACGCCCTCCGGGTTGCGCCAATTTTCGGCCCCTCGCTATGTCGCCAAGCTTGTCAGTAGCGCTGCGGCTACGGCCTGCGCTTGGCTCCTTGCGATCTTCCGAAAATTGACGGCAACGTGGCACACGTGGGTTTTTCAACAGTCTCCTAGACCTGGACCTGCACGCTTTGGCGTTGTTGCGTTGCCTTGACAACATAGACGATCTCGATCGTGACGGTTTCTTCGTCGCCTTGGACGCTCGTTACGCTTACTTGATTGACATCGATTCGGTCGCCTAACCATCGCTGCAGGCTATTCGAGATCAGGAATTGAGTGCTCGTCCGCAGCATGTCACTATTCGGGGCGAAGACGAGCTGGTGAACACCGGCCCCAAATTCGGGTAGATTGACTCGTTCGCCTGGGCTGGTAAACAGGACCTGTAGGATCAAGTCGCGAAGATGATCATCGGGGCCTGTCGTCTTCGGTGCGCCAGTGCTGCCGACTGCATAGGGATAGTCCAGAAAGCGCTGGGCTCGCGCGTCGGTCTGGATCGAATCGTTCACGGTGGCTCCTTACTTAAATCAGATCCGTCTTATCCGGTGTTCACTTTGGTAGACAGCAGGCTCTGCGTCGGCGGGGAAAGAGTCGGCGCCGGCGGCTTGGGAGTGACAGGACCTCCGGATGGGGTGGTTTCACCCGGGTGCATATGAGAATTGAATACCTGAGCGATCTGATTCAGGTACTGCATCAATTCATCACCGAGCACGAGCGGATGGGCCGCACTATCGACGAGTTCGATCTGTGGCGCGTCAATAACGACTTTGACGGCGCGTCCTGTCGCAATTTTTACAGTGCTGGAGTCCATCTTGACGCTGTTTCCGTTGCTATCAGTGACTTCCAAGCTGCCGCCGTCGTCGTCGAGCACGATCTTGTGGCCGCTCTTTGTCTTGAAGACTTTCTTTCCGGCCTTCGCCGATTCAGGGATATGGCCGCTAGTGAACCAGGTTCCCGACCAGATCGGGTAGCTCAGATCGCCGCCTTCAAATTCGATCCAGACGCCGGCGTTGATGTCGGGCACGGCAAACAAACCCTGTTCCTTCGCGCCGCCGTAGATAAACGCCGGTAACGCCCATCCCGTCTCTTTGTCACCAAGGACTCGCGGAACTTTTGCCTTAACACGACCAAGACCATCGGGATCGCTGTTGTCGGTGACTTGGCCACGATACTTTCCGAAATAGCGTCCCTCGACCCGCTGAACGAGGCGCGCCAGCAGCTCGTCAATTTGAGGCTGCATCACGAGCTAAACACCTGGGATCGGCTGGCCCAAGCCGACACCTCCGAACTGTTCGCTTCCATCGACATCGCGAGCGTTGCGGCGCGCCTCGAAGCGCTGTGCATAAGTGCCATCGCCCATCAGTTGGTGTACCACGCGGGTCACGTAGTACTTGCCGCTGAACGGCTTGCCCGCGCCCTTTACCAGTACCAGGCGATGCGGGCGCAATACAGTCTGGTAGGCATCGCTATTGATTTCGCCTTCCGCAGTGATGAACCACGCCGCCTCATCACGCACGGCTTGGGCTATCGTGCGCAATTCGGTCGCGTTGCTCGTAGGCGGTCCAAGTACCAGCATTTGCGCCTGAGCATCTTTAGGGAGCAAGCTTCCAAGTGGACCTCCGACCAAACTGTTCGCATCCTTGTCACCCAGCTTACGCAACCGCGTTTCACTTGCCTGGGCAGTATTTGGGCTATTTCCTTTCAAATCCATTTGCTCCACCTTCACGTTCAACGGTCTTTGCCCAACCAACCGGGCGGAGAAGGTGAAGAGGTTGCTCTGGTCTCCAAATTGGATCGCGAGATCAGGTTGAGGCTTGCCGCCGAGCTGCGGAGCGCGGAAGAACCCGGTGATCTTGCCGCTATTCTTCTCCGTTTCGAAGTAGAACTCCAAACCATTGAGGGTCGCGAGCTCGCGCACGAACTGGATGTCGGTGGAGCGCTGCACAATGGTCGTGTCGGTTTCCTGATGAACCGTGGCGGTCGAGTCCGCCCGCACCGAAACTCCACGATAGCTGCCAATTATCTGCTCCGCGATTTGGCTGTCAGACATGCCCTTCCAGGTGGTAATCTTCTCTTCAAGACTCAGAAGGACACTCGTATCCATGGCGCCGATCTCGATCTGTGCATTTGCGGGGTCGCTGCTAAGATTCACCTGAACGGAAGTGATATAGCCGTCGAAGATCGGTTCGAGGC
>JAXIPG010000079.1:0-18752 GCA_045403045.1 Terrimicrobiaceae bacterium
CAGCGACGAATGATTGACGGTGCCAAAACGTCTAACCGTAGAGCCGCCTGAAAACTAGATGAGGAGCATGGCGAGGGAGAGCTCCAGCCGAATCGCGAAGCTGACCGCGTTGTTCTCGATAGGTATTCCTATCCTCATCGACGACGACCTCCCAATCCTTCAATTTCGAGGCGACCCAGCGTTTGACACGACTGTTATCGCGTTATGCAGATACTTGGGTCACTTGGTCTTCGTATCGCCCCGGCCCGTGCTAGTCACGAAGACTTACATCTTGGCCCATTAGGCCCGCTCGTGTAAAATCCTACGGTAGCGTATTCTACGCAATGTTGTGACCCTAGATAGCCAGCGCCAAGTCTTCAGGCTAACTGTATCGCCATGCGTTTTTCCAAATAGAAACAGCGCACAAAGTATCGGACTTCGTGTCGATAAGTTCCTACGGTCGAGGGCGATAACGAGTGGGGCATTGCCGCGAAGGCGCGTTCACTTCTCTCCCGCGGATGATCGATCACGCGGTAACGTAATGGAGGTAAATATTGGCCAGCAGTGGCGAGGCGACCGCCCCTTGGGGCGTGCCTGCCTCCGCGGACACAAGCTTTCCTTCTTCCATCACCCCTGCCTTTAGCCATTTGCGGACAAGGCGGTTTATACGACGGTCACCGACGCGGTGTTCGACAAAGCGTATCAGCCACTCGTGACTGACCGTGTCGAAGAAAGACATCACAGACTACCCACCACCAGCTCGGTGATTATCCCAAACGAGTAACGATCGTTCGTCTGCGTCACCCGCTTGAGGGGCGATTGCTCGAAGTTATAGGCTGGAGCAGCAGACGCGGAAGACTGCACGCGCTGGTAGTGCTCCCGGATGGGACGCGTTCGTTGATGCCAGCGCATTGGACTGACCTGCCTGCGGTGCAGCAACGGTTGAAGAGCAGCGAGTCATCGCATTGCCAGCCACCGTTGTTCGCTTCTTGTGCTGGGTTGCTCCACCTCTGCACAATCGTGGAGGCTCTATTGCGTCGAATCGAAGCCGCGAAGCCCGTGACTTCGTCAACCCAAACCATCAAGGAGAACGAACATGGAGCAGCAGTTGAGCTTGTTCGAAGTGCCGACGAACTCCAACGCCACACCCGTGTGGAACGCACTGGATGAGCAACAGCGGGCCGCAGTCGTCATGCGGCTTGCCCAATTAATCGCCAGGATCCTGGCCAACCCCGAAGACACCCATGAGTGAAGCCGCCGCCAAAATCACAGCCGATCATTTGCGCCGTCGCGCAATCATCTACGTACGCCAATCCACCGCAGCACAGATCGAGCATCATCGCGAATCGACCGCGCGCCAGTATCAACTGGCCGAACGTGCCGTCGAATTGGGATGGCACCGCGAGGATGTCACGGTCCTCGACGAGGACCTCGGCATCTCCGGTTCCGGCCTGGCCGAACGCACCGGCTTCGCGCACCTGACAGCCGAAGTAGCGCTCGGTCGTGTCGGCATGGTCTTGGGGCTTGAAGTCTCGCGCCTGGCTCGCAACAACGCCGATTGGTATCGGCTGCTCGACCTGTGCGGAGTCACCGACACGCTCATTGGCGATGCTGACGGGATCTATCATCCGGGGTTATTCAACGACCGCCTGGTGTTGGGCCTCAAAGGCACCATGTCCGAAGCCGAACTGCATGTCCTGCGAGCGCGGCTCGACGGCGGGATCCGCAACAAGGCGGCCCGCGGTGAACTCCGCCGCGGATTGCCGGTGGGTTTTATCTGGGGCGAGCAAGACGGCGAAGTGCTGCTCCATCCAGACCAAGCCGTCTCCTCAGCGATCCGCGCGGTATTTGCCCGTTTTACTGAAATGGGTTCGGTGCGCCGAGTGTGGTTGTGGTTTTGCTCGGAGGGCTTGCGCTGGCCGCTGCAGAGCCACAATGTCCAGGAAGTGCAGTGGGTAACACCCACCTACACTAAGATTCGCCAAGTGTTAACTAATCCCGTTTATGCGGGTGTCTATGCTTATGGAAAAACACGCCACGAACGCTATATCGATGAGAATGGACTCCTGCGCAAACGCGTTCGCAAGCGGGCTCGTGCCGAATGGCCCGTCTTCCTTCACGATCACCATCCGGGCTTCATTGACTGGGAGACCTTTGAGGCTAACCAGCGGCGCATCGGGGAAAACATCCGTCCCGGCCCACACCGGTCCCGAGGCGCCGTGAGAGAAGGCTCGGCATTGTTGCAAGGCATCGCCATCTGCGGGCACTGCGGGCGGCGCTTGCGCGTGCATTACAGAGGCCGTCACTCGGCGCCCGGCTATCACTGCGCCGGAAAAAACATCGTCAACGGGCGAGGCGAATACTGCTTGAGCGTCGGTGGCTGCCAGATCGATGCGGCGGTCGCCGAGGCCTTCCTCGCGGCTCTGGCGCCCGCAGCGCTGGAAGCAACACTCCAAGCCGCCGAGCAACTCGAGGCCAGCCATCAAGCCACCATCGAGCAAAGCAAGCTCGACGTCGAACGCGTACGCTACCAGGTGCAGCGCGCCGAACGCCGCTATCGCGCCGTGGATCCTGAAAATCGGCTGGTGGCTCGCGGGCTGGAAGCGGAATGGGAAGAAGCTCTGCGCGAACTCAAAGCGGCGGAAGCTCAGCTGCAGGGCAAGGAACAAACGCGGCCGCGCGTGCCCACTCCCGAGCAGCGAGCGGCCATTGGCTTGCTCGGTCATGATCTCGATCGTGTCTGGTCTGCCACGACCACAATCGACCGGGATCGCAAAGAGCTGCTCCATGCACTGCTCGAAGAAGTCATCATTGCGCTCGACCGGGCCAATTATAATGCGCACCTAACGCTGCGCTGGCGGGCTGGCCTCTTCAGTGAAATCGATGTCACCCTGCCGCGCTCTCGTCCGGCTGCGATCCGCACAACGGACGATACCATCGCGTTGCTGCGCCGCCTGGCCGAGCATTATCCCGATGCAGTCATCGCCGGCATCCTCAACCGGCAGGGACGTAAAACCGCCACAGGGCTGCCCTTCAACGCCAACCGAGTCAGCAGTCTTCGCACCCACTGGAACGTTCCCTGTTTCCAACCCGCATCTCAACCTCAGCAAGGAGAGTGCGTGACCATCGAACGCGCTGCGCAAACCCTCGGCGTAGCTGCCTCGACACTGCATCGCTGGCTCAACGAAGGCCAAGTCACTCCTGGCGCCCCTTGGCGCATCCGACTCACCGCGGAGTTGCGGGCACGTTTTGTCGAGCAAGCGCCGGAAGGCTATCTACCGATGATCGATGCAACTCGGATCCTCGGCGTCTCCCGCCAAACTATCTTGCAGCGTGTAAAGCGCGGCGAGCTCGAGGCCGTTCACGTTCACTGTGGACGTCGCAAGGGCTTGCGAATCAAGATATCAACCACGGTTCCCGATCTATTTAACACTCATTCCACAGACGGGGTGTAGTATGAACATGCTTCCAAGTAGCCTTTAATATCAGCGTCCACCGCCCAGACCCGTCCTTCCTTTGAAATTCCATCGGAATGGCATAGCACCCGGTCCGCCAGGCAGCCACGCTCATTTCCCAAAGAGCGTATAAATACCGATTCCCAGGGCGAGCAGACAAACGATTGCCATCAAAACAAGCATAATTAGGACTCTGCCGTGCATGAGATGATGGTACCACTTGGTTTCGCTGTCCTTCAGTTGGTACCATGGTTTTTTGCTGTCTTTCATAGCTATAGTTATGGACTTGGGATTAACGATGTCCATTTGTAAACTATGTGCCCAATCTCCTCTTGCCGATAGAGTCAGATTCTCAAAAAACCTACCTGGCCAGTACGCCAGATTGCTGGTAACGGCGGGAAAGTTCCAATCTGTACATAACCACCAAAATCCGTGTTTTTTCTCCGCGAAGCGGAGTTCCAGCAGCCTGTCTGAAAGGGCCGGTTCATTTTTTCGACGATTTCTCATGCTTCAAACTTCGGCTTCATTCGAAGTCCGACAGGCTGCTAGAGCGGAACTTTCAGACCCTCGGTCTCCGCAAGCAATTTTTGATTGGCATCGAAGGTAAGAAATTCCTCCGCTCCAAGATGCACGGCCGTAGCCACGTGCAGAATGTCAATGAGCCGATGTCCGCCGGCTTCCGTATATTTCGCGCTCAATTCTTCAGCCAAGCGATGCACATCCATCCAATCAGCCGGCACTACGAGAAGCACGCCGCCGGCGAGATCCGATTGCAAATCTCGAAGCATACCGGTGGCTTCGACTTTGGAAAAGCCTTTGCCATGGTCGATACTCCGCAGGCGAATTTGGAATCGAATGGACTGACGGAATTCCAGCAGCGTCAAACTCGAAACGCGCAGGGGACCTTCCAGAGCCTGCATAAAAGCAATGCCGCTTGGCGAGTTGACCTGCCGGCGATACAAGGAATACAGAAAAGATGTGTCGGGGAGATGGCTCATCCCTGCTCACCCTCGAGTTCAGCGGCACGCATCGTCGCCACTTCGGCTTGAGAGAAAACGCGCTCGCCCCACAAAGCCTCAAGCCGGGCCGCAAAGTCTGGCTTTCTGGCCGCCTTGCCTCGACGCGCCGGAATCGCCGTCAGCACGGCAATCGGCTGCCCGCGCTTTTCAATCCGAATCTGTTCGCCTTCCCTCAACCAGGTTTCAAGCTTGGGAAAATTATTTCGGAGCTCTCGAACAGTGACGGTCTTCATGTGGACATAATGCGTCCACATCGTTGGAACGTCAAGGCGGGCCGTCGGAGCGAGTGAGATATTGCGAAATTTGCTCGCCGAGCCGGGCGCCTATGCCGGTGACTGAAGAAATTTCCTCCACGGAGCTTTTTCGAATCCGCTGGACGGAACCGAAGGTTTCCAAAAGGGCTTTCTTGCGCGACTCGGAGACGCCCGGGATCTCGTCAAGGACGCTTTCGCTGATGCGTTTCTTGAGGAGCAGGCTATGGAAACTGTTGGCGAAGCGGTGCGCTTCATCGCGAATGCGTTGAAGCAGCTTCAAAGCGCCGCTGTCCTCTGGCAGTCGCAAGGGCAAGGGACGCCCTGGTCGGTAGATCTCCTCAAATTCCTTGGCAAGTCCAACGATTGGCTGCTCGAAAAGGCCGAGGCGCTGAAGTTCCTTGCACGCGCTGGAAAGCTGCCCCTTGCCTCCATCGACGATGATCAAATCCGGCAAGCCTGATGGTTGATGGCTGATGGTTGATGGTTGATGGCTGATGGTTGAAAGGTGATGGAGGGATTCCGAGGGGGATTCCTGGCTGAACTCCGGCGAATAGTCGACCGTGCTTTCGTCCCGGTCCTCAATCTTCGCTTTGCCTTGTTGCTCCTCGCGCAACAATCGGGAGTAGCGCCTTCTCACCACCTCGGCCATGCTGGCAAAGTCGTCCTGCGTCGGCGTTCCCTTGATCCGATAGCGCCGGTAATTGGCGCGATCCGGCGCTCCATCCTTGAAACGCACCATGCTGGCCACGATGTGGGTGCTCGAGATGTTGGAAATGTCGAAGCATTCCATGATTCGAGGAACTCGCCCGAGCTGAAGGGCATCCGCCAACGCGACGAGATCTTCCTGCGGGTTGATGGCGCCCGGAAGCGCCTTGCGCGTAAAGCGAGTCATCGGTTTCGTCGTTCGCTTGAGATCGTCGAGAAGATTGCGCAGCTGGGCCGCTTTTTCGAAGTCAAGTTTCTCCGCCGCGGCCCTCATATCTGTCTCAACCTGCTCGATCATCTGTCGGGACGCGCCGTCGAGAAATTCACAGGCTTCATCGACTCGGCGAAGATAGTCCGCTTGGGTGATCTTTCCGATGCAGGGGGCGGAGCAGTTCTTTATGATGTGATCCAGACAGTGCCTGTAGTCGCGCTCGCCGGGCACAGGCGGTCGGCAGGAGCGGATCCCAAACTTCTTCCTGATTGCGCTGAGCGTCGCGCGCAAGGCGCCGCTGTGAGCGAAGGGCCCAAAATAGCGGGCGCCATCATCCTTTCGCAGCCGGGTGAGTTGAAATCTTGGCCAAGGGTCGTTCGGATTTACGCGCACGAGGAGAAAGCGTTTGTCGTCACGGAAACTGACGTTGTATTTCGGCCGGAATTCCTTGATCAAACGCCCCTCGTAAAGCACAGCCTCGGCTTCGCTGCGGACAAGGTGCCACTCGAATTCCCAGATGCTCTCGATGAGCGCTCGCGTCTTCGGGTCGGCCCTCATCTGCCGCGAGGGCGTAAAATAGTGAGATAGCCGCTTTCGCAAGTCACGCGCCTTGCCTACATAGATCACCCGCTTGAGCCGGTCGCGCATCACATAGACCCCCGGCTTGTGGGGCACATCACGAAGTCTGGCTTGAATCTCCTCGGGCACATGGAAAATGTACCACGAAGCAAATCAAGAGCATGGAGAAATTCAGGGGTGAACCATCCGAGGTCCATTGACGGGCTTGCGCCGCCGCTGGAAGGCACTATCCTATCGCGATTCAATGAAAATCGTTCTCACGGGGCTCGCGTCCCTCCCCATCGGCGCAACTCTCATGGCGCAAACCGCCGAACCGTCGTCCGGCGCCGACTTCATGAAAACGGCGAATCTCTGGCAGACTATTCTGGCGGGCGGTCCCGCAATGATTCCGCTCGGCATGCTTTCCGTCATCACCCTTGCGCTGATCATTGCCTTTTTGTTCTCACTCCGTCGGGGCAGCATGGTCACCAGGCGCTATATGCAGACTGCCGACGCACTCATCCGGAAGAAGGATTACCTCGGCCTGCTGGCCGTTTCCAACCGGCACAACGAAGCGGTCGCCCGCGTGATTCAGCGCACGATGGATTTTCTCACAAAGAACCCGAGGGCCACCTTTGCCGAAGTTCGGGAAATCGCCCAGACCGAAGGACTGCGACAAGCCAGTGCACTCAACCAACGGGTCGCGTATCTGGCTGACATCGGCACCATTGCGCCAATGATCGGACTTCTTGGAACAGTCGTCGGCATCGTCAGGTCCTTTGGGGTGATCGCAATCGACGCGGCGGCCACGCGCCCGACCATGCTGGCACAGGGTATCGGCGAGGCGCTCATTGCCACGGCGGCGGGTCTCCTCGTTGGCATTCCCGCAATGGCGGCCTATTCCTACTTTCGCGGCCGCGTGCATGCGCTAATTTCGGAGTTGGAGGCCGCGAGCACCCAGCTTCTCGCTCTCCTGAGCACGAGCGTCAAGACCAGCCCCGTCGGCGTCCAGACCGAGAGTGTCGAAGTGTCATGAATTTCCGAGCGCACGTCCAACCTGAACGCGTCGTCTTCCAGATCGCGCCAATGGTGGACATCCTGCTGTTCCTTTTGGTTTTTTTCATGCTGACGTGGAACTTTTCACGGAACGAGGCCGAGCTAGATGTGAAGGTACCTGCCGCTCGCGAGGGCAAGGAAAACCGGCGTCCGGCCGGCGAAGTGATCCTCAACGTAAGAAAAGACGGAGTAATCGTCATGAATCGCAGGGTCATGTCCTCCGACGAGCTCAGGGAGACGCTTACTCGAATCGCGAAGTTGTATCCCGATCAGCCGGTCGTCTTGCGCGGGGACGAGAATGCGAACTACCGCTACGTCGTTGACGCGCTCGATATTTGCCGGGCCGCAAATATCTGGAATGTGGCGTTTGCCACAAGCAAGCCCGAGTAATGCGCGTCAGAATCGGAGTCTGCCTTCTGGGATCTGCCGGCATGATCTTTGGCCAGCAACAGCAGTTTTGGCAACCAGAGGTACGCAGGGCCATTCCGGTCGAAAAACCCACGCCGACTCCCGAGCAGGTGCGCAAAGCTATTCCCGTGGAAAAGCCCGTGCCGACACCGCGGTCCGCGCCACCGAAGGACCCGTATCCGAACCCGGCATGGATGCAGCGCGTGCAACCTTCGCCGTCTCCAGTTTCCACTCCAGGGCCTGAACCAGGCTTCACCCCATACCGTCCGCAAGGACGCACTGAGGTCGCTCCTCCTCCTAGGAAACCACCTCCGCTCCCCCCAAGGCCGGTGCCCCAATCTTCTCCTGAGAGCGAAAATGGCGAGATCCGCTTGAGCCCCTCGAATCCAACCGGAGACGCCGTCGCAGAAGAAGAGCTCGAAGTCGCAAACAGCATCTACTCCCGGAAAATGTATGACTACGCGATTATGGAATACGAAAAATTCCTGATCACGTATCCCTCAGCCAAAGGGCGCGACTCCGCGATGTTTCGGCTTGCCGAGAGTCACCGGATGCTCGGCAACCAGGAAGCGGCACGCTCCGGATACGAAAGACTCCTTCAGGAGTTCCGTCAGGGCGAATTTGCAGGCGCAGGCGCCTATCGGCTTGGTGAATATCTCTACGCCGACAAGAAATACGATCCCGCCCTAATTCAGTTCCAGCTTGCCGCCACGGAGGCCAAGGACGACGAAGTGCGCATTTCAGCCAAATACAACATGGCGCGCTGCCTCGAGCGCCTCAAACGCCCGGACGAAGCGGCAAAGTTCTACTCAGAGGTTGCTGCAGTCCAAAAAAACAACCCCTATTTCTATTACGCCCGCCTTTCGCTGGCGGAAAACGCGGCGGCCGTCGGCCGAAGAAAGGAGGCGCTGGAGAATTTCTCGGAAATCGCAAGCGGCTCAGGCCCGTCCGCCGTTCGCGCCGAGGCGGCTGTCAAAGCGGCCGCCCTCGCGGCGGAGCTAGGTGACAAACAACGGGCGCTCAAACTTTTCACCGAGGCTTTCGCGTCTTCGGAAGGCGCCGATTGGAAACCAATGGCCTTCCTCGGCGCATTCCGACTCAATTTTGAACTTGGCGCTTACAAGAAGGTCGTCGAAATGTCCGAAAAATCGCCTGAGGGCATCCCCGATGAAGAACGTGCCGAGATCCTGCTGCTTACCGGAGATTCCTACCGCCAGCTTGGCAATGCACGCGCGGCGCGTGCCATTTACGACAGGCTTCTTCTTCAATTCCCGAACTCCGCGTCCTCGCAGGATGCGCGTTTCCACCGCCTGCTTAGCATGTATCAATTGGATGATCCCAAACTGATCCAGGACGTCGATGATTTTCTCAGGCGCGCCACCGATCCCCGTGAGCGCGCCCAAGCGGGCCTTTTGAAGGCCGAATCGCTCTTCAAACAGAAGAAATATGCCGAGGCGGGACCGATTTACGCAAAGCTCGGCGAGACCGAGCTCGCGGACGAACTGAAGACCAAGGCGCTCTACAAGCTCGGATGGTGCCAGGCCCAAACCGCCGACTACTCTGGCGCTATCAAGACCTATACCCAATACATCGAAACAAACGCCGGCAGCTCCACCCTTCCTTCGGCCATCGCTCAACGCGGCCTGGCCTGCCAGCAAAATAAGGAGTACGACGCCGCGCTTAAGGATTTCGATCGAATCATCGACACCTATCCGGGCGCCCCGGAACGCGAGCTCGCCCTCCAACAAAAGGCGCTCGTCCTCGGCCAGCAGAAGGACTACAAGGGTATGACTGAAACGTTTAGCAAGCTTCTTGAAGCTTATCCGAAAAGCTCCGCCGCCGGACAGGCGAACTTTTGGATCGGCTGGGCAGCCTTCGAAGATAAAGACTACAAGGGCGCGATTCAGCGTCTCGAGACCGCGCGCAAATTGGACCCGGCACAATACGGAGAGCGCGCAACCTTGCGCATCATCCTTTGCTACTACTACCTCCAGGACCGCCCCGCCCTGCGGCGCACGATCGCGGAAAACAAAGCCCTTAACATCCCAGTCGAAATCACGCGCTGGCTGGGTCGCAAAAGCTTCGAGGAGGGCGACTTTTCGGCTGCGGAGCAATATCTGCTTCCCGTCGTCAAGGACTCAAAAAACGATCCGGAGGTCTTGATCGAACTTGCAGAGGCGGAGATCCAGCTCGGTAAGATCCGGGAGGCCGCCCCCATCGTCGCCCAGTATCTCGAAACGGCCCGCGAACCCCACAGCCGTGCCCGCGGCTTGCAGGCAAAGGCTGCCGTCTCGCTTGGAGAGAAGGACTTCGACGAGGCGGCAAAGCTCTGCGACGAGTCTCTTTTGCTTCAGCCCGAAGGCCGGCTTAACGCGGAAGGCCGTCTGCTATCCGGTGAAATCTCTTTTGCTCGCGGAGATTACGACGGCGCCGCACGCGCATTCATGACGGTTGCAGTCCTCTACGATGATTCGTCGGTGACACCGCGCGCGCTGCGCAGGGCCGCCGACGCCTACCGCAAAGCCAACAACGAGCACGAAGCCGAAAAAGCCCTCCAGGAGCTGCAACAACGCTTTCCTGATTTCATAAAATCCCCCAAAATCTCCAAGGAGCATTGATGAAGCATCTCCTTCTTATCCTCTTTACGATCGCGAACGTCTTGGGCGAGCAAGCCGCCCTCAAAGAACAGGCCCTGCCTGCAATCAACGCGAAAATCCTTATCCCAGAAGGCTGGTTTACGAAAGAGGAGTCCGACGACGGTGTAACCGTCTACCAAGTCAGTCGGGAGAAAGCGGAAAACGAAGAGGATGTCTTCAGCGCCGGTCTCATCCTCAGCGTCACCAACAAGGTGCCGGACCGTGCATCAATGAAACCCAGCGAATACGCCAGCGACCTCCTCTCGTCGGCCCAGGATGAAGGAGATGACGCCAAGCTGCAGAGAACTGAGGAAGGACCGCTTCAATGCTTGAGGCTCGAATACACCATTGAAAGCGACCAGGGGAACATCAAGGTGATCAACGTGGCAAAGGCCAACGACAGCACGGGCACGCTGTACTTCGCGACCTGGCAATCCCCTGAAAAAGAGGAGCCTCAGCTCAAGGAATTGCGCGAAGCGGTTCTCGCCTCGATGAAGTTCGATCCCACCTTCTGACTCGGAAGCGCCTTATACTTCTGCTCGTCCTTCGCACGACGACGGACGATGACGAATTTTCCGCCGATCAATTCCGCCCGACGCCGGTCTCCCTCTTTTCCTTGCGAAGCTTGCGCGCTGAAGGCTTTGATTGCCGGATGGTTTCAATCCTCAAGCTCCACTGCCCGGATGCCGTTGGCTTGCTCGCGCAGATCACCAGCGCTATTTCGAACCATGGCGGCAATTTGCTGGAGGTCAGCCAATTCACCGATGTAAACACCGGCTGGTTCTTCGCGCGGCTCGCCATTAAAAAAGGCCTCGAACACTGGGACCCCGACGCCTTCGCCATTGCGTTTGACCCGGTTGCTTCCCGGTTGCGCGCCGTATGGTCCATCCGACCCGCAGAATGGAAGACGCGGACGGTCATCCTAGTAAGCAAGCAGGAGCATTGCCTGGTGGATTTGCTCTGGCGCTGGCGCTCCGGCGAGCTTGGCATCGAAGTGCCGCTGGTGATTTCCAATCACGAAACCTGCCGCCCATTGGTCGAA
Source organism: Terrimicrobiaceae bacterium (assembly GCA_045403045.1). GTDB lineage: Bacteria > Verrucomicrobiota > Verrucomicrobiia > Chthoniobacterales > Terrimicrobiaceae > DASTFP01. Next base: position 11,324 of record JAXIPG010000079.1, read on the forward strand.
CGTGAACAAATCCCCTTTGAATTCGTCGCCTTCGAGGAGGGAAAATCCGCCGCATTCGAGACGGTGAGCAAGCTGCTGCGCGAAGCCGGGGCGGAGTTGGTCGTCCTTGCGCGCTTCATGCAGATTCTCCCTGGTTGGCTATGCAATGAGTATGCCGCCCGCGTCATCAACATCCACCACTCCTTCCTGCCTGCTTTCGTCGGAGCAAACCCCTACCAGCGGGCGTTCGAACGTGGCGTGAAGCTCATCGGCGCCACCTGCCACTATGCCACGGAAGACCTGGACGCCGGCCCCATCATCGAGCAAGAGGTCGCGCGCGTCGAACATTACCACGACCCCGAGGACTTGATTCGCCTCGGACGCGACTGTGAGCGCCTCGCTCTTGCTCGGGGCGTGCGCTACCACGTCGAAGACCGCGTCCTCGTCCATGGCGCGAAGGCCATCGTGTTTCGGGACTGATCTGAGAATCGTGCAATGGAAGATCTAGAGTCCCTCGGCCTGCCCCACCGCGAGCCATTTGTGTTTGTGGACGAAGTGCTGACCGCGGCGGGCGGAGAAGCTCAATGTCTGAAAGTCTTTTCGTCTAGCGATCCCATGTTTCGGGGCCACTTTCCCGGCAACCCGATCGTACCCGGCGTGATTCTCACGGAAGCGTTGGCTCAGACGGCGGGAATCGCAGGCGCCTGGGGATCGGACGATCGGCGTTTCCTGCTTTCCGCGATCCGGAACATGAAATTTCCCGCAGCGGCGCGCCCCGAAGAACGTGTCATCCTGAATGCCAAAAAGACCGGCGAAATCGGCGGCTTGTGGATGTTCGATGTTCACGCGGACGTGGACGGAAAGATCGTGGCGGCGGGGCAGATTGTTTTGAACGAAATGAAGAGGGCTTCGTGAAAATGCCGCGATCTGAATCTGTCCGCCCACCGGAAATGATTTGGAAAGCTGGAGGGGGCACCGCATAAAATTCGGGTCGCATGGACGAGCTTATTTTTGACATCCTCGTGGCGATTGGCTCTTTTCTGGCCGGTGTTATCGGCGCGCTGATTGGCCTTGGTGGCGGCGTCATCATCACTCCGTTGCTGGTGCTGGCGTTTGGCATCGATATCCGTTACGCGATGGGAGCGGCGCTGTGCTCGGTGATCGCGACCTCCTCGGGAGCCGCAGCTGCTTATCTGCGCGATGGCATTTCGAACATGCGCATCGGACTCTTCCTCTGCGTGGCGACCACGATCGGCGCGGTGTGTGGCGCACTGCTGGCAGTGGTGCTTGACCAGGCGGCGCTCTCCATCATCTTCGGAGCAGCGCTGCTCGTAACGGTCCTGCTTTCTCTAAGAAAGAAAAAGGATCTGTCCGGAGCGGACACCGCGGATCCTTTGGCGGTAAAATTGCGGCTGCCCCGCAGGATGCCAACTCCGAATGGATCCATTCCGTACACCGTCCATCACGTCTTGCCGGGCTTTGGCGTCATGTGGGTGGCCGGCGTGCTTTCCGGATTGCTCGGCATTGGCTCCGGGGCATTCAAGGTCGTTGCGATGGATCAAATCATGCGGATCCCCTTCAAGGTCACAACCGCGACGAGCAATTTCATGATTGGAGTGACTGCGGCGGCGAGCGTGGGCGTCTATCTCAAGCGCGGCTATCTTGATCCCGCACTCGTCGCCCCGGTGGCCCTTGGGGTGCTGGCGGGAGCTTTCCTCGGCGCCAAGCTCCTGCCGGTCGCCCCGGTCAAGTTACTGAGGGCGATCTTCCTTACGGCGGTCTCCGTGATCGCTGTGCAAATGATCGCGCGCGGACTGCATATCAATTTTTAGCCACGGATGAACACGGATGAAACACGGATGGAACGGCTGACTCATGGTGAAACGACCTCGCGGATTATTGGTGCTGCTTGTCAACTTCGGACGCGAACGCGTTGAATACAAACGAATGATCCTATGATCCGTGTTCCATCCGTGCCCATCCGTGGCTAATATATGAAGGACGAGCAGATCCAAAATGCGCTCGCGCGTGTGATGTTGAGCGGAGTCCTGGTGGCAGCGGCGATCATGGGGGCGGGTCTAATCTGGTTTCTTGCAACCCACGACGGGTTGCCGCCCGGCGACCACATCTTCAGCGGTGAACCAAAGTATTTTGAGAATCCCGTTTCAATGATCCGCCGCGCATTCGAACCAGGGCAAGTGGGGCGTCGCCGCAGCGTGATCATGATCGGCGTGGTCTTGCTTCTCATCAATCCAGTCGTTCGCGTGGCCTTCGCCGCCTTCGGTTTTGCCGCGCAAGGGGATTGGCTCTACACTAACATCAGCCTCCTTGTGCTCGCCGTCCTCCTCTTTAGCTTTTTCTGGTGATAGAGCACCGAGCAGGCTGCCGGACTTTGAAGGCCCCGCGGATCGGAGTCCCAGCAGCCCTGGAAGCCTATCCAAAAGGACTCATTCTCGTTCCTGCGCGTCGTCATGAGTGACGCGCCGAACCCAGCTCAAGTCCCGCAGGATGCCAGGGATTCGTTGCTCGCGCCGCTCGCTTTGCCGGCATTCCGCGCAATCTGGGCGGCAAATATCGTTTCGAATATTGGGACATTGATGCAGTCGGTCGGCGCGGCTTGGTTGATGACGAGCCTCACCTCATCCACGACGCTGGTCGGCCTGGTGCAGACCGCGGCCACGTTGCCCGTCTTTCTCGTCGGTCTCCTGGCCGGAGCGCTGGCCGATCTGGTCGACAGGAAGGCCCTGCTTTTCTGGTCCCAAGCCTGGATGCTGCTTATGGCCGCCTTACTTGGTGTGTTGACACTGCTTGGATTGGCGTCTCCGTGGGTGTTGCTTGCTCTGACTTTTGGCTTGGGACTGGGCAGTGCGATCAGCCTTCCGGCCTGGCAGGCCACCGTACAGGACATGGTGCCCAAAGCTTGGGCGGCGTCCGCCGTTTCGCTGAACAGCATTTCCTTTAACGTCGCCCGGGCCGTCGGACCGGCTCTGGGCGGACTCGTCGTCGCGGCATTCGGCGCCGCCTTCGCGTTTTTCGCCAATGCGGCATCCTATCTCGCCGTCCTGGCGGCCGTCGCCTTCTGGAGGAGATCGCCCGTTGCAGCGTCGAGACTGAGCGAGGATGTTCTTGGAGCAATCCGTGCGGGATTCCGATATCTGCTTCATGCGCCCCGCTTGCAGGCTCCCATCATCCGAGCGATCGCCTTCAACCTCTGCGCCGCAGCGGTTTGGCCCCTGCTCCCGCTCTTCGCCCGGGATGTGCTGAAGACGTCCGCGACAGGGTACGGCCTTCTCTTGGGAACGTTCGGACTGGGTTCGATCGTTTCAGCAATGGCCCTGCCTCGCCTGCGAGGTCGCTTCGCGCTGGATCGCATACTGGGAATAGGCGCCATCCTCGGAGGTTTGGCGTTTTTCGGGTTAAGCTTCAGCACGCGTCCTGTGACAGCCGGCGTACTCTTATTTTTTTCCGGCGCAGCCTGGGTTGGTGTGCTGGTGAATTTCAACGTGGCAGTGCAGACCTCAGTCCCCGATTGGGTACGCGGTCGGGCGCTGGCGTTCTATTTGCTGGCCTTTCAGGGTGTGCTTGCGTTCGACGGCGCCTTGTGGGGCTGGCTGGCGGGCGTCATCGGCACTCCGGAATGCTTTGCCGTCGCCGGAGTCGGCCTCATTGCCGGACTCATCCTCATTCGCTTCTTCCCACTCGTCATCGACGAAACCATCGACCTCAGGCCTTCCACCCACTGGCCCGAAGCCCATGCCGATCTTCACGCGGATCTTGACGATGGTCCTGTTCTCGTGACCATCGAATACCTGGTGGCGCCGGAAAATTTCGAACGTTTTCGGCTGGTGATGCGTCAGCTTCGGGAGCGCCGCTTGCGGGACGGAGCCAGGCGGTGGCGACTATACCAGGATGCGCAGCAGCTCGAAAGATTCCTCGAATTGTTCCGGCTGGATTCCTGGGGTGAGCATCTCCGACAGCACGAAAGGACCACAGTGGCTGACAAGGAGCTGGAAGCCCTCGCCCTGGAAATGCACCAAGGTCCGGGACGTCCAAAGGTGACTCACTATTTCGGACTCGAAGAGTGAGGCATTGCGGCCCACTCAGTGAATTCGACGAAATCTTCAGGAAGCGTCCAGCGGTGCCTTCTGGATTTCGGAATTGCGAGCGATATCCTCACGCATCACTTGACGGCGAGGCGCTAAAGAGAGAGGAAGAGACCCGACGATGAGTGTGACGGCAACCGGAGTTCCCATGTTGAATGTGCAGGTGGAAGGGGAATGGAAACAGTTCCCCAAGGGCACGCGGCTCATCGAAGCCTGCATGAAGAGCGGGCATTTCATTCCGCACTATTGTTACCATCCCAAGCTTAGCTCCCCGGGAAACTGCCGCATGTGTCTCGTCGAGTTGGGGATGCCCAAGATGACGCCCGAGCGCAAGCTCGTACTGGGCGCCGACGGTCGTCCGGAGATTGCCTGGAGCCCTCGTCCGGCTATTTCCTGCGCCACCGAGATTAGCGAGGGGATGTCGGTTCGCACCAGTTCGCCTCTCGTCGAGGAATGCCGCAAGGGAGTGATGGAATTCCTGCTCATCAACCATCCTCTCGATTGCCCAATCTGCGACCAAGCCGGCGAGTGCCGGCTGCAGGAATTTTCTGTCGAATACGGCAAAGGGGAATCGCGCTTCCTGGAGGAGAAGGTTAAGAAACCGAAGCGCGTAGACATCGGTCCGCGGATCGTTCTCGACGACGAGCGTTGCATACTGTGTTCGCGCTGCGTTCGTTTCATGCAGGAAATCGCCCACGATGATGTGTTCGGCTTCGTCAACCGTGGCAGCCATACCACCCTCACCGTTTATCCCGGCAGATTGCTCGATAACAATTACTCGCTCAATACCGTGGATATTTGCCCGGTGGGCGCGCTGACTTCCAAGGATTTTCGCTTCAGTATGCGAGTCTGGTTTCTGAGGGAGACCAAGAGTATCGACGTCAATTGCGGGAACGGGACGAACATCCTTATAGGGAGCCGCGAAAACATCATTTATCGCATCACTCCGCGCGAAAACGATTTCGTCAATTCGTGCTGGATGCCCGACAACCACAGACTGAACTTCCACTACGTCAACAGTGAAGAGAGGCTCAAAGAACCAATCATTAAAGGGGACGACCTTCCCGCCAGTTGGCCGAGAGCCATCCAGGCGGCAGCCAAACAATTGAAGAGCAATCCAAAAGCGACCGCAATGATCGCCTCCGCCAGAATGACCAACGAGGAACTTTTCCTCGCCCGGCGGCTTGCAAAGACGCTCACTATCGAGCTCTTTGATGTATTGCCCCGTCCGCAAAAAGGCGATGGATTCCTTATTTCCGAAGATGGGAATCCCAACACCACGGGGGCAAAGCTGATCGGAGTTGCCACTGGAAGGCTGCGGGAGATTGCCTCCGGAGTTTCCAACGGAACCATCAAGTCTCTGCTTGTTCTCGGCGAAGACGCCTTGGAATGCGGAGTATTCGAAACCGATCTCGAAAAACTCGATTCGCTGGTGGTCACAGCCATTTTGCCCGACCGAACCACCGCCAACGCCACGGTCCTCCTCCCAGCCGCAAGCTGGGCAGAGAAGCGAGGTTCGATGATCAACCTCAAAGGCCGCCTCCAGCGCCTCAATCAAGCGATTTCCTCTCCTGGTGGGGCCCGCGACGACTGGGAGATTCTTCGTGACCTCATCCAGGCGGTAAGCGGCTCCAATGGCATTTATACCATCGACGAACTCTTCAAACAGATTGCTGCGGAATTTTCGGCCCTCGAGGGACTTTCGCTGAGCCGCGTTGGCGACCTCGGTTTGGATTTGTCCAGCAAACTCGACGCGGCAAATCAATGAATCCCAAATTTCCAGGATTCGTGAATGCGCCGCTGCAAGGCACGCGGAAGATCGGATCGACCCGCGTTCGAAACGCTTTTCGCCTGTGACCGATCTCTCCTCCTACGCGTTCAAGCCCGAGGTGTTTCTGGTCTGGACCTCTCTTCTTAAGACGCTCGTGTTGCTGGGTATCATCCTTGGTTTTGTTTCCTACACCGTTTACGCCGAACGCAAGGTCTGCGCGTTTATTCAAGACCGCGTGGGCCCCAACCGCGTCGGTATCCCGTTGACCCTCCTGGGATTCAAGAAGGATATCCCGTTGCTCGGACTCGGTCAGCCCATCGCTGACGCGCTCAAGCTCCTGCTCAAGGAGAATTTCATCCCGAATAGCGTCAACAAATTCTACTTTTACATCGCACCGATGCTCACGATGATCCCTCCGATCCTTGTGCTCGCGGTGTTGCCCTTCGGCTCCACTCTGTTCGGAGTGCCAATGGTCATTGCCGACATCAATGTCGGTGTGCTCTACGTGCTCGCCGTCTCCTCGCTCGGCGTTTACGGCATCGTCCTCGCCGGCTGGGCATCGAACTCGAAATATCCCTTCCTCGGAGGCATCCGCTCCAGCTCGCAAATGATCTCCTATGAGCTGGCGCTTGGGCTTTCTGTGATTCCAGTTTTCCTTCTCTGTGGCACCCTGGGCATGCCCGACATCGTAATCTGGCAGCGCGAAAATGGTTGGCTGATCGCTCCGTGGTGGCCCAAAGGTCTCACCGTTCAGCAAATCGCAACCGGGGACTGGCAAGCGGTGCTCGCCGCCTGCGCCGCTGGCTTCTCCTTACAGCGCATCCTGATCTGGGTACCGATGCTCCTGTCATTTCTGGTCTTTCTCATTGCTATGTTCGCCGAGACGAATCGCCTGCCGTTCGATCTTCCAGAGGCGGAGCAAGAACTCGTTGGCGGATATCACACCGAATATTCGTCGATGGGATTCGCCCTCTTCTTCCTGGGCGAGTATGCCGCGATGATTGCCGGTTCAGGGGTGATCGTGACGCTTTTTCTCGGCGGTTGGAGCCTGCCATTCATTCCGGACGGGTCCTCTACGTCGTTCTTCGGCCTCGCTTTCGTTCCCCCATGGCTCGCGAGCCTGATCTGGGGCTTGGTGAATATCGGGGTCTTCTTCGCCAAAGTTTCCGCCATGCTCTTTGTCTTTATCTGGGTGCGGTGGACACTTCCGCGCTTCCGCTACGACCAACTCATGAAGCTGGGTTGGTACTTCTTCTTCGAGCTCGCCCTCATAAATATCTTTATCACGGCCTTCGTGCTCGCGTACGTGAAGATTTGAGCAAACCGGCACGCAAGCGCCTCGCGAGCAGCACCTCCTGCTCGCGCGAAGGCCCGGAGAAAGGCCCCGGTTGTAGAGGCGGTTGTGCCAACCGCCTTTCTATCCACAGGCCCTTGGCGTATCTGTTTAGCGCCCCTGGAGTGGGGCGGCGCGGGCGAGGGTAGCGATGAAGGACTTGGCGCGCTGGGCGCAGGTGGCAGCCAGCGATGCGAGGATCTGCCAGGTGCGCGCGCCGTTGGCTGTCTTGTTGCCGCAGGA
>JAXIPG010000290.1:0-9959 GCA_045403045.1 Terrimicrobiaceae bacterium
GATCAGCTCGATCTCCTCCCGGCCAATCCGGCGTCCCTGAACGATGCGGGCCGCAAACATTCCCGGCTCCTAAACCCTGGCGATCCCGGAAGCCAGCAAAATCTTACGCCAGACTCAAAAATGGGGCGCTAAACACATACCTCCGCGTAGCGGAGCCTTTTAGCAGCTTGTCGACGCCAGCCACTTCGCTCGAACCATAAAAACAGCGTCGCTCTAGGTCCGACAAGCTGCTATTTCCACAAAGGTGTTGGGTACACACCCTCCGAGTGGAGCCGTTTCAGCGCCTGCATCACCTGGGGCTTGTCCTCGCGGTATGTGACGCCGAACCACTCGGCGTCCGTCGGCAGCACGTTCAGCGTTGCATGGCCGAGGGCGATCATCTCGCCGATGGCGACGGGAATGTAGCATTCCGCTTTGGGATCGGAAGAATTCGTGCTCAGAAAGGCAACAAGTCGTCCTTCGATCAATGGAAAAATGGCCGGTGTCAGGCCCCAGAAATTCATGGAAACAGGCTCGTCCCCGCGGAACTTTCGCACGCTGCCGTCGGCCTCTTTTTGCAAAATTTCGCTCCCAACGCGTTCAATTCCGGTACATTCGCTGATCGTGATGAGTTGCCCATTGGCGTCCACCTCGCAGACACCGCGCGCAACCGAGCCATGTTCGGAGAGAGTGTGGTCAAGCCGGTATCCGGCCATCGCGAAGCGCGGACTTTCCGGCGCCGCGGATTTCAAGAAACGGCCGACGACTTCATAGGTCTCTCGGCCGTAATAATCGTCGGCATTGATTGCGGCGAACGGCTCGGTGACGGCCTCGCGTGCGCACCAGACGGCATGTGCGGTTCCCCAAGGTTTCTTTCTATCCGCTGGGACCGAAAATCCGTTGGGAAGCAAATCGAGCTGTTGAAAGACGTAATCGACAGCGACGTTCCCCTTGTATCGCGCGCCAATTTTCTCACGGAACTCGGCTTCGATGTCGCGGCGGATAATGAAGACAATTCGCTCAAATCCCGCCCGCAGAGCGTCAAACACCGAGTAGTCGAGAAGAGTTTCGCCCGAAGGCCCCATGGGATCTAGTTGCTTCAATCCGCCATATCGGCTGCCCATTCCGGCGGCTAGGACAAGGAGAGTGAGTTTGGGCATGCCACGGAGTCTTGTTGATTGCCTCTTGCGAATCAAGCTCTTCGACTTCGACGGCTCGCTAGAGGGAGGGCGAGCCTCCCGGCGAGCCGTCGAAGGGCTGGCGCGCTTGGGATTGGCGTGCCTCCGCGTTTTGCCAGAGGCCTACAATTCCCCATTCAACAACGCGCGTGCGTGCGCCAAGGCGGATCCCGATTTTCCACCGAGCATTCTTGCGATCTCCTCCTCGCGAGATCTGCCGCTTGCCTCAACCAGGCACGTGCGGGTGCGTTTGTTTCTGATTTCCTTGGTGACCACAAACTGGCTGGGTGCCGCGGCAGCGACCTGCGGCAGGTGAGTGATGCAAAACACCTGGTGTGATCGGCCAAGCTCGCGCATTTTGATTCCAACTCTTAAAGCAATCTCGCCGCCGACATTCGCATCAATCTCATCAAAAACGAGGACGGGAACATCGTCCTGATCGGCCAGAGCGCTCTTGAGAGCGAGCATGAAGCGGGAGATTTCGCCACTGGATGCGATCGCACGCAACGCTCGCAGCGGCTCTCCGGGATTCGGCGAAAACAGAAATTCCGCCGTCTCGTATCCATGCGCGGAAGGGGTTTTCAGGTTCTCTAGCGCGACGGAAAAGCCCGATCTTGCGAATCCCAGGACCTTCAGCCCGGCGCGGACTTTTTCTGCGAGCCTTCGCGAGGCACTCAGCCGGAGCACGCTGAGTTTTTCGCCGTGGGCACGCATCTCCTCCTCCGCGGCGGAAATCTCCGCATCGAGGGCGCCTCGGCGTTCGGACCGGCTAAGAAGCTCGCTGAGCTTGCGAGTCGCCTGTTCGCCGAAAGCAACGACATCTTCAACTGTGCGCCCGTATTTCCGCTTCAATGATTGGATCGTGTCAAGGCGAGCCTCGATTCCGGCAAGATCAATCGATTCGTTTTCGAGCGCGGAGGAGTAGGATTGGACAACGCGCGTGAGTTCGTTTGCGGCTACAAAGACTGCTTCGCAGGCCTGGCAAATCCCGTTGGAGAAAGAATCCAGGCGGACCAGTTCGCGCGTCAGGCGCGAAAGATCTTCGAGCTTTGACGTAAGGGAATTTTCGTCATCCGAGGTTCCTGCCGCGAGTTGGGAGCAGAGCTCACCGATGCGCCGGGCGTTGGTTGCGACACGCTGGCGGGAAAGCAGGATTTCCTCTTCGCCGGGTTGCAGACGGGCCGCCTCGATCTCGCCGACCTGGTGAGTCAGGAGATCAACTTCGCGGGCGGCGCCCTGTTCGTCGAGAAGGATGGAGGCCTTTTCATCCTGCAAGTGCAGCAGGGTGCGGCGCGCGCCCGCGAATTGCTCACGAAGGCTTTCTGCGCCGGAAAAGATGTCGAGCAGATGAGTCTGCTGATCGCGCGAAAAGAGGCTTTGGTGGTCGTGCGGACCGTGAAGATCGACGAGAAGGTTGCCCAGGGAACGCAGCACGGAGAGGGTGCATGGCGAACCGTTCACGAACTGCCTGCCCGCGCCCTGAGCGGGCAATACTCGCTTAAGAAGGAGGCGCCCGTCTTCGCAAGGCTCCGCGCCGTGGCTGGCGAGGAGGGATGCGATTCGTCCATCGTTGGCGTTCTCAAAGACGGCCTCGACCGCGCAAGCGTCCGCACCCGCGCGAATGAGGTCTTTATCCGCCCGCTCCCCAAGGACAAGGGTTAACGCGCCAACAATGATGGATTTTCCAGCTCCGGTCTCTCCAGTGACGGCGACGAATCCCGCCCGGGGCTCCCAAAGCAATTCTTCGACAAGAGCGAGGTTGCGAATGCGCAGCGAGGTGAGCGTTGCGGACATGCACGGACTATGCCATGAACAGGCCGCAATGCGGGAGGTGGAAATTACGTTTCTTGGCACAGGCACGGCGCACGGAATTCCAGTGATCGGTTGCCAGTGCAACGTGTGTTCCTCGATTGATTCACGCGACAAACGCCTGCGCAGCGCAATCCAGGTGCGGACGCCGGAAATGGTCATCCAAGTGGATACACCGCCGGATTTTCGCACACAGTGTCTGCGCGAAGCCGTCGCGCGAATTGACGCTGTAATTTATACGCATTCGCACACGGATCATATTCTCGGTTTTGACGATCTCCGTCGATTCTGTGAGATGGAGAACAAGTCCATGCCGATCTATGCCTCCGAGAGGACGCTCAACGACCTGCGGCGCGTTTTTCAATACGCCTTTGAAGGCGAATATCGCTTTTTCAACTACATTCGGCCGGAACCAGTGGTCATTGATGGGCCGTTTTGGCTCGGCGAGACGGAAGTCATCCCATTCGATTTGCCCCATGGACGGACGATGACGACTGGTCTGGTCTTTCGCCGCGGGGGGCGCAAGTTGCTGGCGTATTTCACCGACTGCAAGGAAGTGACCCGGGACGCCGAGGAAGCGGCGCGTGGAGTTGATACGCTGGTGGTCGATGCGCTGAGGCACGCTTCCCACATGACGCACATGTCACTGGAGGAGGCTATCGAGGCTTCCAACCGCATCGCGCCCGGCAGAACGTATTTCACGCATATGTGCCATGATCTTGGACATGTCGAAACCGAATTGCTGCTGCCGCAAAATATCCGGCTGGCTTACGATGGACTGGCGCTTACGATTTAGTTTGCGCTTCTTGGCGCCTGTCCAGGGAGGGCGAGACTTCGAAGGGGGAGGGGCCCTTTCGTCCCTCCGCCGAGCCGTAAATAATGCGCTCACCAGGAGGTTCGCCCTCCCGCCCAGCGCCGCGGCGCCCGTCCAGAAATGAAAGTGGCCCGAGAGTTTCCGTATGAGCAGCTCCTGAGCGCGCTGGAAGGGCTCCGGCTGAGCGAATCCGCTCCCTGTCGCATCCCCGAGTTGGAGCTGCAGGCAAGAATTTTCAGTGGAGAGTTTGGAGTTTCATGGAAGGGCGAAGACGGAGAGAAAGTGGAAATCGTCCATTTCGGAATTTGGAACCGTGAGCCAGGCCCGGATTTCTGCGGCGCTCAGGTGCTTATCGATGGGGTGAAGATCACGGGGGATATTGAGATCGATCAGGACGTTAGGGACTGGGAAAACCACGGGCATTCCCGGAACGCTTCTTACGAAAACGTCGTTCTTCACCTCTTCGTTCGCAGGGGGCGGCGCCGCTGCTTTACCAGCACACCCGAAAACAAGGCCGTCACTCAGGTTTATCTCGCTCCGCGGCAGACGTCAAAGCGCGCTGAAGCAGCGCGGGATGGAACGATTGATGAAACGCAGGCGGAGAAATTGATCGAAGCCGCGGCGGCGTTTCGTCTTCACCGAAAGTGCGAAATCTTCCAACGCGCAGCCAACCTTCGCGGACGGGATGAGGCGCTCTTTGAGGCGATCGCTGCGGCCATGGGTTTCAAGAACAACAAGATTCCCTTTCTGCTCGTCGCGCAGCGGACGAGCCTGGCGCGCGCGAGAGCGGCGGACGGAGAAGCCCTGCTTTTTGGACTCTCCGGTTTCTTGAAAGCGGGCCATTTCGACCAAGGCGATAGCGAGGCCCGCGCCTACCTGCGGGATCTTTGGGAAACGTGGTGGGCAATCCGCGACCGGGAGCGGCGACTGATTCTTCCCGATAACGCTTGGATGTTCTCCGCCGTACGTCCCGCGAACCATCCCCATCGCCGCATGGGTGCGCTTGCGGCGGCCGTACGTTGGTTCGCACCAATCAGCCGGGCAGTTGACACGGGGAACAGCGCCGATTTTGCCACGCGATTCTCTTCGCTCCACCATTCGTTCTGGCAGAGGCATCCCAGCCTGGCCGGCGATCTCTTGCCGAAGGCAACGTCGCTGATTGGTGGTGACAGAACGCTGGACCTTCTCATCAACGTTTTCCTGCCCGCGCGCCGGTACGACGACGCCTGGCCGAAGTTGTGCGCGCTGCCAGGTCCCACGCCGAGCCGCAAAGTCTTGAGAGCATCGGAATGGCTCGTTGGCGTTGCTCCGCCGGCTTATTTCCGCTCCGCGATGCGCCAGCAAGGGCTTTTGCAACTTGCCGAAGATTTCCGGCACATGAGGCCGGAGGAGGTGTGGCGGAGTTTCGCTCGCGGCTGGACGCCGTCGGAAATTGTGCGACATATCGAATCATGAATCAGTTGCAAGGCGCCCGCACCAGCTCGATAGACTCGCCGGCCGGCCTCGCGCTGATCATCCTTTTTCCAACTCGTCTCACGACCCGTCCCTAATGGCTGAATCCCTCCCCCAGGCGATGGAAGCCTTATGCGCGGCTGCCGAAGAATACGACGCATCGGATCTGCTCCTTCATGAGGGCCGCACGCCGCAAGTCCGCATCGGCGGAAGTCTTACGCCGCTTGAATTTGCTCCGCTCGATAGCGCGTTCTTCGATGCGCTCTGGAGGGTATGCGGCGCCCATGAGGAAACGCAAGATCATGACACCAGCCTAACTTCCGAAGGAGGTGTTCGCTTTCGTGTGAATTTGCTTCGTCAGCTCGGGCGGCGTGCGGCCGTCCTTCGCCGCATTCGGAGCGAAATCCCGGATTTGGAAACGCTTGGTGTTCCCGCCGATTTGCTTCGCGACTGGATCACGAGGCAGGCCGGGTTGATCTTGGTTTGCGGGCCGACCGGTTCGGGAAAAAGCACAACCCTCGCGGCGGCTCTTGAATGGATGAATCAGAGTCTTTCCCGCCACGTGGTCACGATCGAAGACCCGATCGAATATCTCTTTTCCAACGGCATGTCGCTCTTCACCCAACGCGAGGTCGGCATCGACACACCAAGCTTTGCCGAAGGATTGCGCCGTTCCTTGCGCCAGAATCCTGACGTGATATTCGTAGGCGAAATTCGAGACGCGGAGACGGCGACTACTGCCATACAAGCATGTGAAACGGGGCATCTCGTCCTGGCCACTTTGCACTCCTCGAATTGCACGGATGCCATTGAGCGGCTTCAGCTTCTCTTTCCTGCTACGTCGCGCGAAGCGGTTCGCCGAACGCTCTCCGGGCAATTACTTGGCATTCTCTGCCAGCACCTGCTTCCCGCCTTGCCGGCGGGGGTGGTCCTTGCCGCGGAGTATTTTTCGAATATCGGCGCCATGCGCAAATACATCGCCGATGGAAAATTGCCGGATCTTGCCGACGCGATCGGGCGCTCCGATCCACGCAGCGCGCAGAATTTCGTTTCCTCACTCTCGCAGCTTGTTCAAGCACGGCATGTCTCGGAGGAGGTAGCTGCCGCCTCATCCGACAATCCTCAGGAACTTGTGCGGGCCCTGCGTGGTATCAGTTCGTCTTCGCAGGCCACGCGGCGATAATCTAAGAGGAAATGATTGAGATTGATCTTGTTCAACTGCTGACCAGTGTCGTCAACGAAGGGGCATCGGACCTGCACTTGACGGCAGATGCCCCGCCCCTCGTCCGCCTCAACGGAGACCTCACGCCTCTGAACGGAACGCCCATGGGATTGGATGTCTGCAGGAATATGATTCTTGGCGTCCTCACCGAAAGCCAGCGTTCGCGGCTCGAGCACGAATGGGAGCTGGATTTTGCGTTGCAAGTCGAGGGCGTGGGTCGATTTCGCGGCAACGCTCACTACTGCCGCGGTGCTCTCGAAGCGGCCTTTCGCCACATTCCTTATCAAATTCCAGAATTGGCTGAGCTGGGACATAGCGCCGCGATCAAACAAATTTGCGAACTCCAACGCGGCTTAGTCCTCGTAACTGGCATTACCGGTTCAGGAAAAAGCACCACACTTGCGGCGATGGTAAAGCATATTAGCGAGCGGCTTGCCGGCGTGATCATCACAATCGAGGATCCGATTGAGTTCGTCTTCTCCAACGCGCGAGGCATTATCAAGCAGCGCGAGGTTGGAAACGATACGCGTTCGTTTGCGGAGGCGCTGCGTCACGCTCTGCGGCAAGATCCCGACGTGATCCTCGTCGGGGAACTGCGCGACACCGAGACCATCAGTGCGGCGATTACCGCGGCAGAAACCGGACACCTTGTCTTAGGAACGCTTCACACCATCGACGCGCCCAAAGCCATCGACCGCATCGTAGACGCTTTCTCGCCGGAGCAGCAGCCGCAGATCATTGCGCAGCTCGCGAATGCGCTGGCGGCCGTCGTTTCGCAGAGACTTCTTCCGAGCGAATCGGGCGGCAAGCGTGTCCTTGCCACGGAAGTGCTCGTGGCAAATACGGCCGTGAGGGCGACCATCCGGGAGCGTCGCTGGGAACAGATCGTCGGGCTAATCGAAATCGGCGCGAAGGACGGGATGCGTACATTCGATGAGTCGCTGGCCGAACTTTATCTCGGACGCCAGATCAGCAAAGAAGAGGCGATCGCCAACGCTCGCGACAAGACGCGCTTCGAAAGTCTGCTCCGGGCGCAAACTGACAAGAAGCGAGGCCTTATTTGGTGAACAAGGCCATCCTCATTCTGATCTTGTCGGTCTCTGTAGCGGGGTTCGGGAATGGCTTGGATCTTCGATGGGCCCCTGCGCCCGCTGAGCGCGCGAGAATATTTGCAGACGGATGGGTTGCTTCGCGCGATGCGCTCGGAAACGCGCTGGTGGCCGCCTATCAGCCCGGCGGCCCCCTCCGGCCTGGCAGCACCGGTGTCACGGCCTATCGCAGCTGGATGTCCTTATGGAAATGGTGCGAAGTCTTGTCCCGAAATCAAAGGCAGGAAGCCGCCCGTCTCATTGCCGATCATTTGAGGGTATCTCCGGAGGACGAAAAGCTGATCATCTTCGGTCCGGGATATGTCCCGAACGCTGGCTATAAGCCGCCCGACCCTGCGCAGGTGAATCAGATTCTGTCGGACCAAGCTGCCGCCGGACAGTTCCTCCGCCGGTTGCTTCCTGCCGATCTCGCCGATCCGCCAGACACAACGATCGCCGAGAATTTGAATCCGGAAATTCTTGCCGAATGGATTAGCGACGAAGAGCTCTCTCGGTTGCTTTTTGAAAATCTCTCGGACCGTGACTTTTTGCCCGGAATTTTACTGCGCTTGCAGGAAATCCGTCTGGCAAACCCGCAGAAATTCAAGGAATACCGCGCCCTCGCTGTCGCCCTTGCGGTCGTCTACGACCAACGTTTTCCGCACTTCTGGCCACACCGCCAGGTCGATCCGAAGTGGGTTCCGATTGCGGAGGTACCGGTGGCTGATCGTTTCAAATTTTGGATGGGAAGCAACGAGTCACGTGCTCTTCTGCTCGATTTGCGCAAGCTTAGTCCGGGGCAAATCAAGTTTATCGTGGACGCACCACTGGATCCATCGGAATTCGAATGGGCCAGAAAGAATGTCAGGTACCAACGTTCGGAATTTGCCAAAGCATTCGATGCCGTCAGTTATTCCTTTGACCGCGTGAAATCCGGCAGGTTCAACTGGACGGGGGGCGAATACACGCTGCAAAATATCCACCAGCAGACGGGGATCTGTGTCGATCAGGCCTACTATGCGATGATCGCGGGCAAAGCCCGCGGATTGCCAACGTTGTTCTTCACCGGACAAGGAGCGGATGGCGGTCACGCATGGTTCGGCTACATGAAATCAGACAACCGTTGGGAGCTCGACTGCGGCCGATATAAGAATCAGAACTACGCCGTCGGACAAGCCTTGGATCCACAAACGTGGCTTCCCGTTAGCGATCACGAACTCGAGATTCACGCGCAGGGACTTCGAGAAGGACTGGAGTTTTTCTCCTCGCAGAATGATATTTTGATAGGGCGAATGTGTGAGCGTGGCGGAGATCGAGCGAAAGCGCTGAAAGCTTATGAGAGCGCCATGCAGGTTTGTCCTCAGAATGAGGCCGGGTGGGCCGCCAAGGCCGATTATCTTCGACGAACCGGCGCGCCGTTGAATGCCCTGAAATCCCATCACGAAGCGGCCCTACGGCAGTTCGCTACGAATAGGGACATGCGCGTTGACCAACAGGTAGCGCTCGCGCAGATTGCCAGGCAACAGGGAGCTCTTCAGGAGGCGGAGAGCCTGGAACGGCAGATCGTCGCGCAGAACAAGCGCAGACGCTCGGACTTGAGTGTGAGTATCGCTGCGCAAAAGATCATCTCGCTCGTCGCAGCGAAGCAGCTTGATCAGGCCTTCACAGAATATCGCCGCCAGGTCTCGATCCTCGGAAAAACCGGCGGTGGAAATTTTTTCTACGACATCGTTCAGCCGTTTGCAGAAGCCCTGGTTGCAACCGGTGAGGCGCAGCAGGCCAAAGAGGTCCTCGTGCTGGCGCGCAAAGCTCTAAAACCGGAGGCCGGCAGCATGATCGATACTGAGCTGAAAGAGCTCGAAAGATTTGTTGCGGACGGCTCCAGCGGATGAGAGGCGCCGCGCTCCTGCTAGAGCAAATGCCGAAAGAAATTTCCAAATGGCCGAGGCCCGGGCCGCCTCCCGAGCACTTCTGTTGAGATTATCGGTTTTATGCGCTCTATGACAAGCTCTGTCGGCTGGATGTTCTGGCCGAGGCGTGGCGGAGATGCCTTGCCAAGGGCGGGGTAGCCGGAGTCGATGGAGTCAGCTTCGGGCAGATCGAGGCCTATGGAGTGAGCCGATGGCTTGGAGAACTTCTGGCGGCCCATCTTGCTAATCGTTTGGCCGCCAGCGGATTCGTCCTCCCGGACCATATCACCCTGGATATGCCTTGGCCGTCCTCACCCCCTGGCGACCAAAGCATTACGCAATCTGAACCACCCGAGTGTGAGATAAGCGGGCTAGTCGCTCGCAGTGTCGCGAATCTTTTTCTTCCTATCTTCTCGCTTCTCTTCAAGCCTGGCGATCTCCATCGCAAGCTGCTTGCGAAGTTGCGCCTCGGCCGCTGGATCTCCCGCGGCTTTCATGATCTCCCCC
>JAXIPG010000285.1:0-4431 GCA_045403045.1 Terrimicrobiaceae bacterium
GGAGCCATATCGGGTGCTGGATTTCGCGGCATACTATCGGGTCGTCAAGGCGCGTCTCGAGAGAGCTGTTGAGCAGAACCGAAATGGCATCACGACTTTTGCAGAGCCGACTGCTCACTGCGAAATATGCCGCTGGTGGCAGGTGTGCGATGCGGATTGGCGCAAACAGGATCACTTGTCGCTTGTGGCAGGCATCAACAGACTGCAGCGGAAGCAACTATCGACTTGGGAAGTAACGACCGTCGAGCGACTCGCTGTCCTCCCGCTGCCGATCCCGAACCGCCCTGACCACGGATCAAGAGAGGGATACATCAAGGTCCGCGAACAAGCTCGGGTGCAGGTAGCTGGCCGCAAGCGTGGCCGGCCTGTTCATGAGGTATTTGAAGTCACTGATGAACATGGTTTCTCGCTGCTGCCAGAGCCTTCTCCCGGAGACGTTTTCTTCGACCTTGAAGGTGATCCATTTGTGGGCCTGGGTGGACGAGAATACCTCTTCGGCTTCGCCTGGGTAGATCAGAGAGGTCGGCAGACCTACGACTGCCGATGGGCGACAACCGCGGAAGAGGAAAAGCAGGCGTTCGAATGGTTCGTCGATTCGGTTATGAGGCGCTGGCCGGAATATCCGGCGATGCATATCTACCACTTCACACCCTACGAGCCCTCCGCTCTGAAAAGGCTCATGGGCAGGCATTCAACGCGTGAAGACGAAATCGACCGGATGCTGCGAGCGGGGTTATTCATCGATCTTCACACGGTCCTGAAGCGAGCCCTCCGCGCTAGCGTCGAGCAATACTCGCTGAAGGCGCTTGAGGTCTTTCACGGGTTTCGGCGCGCGGTGCCGTTGGAGGAAGCGAAAAACGCAATGCGCCAAATGGAACACGCTCTGGAACTCGGGCAGGCCACGGAAGTGGATGAAAGCGTCAAGAATACGATCGCTATCTACAACGCTGACGATTGCTTTTCAACCTGGTCATTGCGCGATTGGCTGGAGCGCGAACGGCGGGCATTGGAGCAAGCGGGACGCCGCATTCCCCGCCCACCAATGTCAGATGGCGCTCCTTCCGAAACCATTAGCGAACGCCAGCAACAAACTGCGGCGTTGGCGGAGGGGCTAACGAGATGCGTTTCGGCTGATCCAGCGCTACGAAACGAAGAGGATGCTGCACGCTGGTTGCTGGCAAATCTTCTCGATTGGCATCGGCGGGAGTCCAAGGCGGATTGGTGGGAATATTTCCGTTTGAAAGACATGACGGATGAGGACCTCTTGGATGAGAGAGGGGCCGTGTCCGGTTTGCGCTTCGTTAAACGCCTCGGAGTGCAGCGGAAGATACCGACAGATCGCTATTCCTTCGAGAAACAGGAAACAGACCTCCGGGCTGGGGATAAGGTCTGCGAGAGGGGCGAGAGAGTCGGTGAGGTCGTGGAAATAGACATCGCCGCGCGCACCATCGACATCAAGAAGACGAGGAAGGCCGGCGAGATTCACCCAAAGTCCGTTTTCGTGGACGCGAGAGGTCCAAGAGACGAAGTCTTGGCGGATGCGCTGTTCCGTCTCGGCACATGGATCAACAGCAGTGGCGTCGATGCCCAAGGACCCTACCGGGCGGCACGGGACCTTTTGCTACGCCGACCGCCGCGTCTCGCGAATGGGACTGATTCGCTCATCCTGCCCGGTGAATCCACCGTGGACGCTGCGAAGCGAATAGGGACATTGCTGGACCATTCGGTTCTACCGATTCAGGGACCTCCAGGATCCGGCAAAACATTTACCGGTGCACGCATGATCTGCGAACTGGTGCGGCAGGGAAAGAAAGTGGGTATCACGGCGACCAGTCACAAAGTCATCCAGAACCTGCTCGTTAAGGTCATTGAGGCTGCCAATGAAGCGGACATCAAGGGCATAGACTGCATACAGAAGGTGAATGAGAAACTGGACGCCGCACTGCCCGGCATTACGTTTACGACGGATAACGCGGAGCCGCTTGCGGCTTTGCGTGGCGGCACTCAAGTCGTCGGTGGCACAGCCTGGCTTTGGTCGCGGGAAGAGTACTTGGAGGTGGTTGACGTTCTTTTCGTTGACGAGGCGGGACAAATGTCGCTGGCGAATGTACTGGCCGTTTCCCAAGCGGCGAAAAGCATCGTTCTGCTCGGCGACCCTCAGCAATTGGAGCAACCCGTCAAGGGCAGCCATCCCGATGGTGCTGCTGTCTCTGCGCTTGAACATTTACTCGCTGGGGCGAAGACGATCTCCACCGATAAGGGCTTGTTCCTGGAAAAGACGTGGCGCCTGCACCCGAAGCTCTGCGACTTCACCTCGGAGGTTTTCTACGAGGGGCGACTCCATCCGCGCGAGGGACTCGAGCAACAAAAGATCGAAGGGCATTCGTGGTTGGGTGATTCGGGTCTCTGGTTCGTTCCGGTCCGTCACGAGGGAAATCAGAATGCATCGCCGGAAGAGGTCGAGCGTATCGCCGGTTTTATGGACGGTCTTGTGCAAGCGGGTGTGAATTGGATCGACGACAAGGGCCGAAGCCGGCCGCTGCGGTTGGACGACGTGCTCATTGTCGCTCCTTACAATGCACAGGTGTCCGACCTGTCGAACCGTTGTCCGAACGCGCGAGTGGGCACGGTGGATAAATTCCAGGGGCAGCAGGCACCGGTGGTGATCTACTCGATGACGACCTCATCGCCCGAGGATGCGCCGCGCGGAATGGAATTTCTTTACAGCTTGAATCGGCTCAATGTCGCGACGTCGCGCGCTCAGGCAGTCGTGATTGTGGTCGGTAGCCCCCGCCTTCTGGAACCCGAGTGCCGCAGTCCGCGGCAAATGCAATTGGCGAATGCGCTTTGCCGGTATGTAGAAATGGCTCAAGTCGTCGAGACGCCTTCATACGCGCAAAGCGCCGCGTCCCCCTATAATTGATTCTGCGCGATATTTTCGTAAACAGCACCTCGCCCCGTCTTTGACCGCAGATCAAGACGGATAAAGCGGATAAAAACGTCTTCCTTCAAACGCGCCTCCATTTGTGACCGCCCTCTGCCGTCCAGCATCGAGCACGCAACGCAGCGATGGTGCTTTCAAGCTGCTCGGGTGTACGGGAGTTGTAATGGGCGATACGGATCTTAGTCGAAAGCAGGTGCAACGGGACGACTATCTGCGCGAGCTGGCCGCCCGGCCGAATTTCGCTTTGCAGAAGTGGCGGAAACTACGCAAGGGTGAGGATACCGTCGTTGTCACGTACATGACCCTCTACTATCGGGTGGACTTTGCCAAAATCTTCTACAAAACAGCTGCCCAACGACGGCGTCCGGAGAATGTCATCCACATCACCAACGTGCACGATGCCGACACGCCTGGGTGCACCCAGACGGTGACGAGACGTGGCTGATCCCGAACTCGAAACCTATCGTCGCCGAAGCTAAGATGCCCGAGGACCCAGCTGTCGAAGAAGCCCGCTTGTATGTGGGCGAACTCACGGACGACCGGGATGAGCTGAGACGACAACTCAATGATCTCAAAAGCATGGTTGGCCAGCCTGAGTAGTATGCCGATGCTTACGAGCAATTCTTTGACGACTTCAACCGTTGGCAAGAAGAACTCAACGAGAAGCTCGACACGACCCTGCCGGCTCTCGGGGACGAGATCGCCCATCCCAGAGACCGGGACGCTCTCCAAGAGGAGGTTAAGCGACTCGAAGCCCTACTGGACTGGAAAATGAAGGAACTGCTGCCCGAACTCAGCCGCGACGCAAGAACCGGTGGCGCACTACCTCCACCATAGGATGGCGCGAAGATATTACCCTTAAAGTGCGTGAACTTAGTTGGTAACCCCTGGTGGCTAACGTTGGACAGCACTTCGCAGGTGCAGTTCGCACCTTGCTGAGGAAGTCTCATGAAACTGCTTTCCTCCTTTTGTTCGCCTGGCTGCTGTCAGGGTTCGTTACGCCAGATTGACGCAGGTGGAGAAAAGGGGCAAGCAGACTGACTTTGTTCTAGAGGCTCTTGTGCCAAGGGCCTGTGGATAGACAGGCGCTTGGCACAACCGCCTCCGCAAACGGCATCGCGCTATTCTCAGGGCTTTCATCCGCTTGACCAAGGCTCTGTTACTGGATTTCGGGAGCCCGCGCCTCGATTGCAGGCGATTTGTCTTCCAATCTGCGTCCATCTGCCGGCATCTGCGGATTGTTCGACCAATCCTGTAGGATGTTCAATATGGCTCGTTCGCAACTGGACAAACAAGCCGAATGCAATGAAGATGCAGATATGAAGCTGACTGCTGCATATAAGCAGGTGGATGATTGGTGGGCTGCCTGGGTGGAGGAAATACCGGGGGTCAACACGCAAGGCAAGACTTTGGATGAAGCTCGCGAGAACTTGAAAGACGCGCTTCAAATGGTTTTGGAAGCCAACCGCGAGCTGGCTGAAAAGGAA
>JAXIPG010000271.1:0-6200 GCA_045403045.1 Terrimicrobiaceae bacterium
CATGAGCATTCCCGTCCGGAGGTAAATGCCTTCTTTAGCAATTTTGGTTCCTCCCATTTCGTATGGGGAGCCCGCAGCGATGCGCTTCGCAATTCTGGCGGCCAACTTGGGCAGCACATGATGAAACAAACCGTTCAGAATGGATTTGTAGTCTGACTGTGCTTGCTCCTCGCTTCTCAAGAAGCGTTTGCATTCGATCGTGATGTCAGTTCCGTGGCCGGCAATGCCTACGAGGTAGGAGACGGACGATTTCACTCCATTGGTGTATTGGACAAAAATACCGAATCGGACTCCAGTCACATCTTGAACGCGAATCTGCTGCGAGTTGCATCTTACGACTTGCCGGTTAATGAGCACCTTATCCCCTCGGATGTCGAGATCCACCAGGCTAGCTTCAGATTCGGCGAAGCTCTTTTCGAGGACAGCAACGTCCCCGTCGATGCGCTTGCGGAAGTCGGCAGACTTGGCCAAGCGGCTGGCCAGTGGGCGGCGGTCGAGTCCTGACTGGCACCGAGGTGGATAGGGAAGGCGGGCAGATAGGCACGTTGGAAGTATCTTCGCGCGTTCACATCCTCGACCTCAATCTGGTCATCAAGCGGGTGCCGATGAGGCTGAATTTGCACTACGGAGAATTGGAGGAGGCAAAGCAATGAAGTATGATGACAAGTGTGGTGAGATCCACCGTCAGCAATATGGCCGTTCCGATAAAGCTAATGCTTGCGACAATCAGAATGCTGACTTTCAGGAGGGTTATGCATGGGGTATCGAAACCTTTGCCTATAATTCCGATAAGGTGCTTAAGGCAGAGATCGACTTCCGAGGCGAGTTCCATCTGACTGCGAGTGGTTTTGCTGAGTGGAAGAGAGGATTTTGGAGCGCCCGCAATCAGATGACTCATGCTGGAATCAAGAAGCTTCGGATATCTGGTTCACCGTTAGATTAGAACCACCAACAGATTTTGCAGTATTAAGACATTACTTAGCTCAATATGATAGACATAGCAAACAAAATTAAAACAGCAAAGCAATTTGCCAAAGCGGTCGAGGATATGGATGGACTGACTGAACGTGAAAAGGACGTTTTGCTACACCTGATTAGAAATGGCACTAAGGAAATCCGGCTTGGTGACCGAAACGAAGAAGTTAGCATCGGCGTTTGCGACGATGAAACTTTGCCTTACACTCAAATCACAGGCTTTGCGCATGTGATCAGCCGGACCCGTGATTTGAGCGTTCTCTCGTTCGGATGAAGAGGAGATTGCCAACGGCGTTTCGTTTTGGATAATCAGACTTATGAATTAAAGAAGCGTAGTGGACAGGTTGCGATATATGGTGTGTACACAGCGTATAAGATAGGCTTTCTTGGGTTTGAGGTAATTCAGACTGGTCCTTTGGCTCATGATAAACGGCAGAGATTCTCACCAGATAGAGAAGTTGATGCTTGGCGAACCTTTCAAGAACTAGTTGACGCTTTGCGATGATGGGACGTGAGCAGCAGGGCATTATTAACGGGGATCGAAAAAGATTCCGTTCACCACGGCACCATGGCCCGAAATCCTAGCAATGGTGAATTTCACGTGTCCCTTGACTTGCCATTTGAAATATTGGCCGTCACCGAAGTTGGAAACTTGTCGGCTATCTAGGAGGACTCCGGTGTCTGCGTTCGAAACTGTTATGTCGGCAGCTCGTCCGTCTCTATTCCAATCGCAGAAATAAAATGCCACGCGTTCGTTAGCGAGAAGCAGCACATTGACATCCACGGTGATGCGCTTAGCTTTTCTTGCTGAGGCAATGCGGTCAACAACAGACTCCGCTTTCATTAGCGCTCTGATATCTGTTGTTGAGGCTTCCCAGACGGTAATACCCCCTCCTGAGATTACCACCGTCACCCAAGCTGGCCACAAGGTGGTGCTGCCTGGTATGTAGTGGCCATCAATTCCATACGCATTGGGGTCTTTCCAGTTGCCTTGTGTGGCTGTGTCGATCCCAAGGAAAGTCACGATAGATGGCGTAGGAGTTGGCAGAGGTGGTGTAGGAGTAGGAGTTGGTGTGGGAGTAGGAGTTGGGGTTGGAGTTGGGGTTGGAGTCGGAATTGGTGAATCTCCTGTGTCGATACCGGCGTGCGCTCCCAATGGTCCGGTGTCGGCCCAATTGAACCGGGTGTTGGGATCGCCATCGGTAGCCTTGACGAAGGTGAGTTCTGGGTTTATGGAATTACTTCCGAACGGTGTACCGGATAATTTTTGTCCATCACGGTAGAACTCCAGTTCCATAATAACGCCCTCGTTATATGGGAGCCTCTTCCGCCATCTTAGGTATCTAGCTCCACCAAAATCAACTTCTGCCTCGTTCCACCCTGGGTGAACCGCAGGGATTAGAGTTCCATCGGGAGTGATTTGATTAAATGGGGTATCATAGAACCTTGTCCACGGACCATTGATACTGTTTGCTCCTTCCCACACTGAGCCGTCCAGATTGCTTTCTGAATTCTGACCTGGTAAAAATCGAATCTTGTCGTTGCCTTGTCGCCATTCGTAATTCGCCGTGGCCGTGGCAGGCTCTGGCGGCATCACTATGGAGATGGTCCCGTTGTTATTGGTAAACCCCCCAGTCCATCCTGCGAATACCTTACCCGCCGGAGGATCATCAGCACGAATATTAACCACTGAGCCAGCAAGGTATTTGCCCGACCCAATGCCGGAATTTACAATCAGTTCGTAGTGTGTCCCAGCATTCTCAGCACCAATAGTCAGTTGCCCTGAACCCACAACCTGAACGTGCCTATCGTCGATACGATACCAAATGATCCGTTGGTTCAAATTATCCTGCGCAAAGACATCAACAAGGCCGTCAGGAGCACGCTCTGCTTGCAAGCATTGGAGTGAATCAAATCCTCCGCTCACCCAATCATGCCCGCCATCAGTGTTGTAACTTCCCGTTAGGTTGACGCCTGGGGCGAATATTTTTAAGAGCAACCCATCCTTGTCATAGTGATTGATTTCTGCCAAGCGAGGTTCTCCGCCTATCAACACTCCTCCGGCGCCTCCGCGAACCGGAGCCAATCCCGCAGAAGATCTGGGTAGGAAAATTTTCCACTGCGGTTCGGTGAAGGTTTGTAATGTTCCTGGCGTTTGTTCCTTGAACCCCATCAATGTGTTTCCACCGGCATGGAGGGCAGGGTTCTGCGGCAATCCAGATTTGGAGCACGGTCCAAGGGAATAAAACATCCCGTTGTCGTATGCAACTAACCCCCATCGAATTTGTTCGTTTGGCAAAAGACTTAAAGCCCGCCTTGCATCCGCATTGGAGAAGAGCTTGACCGCTGTGTCCCAGCGATAAACCGGAGTGCCTTTCGAGTTAAACGTCGGGGTCATTATCCAAATTGACCCCTGTTCTTGCTGGTCAAACTGCGTGCCGGGAAACCAATGGTTGTCCACCCCAAGAATTAAGCGCCCCTGATCATCGACGTGCGTAGCGGCAATAACAAACTGGTATGGCCGTTGGGCTGGTGTGTAGTAGCGATTAACTGTCGTTGGCGTTGGTGTCGGAGATAGATCGTCGTTCCATGACCATAGATATTGAGTTACGTCATCCCCTGCACCATCAGCGGGGATTCCCCCGTCTGGAAGCGGCCATGCTGCGGCTATGCACGATGCCAATTTAAGAGTCGGTCCCCTGGTCGAATTGACAGGAGGAAAAACACGATACATGCCGATGCCGTTATCTCTGGTCGGCATAAAGAAGAAGTCCTGTCCATTCAGGCTAACGACACGCGGAGGGCCTTCGTCGGTACCTAGGAAATTACCAAAATAATTACCGTCAATGTCCGTTCTGCCCCAGCCCAGATACTCCCATGCACCGGTAGCGTGATTAATGTGATAAGCCCGCTGCCGCGATGTCCACAAGGTGTCTGGATTGTCTTTGCTAAAAGAAGCTACAGAAGAAAATTCCAAGCAGAGTTGTTGCCACACGAGAGTCATATCCGGCGCAAGCTTCTGGAGTCGGCCTCCGTCTCCCGGTCGGTCTGCGATGAACAGGTTTCTTTGGCTGTCTGTCGCGACGGCCCGAAGTTCCTTCAAGGCATTATTGGCGCGGTCTCCTGGCTCCATTGGTCGGCCAAAAGTGCCTTGAAGTGTAGCGCTTAAGCCAGAAATTGAATACTTCTTAACCTGGTTTACTGCGTAGTCAGCGACATAAAGCGTGCTGCCTGAGATAGCGAGGGAGCGAACTTCGCCCAACCCAGTGATGGGAGTGCCAAGCAACGATCCTGCAGGACTGTAGACGCTTATCTTAGAATGGTTATTGCCAACCCAAATGTTTCCTGAGCCGTCTATAGCAATGCCGCACGCAACAGGAACATTGTTGATAGTCCCGGATGCGCCGCTGACTTTATGCACCTTTAAGATGCGGTTCCCCAGAGAGTCAGGTGCGTAAATAGTGTCACCTCTGAGCGCCAATGACCTGATCGGAATACTCATGGTGGATTTATCCGCGACCGTCGCCCCCGCAGGATAATTAGCGTCCCTATCGTAAACCTTAAATGGTCCTCCAAGGTCAGTGAAATCTACTTTGAGCGTATCCCGACCGTAACCGTCCATCGTGCGGTGACGGCTTGCCAAATCGAACTTGTAAATCTCGCTCTTTACCTGATTCGCAGTGTCGAGTCGGTTACCCGTAACGCTTACAACGTAGGCAAACGCCCCGTCTGGTTCCACGGCGATGCCTTCCAGAACATCACCAACGGGATGACCTGTTACGAGCATCGAGTTGCCGGTTGCGCCAGAGCGCTTAATGACATCGCTATGAGCCTCGTCCCAACCGTTTGCCGTGTAAACGTCTCCTGCTGCATCTACCGACAGCCCCTCCATATAACTAGGAACATGACCCGCTGTTGTTGTTGGAAACGCAGTGTTGCCAAGAGCGGTTCCGGAAGAATATGTATTCCCATTCCTGACTACCTTCCACGTGTAGTTCCCCACTGGCGCGGGCTCGCCGATATTATCTAGGCCGTCCCATGTGACTGAGTGTGATCCTGCTGGCAATTCTTTCGCTGCCAATACAGTTTTAATCAATCTCCCTTGAGCGTTATAGACTCCAACGCTTACGGTTGCCTTCTCTACTAGTGTCCAGTTTACAACGTTTCCCAATGTGGAGGTTAACGCTAGCAACAGAGTGGTGAATACATGTTTCATAATTTCACTCCGGTTATCGGCTCACCTGCGGTATACTGCGGTAGTATTCTCCTATACATAGTAGTGGGGAGATAATCCCAATTGTGATTTGTATGGCCATGGTATGAGGGAGATCGGCCCAGGACGAGGTGATGGTCACTTGACAAATATAACAAGTTGTGTTATTAAGGACGCTACTTACCGACAGGGAAGTCTTGATGCGATCTGAAGTGCTGAGTGAGGGCTCATAGATATCCTCGCTCGGTCGACACGAAACGCTCCTGCTCACACTCGCCGATGTAGTCGTTCTTAACATTTGGCGCCGCTATAAACCAAGGAGGGGGTGCGTCGGATTGTTTCGACTTACGACCGTGCTTCAACTAATGAGTATTAGCTGTCTTGGGCGTGTTAGATACTCAAATGTGACAAAGGGCTAAAAATTCTGCAGGAGCGAGCACTTAACACTTACGAATGGGCCTTGGAGGCCGCCTCGCCCAGGCAGTGTGCCGAAGGTTCAGCAAAAGGGAGGTCATGGTAAGCAGTTGGGAGCCAGAAACAACCAACTGAGATATCGAACCATGACCCAGAAGAGAGTAGACAACGGAAGCCAGGAAATCAAAGCGATGATGGCCGAGGACACCGATTTTTACGTCCGCTTGTGCGCACTGTGATCCAGGAGTTTGGTGACGCCATCCGCGAGCGTCGGCTCGATCTCCGGTTGCTCCAAAAGACGCGGCAAAGATCATTGGTTGCTGCCTTCAAAGCATCATCAATTGGGAAAAGGGCTGGCGCCGGCCAACGAGTAGAAGAGCGACAAGGGTAACCAGACCAGAACCGCTAGAGGCACTGAGTGATGTCACGCAGCCTTAAGCTCTGCCGATACCGGTTTAATGATCCTGCCTTCAGCCTCCAGAAGTTTACAATATCCTGCGAAGATCGCGAAGTGACACAAAGGCTATCGAGAAACGCCTTCCGCCAATCAACAGTAGCTTTGCATTCCGGGCAAACAAAAGCCGCGCACTTCGCCTCT
>JAXIPG010000129.1:0-5605 GCA_045403045.1 Terrimicrobiaceae bacterium
GCCATCACAGCGTCGCCAATTGTCTTGACGACCGTGCCGTGATGGCGGCGAACAGCCGCTGTCAGCACGGCGAAATGATCCCGCACTAGCGCGTAAGCGGGAGCGTCGCCAATCCCCCGGTACATTGCTGTTGAGCCGCGCAGATCAGTGAACAAGATCACCTGTGATCCAACTGTGATGTCCTCGTCTGGAGAGATAACCTCACTCGAAAAGAGATCACGAAACTCCTGCCAATTTGTTACTCGAGCGGCAGTCAGGATGTCATCGCTCCATCCCATCTGATCGAGGCTCAGCAGGACCGGGAAGGAATTTGGATTGTGAACGCGGGCGACGCTTTCCCGTTGCTCTCCGCGCTCGTAGTTGATCTCGAATCCTGAGGCGCTTGCGCGGATGAAGGACGGACGGTCCTCGCCGAGTTCCCCGGGATCGAGGGCGACGGATCCTTCTACTTGTGGTGAGCGCAGCCGCACCGGCCGCGTCAGCGGCGGCAGCTTCCAGGATCGTTCCTGGCCGGGTTCCACCCACATCTGGCTGATCACGTGCGGTTTGCCGCCTGGTCCGGCGAGACAAAAGGTTTGATCGTCGCGCCTGCGAACCGCCGGATTCACTGCGAACTTGAGCTCGACGGACTTATCGAACTGCGCGTCGAATTCGATCTGGCACACGTCGCAATGCGATGTTCGCCCGAGCCCGTTCAGCGATTTGACCAATCGCTGCCGCGATGAACGGCAGTTCGGACACAGAATTTCCCAGCGAAAGTCCAAAAGACCGCTGCGAGTGGCGTGCAGGAACAGGGACAGGACCTCCCACGAATCGGCGTTCCAATGTCTCGCAACCGCCAGAGGACGAATGTGCGTGAGTTCCACGTCAGGCGCTTCCCGCAGCATCTTTTGCAAGCGATCAATGTGCTCTGTAGAGAGTCCGGTCCGCCTTAGCTCATCGAGTCCGGCTCGCAGCGCAGGTTCGTCCACGGGTTGGACGGTCAGGCGCGGCATGGCCGACGGCTTCTGCCCGCGCAGAAACGCGGCCAACTGGTCCGTGATGCGGCGCATGTCACGCCTCGTCTTGGGAAAGAGCACGTTCTCCGCTAGAAATTTTCCAAGCACGTTCCGGGGAAGAATTTCGGAAATGACCCTCACACGGGTCCCGCTGGGCTGCCGGAGAAGTTCGATCCCGCCGTTGGCTTCGCGCAACGGACCATTTTCGAAGACGCGTCGGACGCGATAGAACTCGGGTTCAAGCCACTCGAAGGGAAATTCCTGCCAGACGACTTCAAGGCCGGCGACCTGCGCCCGGGCGCGGGTGGTGCTGCCGCCTTCGGCGTTTGCAGTGAACTCATAGTGCACTGGCGGGAGTCCGAGCGCGCGGTTCATTGAGTCCGTATTGCTGAGGGCCGGCCAGACCGCCTCGGGGGGAAAGGGCAGGTCGTGCTGGCTTTCGAATTGAATCACGCCCTCCATGGTGCTTTGGCGCTAGCAGGTTGTCCGACTTGGAAGGGGAATTTCTCCTCGAAAATCCACCGTGCAAAGAGGCTCAAGCGCCTGGACATCCTGCTTGCCAGACGGATTGAAGGTGCGCGCGCAGAACGACACAGCTTGTCAAGACTCACTATTGGCGGCAATTTCGTAGAGATGATCACGGAGGCGCTTCCCGTCATCCTCGCTCGTGGTGAGGGCGACACGTTGCATGCGTTTGGCGAAGAAGTTATCGTCCATCTTGCCAGTGCGCAAACTGGAGGAAAAATCGCCCTTTGGACGGAGATCACTCCACCCGGTGGCGGTCCGCCACCGCACCATCATCTCAACGAGGACGAATTGTTTTTGGGTTAGCTCACGCGTGACGTGCGTGGGTTCTTCAACAGTCTGCTAAAGTTCGCTCTGGCTTGCCGGCGGCATGTCCAGGTAGATTCCTGCCATCGGTCCCTCCCAAAAGATATCCAGCCAGGCAAAGCGGCCCGGTCCATTGGCTTGGCGCATGTGGGCTTTTAGTCTGGTGACCGTTGGTATCATCCTGTGCGTCCTCATTGCCGTGTTTGTTTTAGACAAACAGCCTCAGAAGGCCGCACCCGCGCCCGCCCCGTTGAGCCCAGACGCGATGGAGGATCAGGCGCTTGCGTTTCAGGACAAGGGAGACTACGCGGCTGCGGAAGACCTCTTTCGCAGGTGCCTGGCAGAGCGACAGAGAGTGCTTGGAACTGAGCACATCGACACCCTTGCTGCGATGAACAATCTTGCCAACCTGCTTCATGATCGCGGCAATGATACTGAGGCGGGGTTTCTCCATCAGCAGTGCTTGGAAGTCCGAGAGCGCACTCTCGGGCCGGACCATCCCCATACCCTGGCCAGCTTGAACAACTTGGCGCTCGTTCTCAAAGCAAAAGGCGATCTTGCCGCAGCGGAGCCGTTTTCCCGGCGGGCGTGGGAATCAATGCGCCGCACCGCAGGCCCCGAGGAACTCGACACGCTCTCCTGTCTGAACAATCTGGCCAACTTACTCTCGGACAAAGGGGATTATGCTGCGGCCGAACCGCTGTACCGGCAGTTGGTGGAGTCGCTCGAATCCAAGCTGGGTCGCGATCATCCGGCGACGCTCGCCGGGCAGGGCAATCTAGCGAACCTCTTACTGCGAAAGGGCGATCCATGGGCGGCTGGATCAATCTACCGGCGGTGCCTGGAAGTCCGTGAACGGGTTCAGGGTCGCGACCATCCCGAGACACTGCTGGCACTTAACAATCTCGCTGCGTTTCACTTGGACACAGGCGACTATACGGAGGCCGAATATCTTTACCGCCGCTGTCTGGAGAGCCGGCGGAAAGCTCTGGGCCCAGGCCATCCGGATACCCTTGCGAGCACTGAGAACCTTGCGCGGGCCCTGCGGAAAGCGGGCAAGCTCGAGGAAGCCGAACAACTGGCCAGCACCGGGCTTACCGGACGCGAACGCATCCTTGGTTCCAAACACCCCGACACATTCGGCAACATGGCCACGCTCGCCGACATCTTGCGCGACAAGGGCGATGCCTCCGGCGCGGCGGCGCTTTACGATCAAGCCCTGGAGGGCCTGCAGCAATCGTCAGGTCCTGCTCATCCCGATACCCTGCGCGTGCTTTACGAATATTCCCTGCTTCGAAAGGATCAGCGCCAAGGCATCGAAGCGCGCCGCCTCGCATATCAACTCATGGCAGGCGCGCGCCGCACACTCCCTCAGAACCACCCCGACCGGGTCAAATACGAACAACTCCTGGAGTCCCTTCGGTAGCCATAAACTTCAGTTGATAGTTGCCGCTGTGAGTCGCGTTCCGCGCCAACGCGGTCACGCGAAGAGTTGATGGTTGATGGGGAGGGCGAGGCTCTGCCGAGCCGTCGACGCCTCTCCGTTGCTCAGGCGTTCATCGCGTCGGCCATTTGCATGTGCGCACGAGAACGAGGCCTCCTGCCCCTTCCTAAGGACGGTCTAAAGCTCATTTCCTTCCGGTTCCCCTCTGTGTCCTCTGTGGTTAAATTCTGTAAGACGATACAGGTTTTATAATCTATATTCTGCTTGTATGAAGTCCGTTGAGTTTAAGTTCCCCGAAAACGAAGTCGAAACTGAAGCTGAACAGCACGCCGAAGAAACCCGGCGCGCCGTGTCGGCAGCTTCCAAGGGCCAACAGCCAATGCGGAAGAAACAGCCCGACCGGCGCAAAGGCCGTCGGCAACAGGCCACCGAAGTATAAGCAAGCCAAACTGAGGCGACGGGTCGACAGGGAAACCGGTCGCTCAACCTGAGAGCCGGACCGGGAGCCGGTTCGCACCCCAAACTCCCGGTCTCTCCTCGAAGACTCCTGCAATCTCGCAGCCGCAGAAGGCGCAGCGATTGCCGGCAAGATTCCATTCGCCCAGCTCGTACCAGTCGCGCTCGATCAGGAGATTGCTGCAGCGCGGGCACCACGTGCTGCCGCCGGAGGAGTCGTGCACATTACCGGTGTATGCGTAATTAAGCCCTTTGGACCTCGCGATCTCTCTCGCACGGGTCAGCGTCTGTGCGGGAGTGCGCGGTTTGTCGAGCATCTTGAAGTCGGGATGGAAGGCCGTGAAATGCCAGGGCACATTCGGTCCGAGATTTTCAGCGAACCATTCGGCGGCCCGGTGAATCTCCGCGTCGCTGTCGTTCTCACCGGGAATCAGGAGCGTCGTCACTTCAAACCAAACACCGGTCTCGCGAAGGAATTTCAGCGTCTCGAGCACCGGCGCAAGGCTCGCGAAACAAAGTCTGTGGTAAAACTCTTCTGAGAACGCTTTGAGGTCCACGTTTGCTGCATCCATGTGCCGGTAGAATTCAGGTCGCGCATCGGCGGTAATGTAGCCCGCTGTGACCGCGACAGCCTGGATGCCGAGTTCGTGGCACGCCTGTGCTACGTCGATTGCATATTCGGCGAAAATGACCGGATCGTTGTAGGTGAATGCGACTGACCGGCAGCCAAGCCGCCGTGCCGCCTGCGCAATCTGCTCCGGTGACGCAGCATCGGCGAGCTTGTCCCATTCACGGGCCTTGCTGATGTCCCAATTCTGGCAAAAGCGACAGCCGAGATTGCAGCCGGCGGTGCCGAACGACAAGACGCTACTTCCTGGCAGGAAATGGTTGAGAGGCTTCTTCTCGATCGGATCGACACAAAACCCGCTGCTGCGTCCGTAGGTCGTCAGTATCATTTCATCGCCCACGCGTCTCCGCACAAAACAGAATCCGCGCTGACCGTCATTGAGTTTGCAAAAGCGCGGGCACAGCCGGCACTCGACGCGTCCATCCGGCAGCATCGTCCACCAGCGGCCCGGGTGGTCGGATTGGGTTAGTGGCGCGAACATAATTTTATGAACGAGGCAGGACCTCAGAATACAATATAGCCACACCATAGCCGACGCCAAACGGTCCCTCGTAACTCAATACTTCAGTACCATTTGGGTTGGACCCGGTTGCACCGAGTGCGACCAGCACGGAATCGAGTGCATCCTCCTCCGCCACTTTCTCCAGATCCGGACTGAAATCCAGTAGTTCGCGATAACCGCCGCGGCGTAGTGTGCCGATCAACCACTCGTCAAATTCTGCTCCCCGGGGCGTCGCATCCACACGGCGCACCCAATGTGAGCCGATGGCTCATGTCGCCGCTCGCAATGAATGCCACGCGCCTGCCGATGCGTGCCGCAGCGTCTGCAACGGCTTCGCCAAACTCAACAACTTTCAAATGGTGCGTAAGGCTCAAACCCAACACCACGACCGGTCCGTGCCATCCCGCTTCAGCGACAAACCAAAGCGGCACTACTGTGCCGTGGTCGAGCGCCAGGTCAGTAATTGGTCCTGTCCGCAGACCACGCTGCGCGGCTTGATGCGCAATTTGAGCCGCAAGCGTTACGTCGTTTTGGAAATCTACTCCTTCCCTGTCCCGGGTCACGCTTTGAATTCAGGAGCCCGCGCTTCCCGCCTTTTCTTCCGGCGGAGGAAGGGCCAAACTGTCCCCGAGAGCGGCTGAGGAAGAGCTTGAGCTGGGGAGCACCTTTCGAATGAGCTTGGATAGTCCGCTCTCTGCAGCGTCCTGATCTGCAGTGGCCTGGCGGACGGCTTGCTCCCACGCCTG
>JAXIPG010000105.1:0-45472 GCA_045403045.1 Terrimicrobiaceae bacterium
CAGGATTTTTGAAAAAATGTCACTCTATTCACCCGCAGTTTCAAAGCACCTTTACCCAAGAAACTCCCATCCGCTTGCGCTGGAGGCAATCCAAAACTCGCAGTCAATTCCTCCACACTCGCGAGGCTCAGGCTCTTGCAAAAGGATGTCCTTGGCAGGAACGCGATCGAAGATCATCACCTACCCACTCCGCGCGGTCATATGTTAATTGCTCGAGGCGGTTCGGCTACGAGGCAACACGAAACGGCAAATTCTGCTCTGCCAGAAGCCGGTGTGCCCCCTGAGCTCTCCCTTTTTGGCAGCGGTACTCCGCGTAGGTCGCTTCCGCAGGTGCAATCAGTGAAGTCGACTTCTGCTGCTTTCCGGTGCTGATGGCTCTGCAAAACGCTTCCTCAATTCTGGCCCTCGTCGGCACCCAGCTTTGTCAGAAACACACCTTCAGAAGTTCGGCCGGGGCCTGAAAACGCCGCCAGGGGGGTTTTCTCGGGGAGTACCTCAACGAGAATAACAACCGGCTGCGGGAGCCCTTCGAGTTGTTCGAGCGGTAACGGCGCGCGCTGCTGCTGATACATCACCCCATCAAGCGAGCTCCTGAACGGCGCTTGGCCTGTCATCATCTCCCAGAGAATCACGCCCAGAGAGTAAAGATCCGAGCGGATCTCGCGTCGGCTCCTGCAAATTGCTCTAGCAAACTCCGGGGTCCCAACAAAAGCGCCAGGCATTGAGATCGCAATTTGATATCCTGGTTCATCGACTGCCTTGGCTAGGCCAAGGTCGATGATTTTCGCGGCCACACCGCCTCCGTCCTCCAAGCTCACCATGAAATTACTTGGGATGTGCGTCTTTCGTCCATGTTCATGGACCTAACCGACCTTCGGTTGCGATCAAGGCATCGCAAAGAGCATGGATTTCCCCATCGACCTCTGCCGGGTTGCTAACCGTGCGGCCGACCTCCTCGCGCAAAAGGCAGGTGTACTGTTTGCGCAAGCGGTGAATGAGTGTCTTAACTGATCCCACACTAACCTGCAGGGCGATCGCCACTTGCTCGTACGAAAGCGAGGCTTTGCCGTTAATTGGGTCTAAGAAAGGTCTAAGCGTTTCGAATCTAGACGTCTTCCCCTGGGCAGCGTATTCCTGGCCCAGCCGGGTCATTGCCTCGTCGAGCACAGTTAGCGCCCACCGGGCATCGAAGATCTTGTCTGCCGTCAAAAAGTCGAGCGCCGCTAGCCGATATTCGGCACACTCCGTATCGAAAGGAACAAATTCAATGTTTCCACCTCGTTTAAGGCGGCGCGCGTGGTCAGCCTCATCCAAAAGGTAGTTCTGCAGTGATGCGGCTAAGAAGGAGCGAAATTTGCCCTTAAAGGGACTAACCTGCCGCAGTGCCTTGTGATCCAGCAGATGGAGAAAAAAGCCCTGAGTTAAGTCTTGCGCGTCGTCGGCATCGTGTCCACGGCGCCGCACAAACACATAAATCGGAGACCAGTAGATCCTGCAGAGCTCGGCAAGCGCGGCTTGGGAACCAGGTGCCTGGCTCTGAGCCGAAAGCAACACTGCGCTCCAGCGAGTGGTGCGAAATCTGCCAGCGGCGTCCGCTGGCGACTGATGGTCCGTCTTCATTCTGACCCCCCTGCGTCAACTGACACTATCAGAGACGATCCAACTGGAAACAAAAGATTTCAAGCCGCCGAACACTCACCCACTCGCGGCAGGACCAGACTTCGATCGAAGCGCCAACAATTTCCGAGAGAATCTGAAACTCGGCCCTTCGAATGCCTTTGTAACTGGATGAACCACACGATGAATACGCGTATGCCGGATTCATCTTAAGCAACAAAAAATACTAAAAGGAGAGTTAGAGTCATGATTCACAGACAGATGGAAGCTTGGAAGAAATTCCTCCACGGACGAATCGCCCAGGAACAGGGACGCGACGAGGAGGGCCTGAGAGGGTTTGAGCAGGCGCTTGAAATCGAACCCGATAACCAGCACTTTCGCGACGCCAGCGAAGTCGCTCAACGAAACCTGAGCCGGAATCTCAGCCGATCCGAGGAGGATCTCCTCGCGCACGTCCAAGAGAGCTATGAACAGCTCGCTCGAACCCTCACGAGCCAGAAGGACGAGCGGCTAGATGGATTCAAACAAATATTGGCTGAGTTAGAGGGACGCCCCCCGCTTGACGGTTATGTGCGGACATACAAAGGAGGGCTCCATTGTGGGTGGAGCAAAAGCAGCATCGCCCCCTCCTATGACATTCCTCCTCAACACCCAGCGTCTGCAAGCCTCGAGTCGATGCCTGATTGAGAAACGCACGTGATGCCTTCGGAAAACAGCGGCTTGCCCGCCGTCCAGCAGCGGGCAAGCCGATCATGTCGGGCAGGCCGGCGGTCTTCGGACCATTTCTTGCCGCGCTCGAAAATCCGACTCCAGATCCAGGATCTGGACAAGGCCCTCTCGCTCATTCCGGGCAAGCATCGCCTGCCGGAAAAGCAACTCATGTTACTCGTTCGAGAAGGCGACCGGCGCGAAAGCAGTCTGATACGGCAAGGTAAAGGCTATATCCATATTTCCGGCATGGGTCACGAGCCATTAGCTGTTTTGAATTATCATCTGCATAAGGAAGATTACCTATTTACCTACTATCGTGACCGATCCTTGATGATCGCGCGCGGAATGACCCCTCAACAGTTTGCCAACGACTATTTTGCCAGTGCCAAGTCCAGCACGGGTGGGCGGGGAATGCCGGTTCATTCCTCATCGAAGAGCCTTAATATCTTTCCTCCGGCGACACCGACGGGATCCCAATGCTTACCGGCAGTAGGCGCGGCTTGGGGAATCAAGATGGCTAATCAGGATGGCGTGGTCATCTGTACCATCGGCGATGCTTCCGTTCGGCAAGGTGAATTCTACGCATTTGCCGTTGCCAGCGAGCCTCACGGAAGAGGATTCAACGATGGTTGGCGCGGTGAATCACATTCTCCGCGTTGGCTTGGAAAAGTATCCGCGCATGGTCATGTTTGGCGAGGATATTGAAGATCCAAAAGGTGGAGTATTTGGCTTTACGAAGGGACTGAGTCGTCAATTTCCAAGGCGCATATTTAATTCGCCACTGGCTGAAGCGACCATTGTGGGTACGGCGGTGGGCCTAGCCGCAGCCGGCTATAAGCCGGTGTTTGAGTTGCAATTCATAGATTTTCTCACCCCGGGCTATAATCAATTGGTCCAGCAGGTAACTACCTTGCGTTGGCGGTCTAACGGGGACTGGGCGTGTCCTATGGTACTATACGCGCCCTATGGAGCTTATCTGCCTGGTGGAAGCACCTGGCATAGCCAAAGCAACGAGGGATGGTGGGCACATAGTCCGGGCATTCGTGTTGCGATCCCTAGCACTCCTGCAGATACGGTTGGCTTATTCTGGGCCGCCTTGCAGGATGAAGATCCATCCTTAATTTTGCTTCCCAAACATATCTTCCGTATGCGGATGCGGGTAGAGCATCATGATGTCGTACCGTTTGGCAAGGCAGCGATTCGTCGCGAGGGCCGCGATGTCACGGTTGTGTCCTGGGGAAACTGCCCTCGAATTGGCAAACAAAGCAGCCGTGTTGTTGGCCAGCGAAGGCGTTTCTTTAGAAATCATCGATCTTCGGACTCTCGTACCTTGTACAGGAAGTTATCGTTCGCCAACTACTAAAATCTCCAGGTGATACGGTCAGACGCAACGAAACTATCTATGTGGTCGAAACCGACAAGGCGACGATGGATATCGAAGCCTCCATGGATGGCATACTGGACCGATGGCTTGTGGAAGAGAATGACGTCTTGTCGATTGGTTCGCCGATTGCACGCATGGTCGCTCAGGAAGCGACTGAAGCGATCCAAGCGAACACGCCGAAGCGCCGCGATGGGTTGACCAAATCGGCCGCAGAAATGAACGCGGAAGAATTTCAGCCGGTAAGTGCGCCCACTATTCCCCCGCGGACGCGGGCCTATGGTCGTAGCTTGGGACTAGCCGATGAGGAAATAAAGCTGATCCCCGCTGCAGCGGGGAAAGTGATGCCCGAAGACGTCGATCTCTATTTGGCTAAGAAGAAGAAATTCTCTTCTGCGGCGATCGGTACTCAAACGCATTGTCTAAATTATCAGGAGCATCCTCTTTCACAACCACAACGGACTTTACTAGCGCGCCTAAAGCGGGGTGCTCAACAGGCAGTACCCGGAACTGTCGGACGATTCACCGAATGGGGGAGAATACAGGACTTTGTTAAAGACCTAAAATACACCAGACCGAATATCGATGCTTCAGTGTTTCAGGTTTTCTCATACTGTGTTGCCCAGGCAACGAAACGGCACCCAAAGTTCCGGTCGCGTCTGCGGGGCGAGGCGACGGTCCGAGAATATCACAACGTCAACCTTGGCATCGCGATAGCTCGCCCCAATGATGAATTGATCACTGCTGTGGTTGAGGCCGCAGGTAGCTTGTCTTTTGCGGATTATTTGACTGCCTTTAAACGTCAGCTTCTACGAGCATTGAAAAATGGTGATCAGGCAACGGCAAGCGCCCAGCTTATCTTGTCCTACCTGGGTGCCCACGGAATCATCGATGCCACTCCAACCCTGGTCACGCCGGCGATCGCCGTTCTCTTTATCGGTAGTCCGATCGAATACGGCGGTCGTCTAGTTGCCAAGCTCTCGTTGACCGTTGATCACCGGCTTATAAACGGGGTGGATGCGAACGGCATTTTTGTCTGAGATCGATAAGGAAATCGATACTCTAATCTCGAAAGGAATAAGATTATGGTAAGTGAAACAGCGGCGAAGGAATGGCTCGTTAAATATCTTTCGGATCTCCTCACAATTCACCCGAGTGAAGTAGACACGTCCGCGACCCTCGATGAATACGGTTTGGAATCCGGGGTTTCGATGGGAGTCTTTGCTGAATTCGAGCAGTGGATGGGATCTGAATTACCGCTCAGGATTCTCGAACAATCTCCCTCGATCGATTATTTGGCTGCCTATGTCAGCACGATGCAGTAACTCATTTGCGCATAGAGCGATAGGGAATCGAATGCTACGAACTCCAAATAGCGCCTCAGTTGACGAATACGGTTATGAGTGGCGAGTCGAAACACCCGTTCATCCAGGGAGTCCATCTTCTAGACGAAGCAACGAGTGGCTCGCTGAACTATGGGACATGCGTGGCTGGATTATTTATCAGAACGGATACCGTCCATCCTTTAGATCGTCCGATGGAAGGTTCTCTGACGAAGACCCTCTGGATGCATTTAGCTTCCACGTGACCGCGAGACTAAACGGGAAATTAGTGGGTTGTGTTCGTCTGGTCCGGTATACTGATGCTCCGATGACGTGGGCTCAAAGTGTATTAGGCAAATCGCAAATCGAGGAGGTCGTGAATAGTTTAGAGAGCTCGTTAGGAAACGCAGGTGAATGCGGACGATGGATTGTTGAGCCAGAAGAGCGTGGTAAACACCTGGGCCGATACTTAATGTCCGGTGTCTATGCCACCGCACGTGGACCCGTGGGTATCATGCAAGCGGTCATTGACACCATCCTTCCGTATATTCATAGCCGCCGCCAGTTCGGTAAGGGGATTGGGACATTCGAGCTCATTCAGGCGAAGGTCGCCGATATTTACACCCATTTGGAAGCGGCCCGCGCGCTGGGTTATCATGTTGCGGGGCGCTTTGATGAAGGGGAGCGGTCTTCCAGGGATGCTGCGGCGTGCCTGCTTTTTGCCTCAGAGTGCGCCGTGAAGGCAGCGCTCGAATCGATTCAGATAATGGGCGCGCGGGGTTTTATGAATGACTCGCCGACGAGCCGGCTGCTCCGCGATGCCAAGCTATACGAGATCGGTGGCGGTACTAACGAGATTCGGCGAATATTGATTGGACGCGAACTATTTGCGAAGAGCGTTAGCTGTGCCTATTGAAGTTGTGTCGCAAACATATTGAACCTTCACTCTCGGTGACAGCCAGTGACCGCATAGGCTGAGAGACAGGGTTTCATAAGCACCACCAATACTAGCATGGAGCTTGCCTCCCAACTTGGAAAGAACGCCACGTCTGCAACACCAGCTGAGTGGCAACCCCAGTTGTTTGATCCAAAGCGCGGCGAGCATCGTCACCAAATCAACGGGCTATTGACGAAGGGCAGCTGGGTTCAAGTACACGATACGATCGAAGAGCAAACTCATGAAGTCATAAAAGCTCGCAGACCTTCAAGGACCTTCACTAAACAGGAACTCGATCAGGAGGCGACAAACATTTGGCAGGGTGATTCTCCCTCCGAGTATGGCTTGTGGGTCTATTTCCCGTGGTTGCGCTGTCTGGTACACACCTTACCGGAGTCCGAGTATCACTTTCTGCGCTCGAATCGAAATTGCTACAAGATTACGCCGGAGGAACAGAACCAGTTGCGTTCGTTTACCATCGGTATCGTTGGTCTATCAGTGGGTAAGGCAGCAGCACAGACACTAGCACTCGAAGGGATTGGCGGAAGCTTCCGACTGGCCGATTGTGATACCCTGAGCTTGTCGAACCTCTTACAGGGCGGCATTCAGCATATCGGCCTAAACAAGTCGATTCTCGCAGCGCGGCAATTGTTTGAGATCAATCCATTTTTGAAGATTGAGTTGTTTGAAGAAGGCATCACGGAATCCAACATGGATAGGTTTTTTTGTCAGTGATTGCAGCTTGGATCTGTTGATTGACGAATGTGATGATCTCTATGTGAAAGTCCGGCTTCGAGAAGCCGCGCGGGAGCGCAGGATTCCGGTGCTGATGGAAACGAGTGACCGCGGATTACTGGATATAGAGCGCTTTGATATGGAGCCGGACCGGCCGTTGTTTCACGGCGTTGTCGGTTCAATTAACGCAGCAGATCTCAAAGAATTGTCAACCAAGGAAAAGCTGCCGCTTGTTTTGAAGATCCTGGATATGAATCAAGTTTCCACAACCATCAAAGCCTCTATGCTGGAGATAGAGGAAACGCTCGAAACCTGGCCGCAATTAGGTTCGGCGGTAACGTTAGGTGGTGCGGTCATCACTGATACGGCACGGCGAATTCTGCTCGGGCATTTTGCAAGGTTCAGGGCGTTTCTATATCG
Source organism: Terrimicrobiaceae bacterium (assembly GCA_045403045.1). Lineage (GTDB taxonomy): Bacteria > Verrucomicrobiota > Verrucomicrobiia > Chthoniobacterales > Terrimicrobiaceae > DASTFP01. The sequence continues at coordinate 7,124 of JAXIPG010000105.1, forward strand.
ACCTGGAAGCGCTGGTGCAACGTCAGTGTGCTGTGACGTTATCTGAACCGGTAGCGGAAACGGTAACTGCAGCGGAGTCGTATTATCCGATTTTCACCCTATCCGCGCCCAGCAGGCAGGAATGCGAACGGAGTATCAACTGATGAAATCCGATTCATTGTGTTTCATGGTAGCCTTGCGCCTTCTGGCGGGAATGTCCAGCCGTGGCGTTTTGAATGGCGCAAGGAACAGCTGGATGCGATTCATCTACCAGATAGATCTTGGACGTTGCTTGACTCCAATAGTTGCTCCTCGCATGTCGCCTTTGGCGCCGTTGCTGAGAATATTGATCTAGCTGCGCGCGAGTTGGGATTGCGTGCCGATATCGAAGCTTTTCCGGACAGAACCCTAACAGAAGTTATATTCCGCGCTAGATTCGAGCGCGATGCTGCAATTACCGCCAAGACGCCGTTGTTTGAGCAAATCCGTCTCCGTGTGACGAATCGTAAACTCGGTCAGCGCCAACCATTGACGGTAGCTGAGGAGACAGCGTTACAGGAAGTAGCGCGTTGTTCCGGCGCGGAGCTATCCTTTCTAACAGAATCCAGTGCTTTGGAACAAATAGGCGAAGTGATCGCCCGTTGTGATCGATTTATTTTTCTGAATCAACAGACACACCGGGAAATGATCGGTGAAATCAGGTGGAATCCTGAGCAAGTGCTCTCAACACGCGACGGCATTGATATTGCCTCGCTTCACCTGCCCGCTGCCGATGCGGCGGTGATGCAGCTACTCACCGACTGGGCACCGCTATCTTATCTACGCCAGATCAAACGTGGCCAGGGTTTGGAGCGAAATTCCCGTAAAATGATCGCCGCAGCGAGCGCGGTTGGCTTATTGACCTTCAGCGGTACCGAGCCGCTTAGCTATTTTAACGGCGGTCGAGCTATTCAACGAGTATGGTTAACGGCCACGACACTAGGTCTGGCATTCCACCCCATGACGGCTTTGCCTTATTTACTTGCTCGCCTGACACGTGGAGACGGCGAAGGACTCACTGCGGAAAACCAGCAACAGCTTACCGAGTTAGGTAAAATCTATCGCTACGTCTTGCCGATACCAGATGATCATGCGGAGATCATGCTATTCCGTTTAGCCAAAGCAGAGCCTCCGACTGTGCGCTCCCTGCGTCGTGGGCTGGATGAGGTATTGATGTGTTTTTAGGTGGATTTTATCTTGCCGAGTCCTTCCGGAGCTCTGGCGAGATTTCGCGGAAGCTTATTGGACTCGCTCAAATTTTTACTTTAATGCCTTGCGTTTGACGATTTTCTCGAACCGCTTTCAGCAACTTTCATTGCTCTTGGCTATTGTCTTCGAGATCCAGAGTAAATTCCAGAAACCATTTGGTAAATCCAGACAGCCAAGAGGGTCTAGGTCATCTTGCGTAGCGTCCCGCGCGGAAACACTGGTTCGGCTCCGTAGCGATGCAATACCACGTGCGGCCAGGCCTTGGCATTGTACTCCTGGCAGATTCGATCATACTCGCCGCGAGATTGGCGGGTCAAACTCACGTACAGTTCCACCAGGGCGGTCTCAAAGGCCATCAGTCCTCCACTTCGACCGAGCTGCCAACAATTTCCGCGAAACTCTGAAACTCGACGCTTCCAATGCCTTTGTAATTAAAAGAAGCAAGATTCAAAGTATGAAAACTACAGGTAGTAAAATTGACCGCGCCACGAAATCGGGAATTCCTGTCCGGCGTCTTGTCGGTGCTTGCAGGGGTTGCGCCCGTTGGTCTGTCAACAACCGGTAATGCCAGCCAGGTGCTTGTCGACAGTTCTCAGGCGGACTTGCCACGCGTGGTCGGAAATCGTGTTTGATATGACTACCGATGCAGGGTGCTTCTTATCTAGGGACGCTAAGAGTGCCAGGTCGATGCGCCTCATCCCGGCATTTGGGAAGATCACTGTGCGGCTTGGTTTCATTCCGGCTGCGCGCCGGCGCCTAGCAGTTAGCTAAAGAGAGGGAGCGATGGACATCCCTTGGGACGAACTTCTTCTTTGGATCGAGGAAAAGGGCCTGATCCCGATCATCGGGCAGGATTTACTCATCGTGGAGACCGACAGCGGGCCTATGCCATTCTACGATTTCCTGGCGAAGAAGCTCGCAGAGGATTTGAGGATTCCGCCCAACAAACTGCCGGCAAAGTTTGACTTCAACGACATCCTCGCCGCGCATCCGCCGTTTCAAAAAGGGACACAGAAGATCCATGCGAAGTTGAAGCTGACCTATGACAAACTCGCGGCGCCCGCCGTACCCGAGCCGCTCCGCAAGCTGGCGCGCATCAAGCCGCTCAAACTTTTTGTTACTACGACATTCGACACATTCCTTGAGCGCGCGCTGAATGAAGTGCGCTACGATAGCGCGGAGAGAACGGTGGCGGTGGCTTACTCGCCAAAAGACAACAATCGCGATCTCACCACGGAGATGCTCGATTCGAACCGCTCGATCGTCTTCCAACTCCTCGGCCAGATCACCTCCGACGCTAACTACGTCGCGACCGAGTGCGACCTCGTAGAATTCACGCCACAGCCTGCATGCGAAAGGTCCGGCACGCTTGTTCCAGGCGCTTGGCGAGAGCAATCTGCTGCTGCTCGGCAACAGCTTTCCACCGTGGCTGTGGCGTTTTTTTCTCCGCACGGCAAAAAACCAGGTGTTCTGGATGCGGCGGCAAAAAAATGAGGTGCTGATCGACACGCATATCAGCGAGGATGGGCGGCTTAAGAATTTCATCGAGTGCTTCAGCGACGAAACGGCCGTCTGCGAGGAGCTCGGCCCAGTGGAATTCGTAAACGAGCTATACGAGAAATGGAAACAGCGCGTTGGCTCGCAGGAAGAGGCAGCGCCAGAGCCGGCCGACAGCGACCCGCTCGGGATGGAGCCGGGCTCGATTTTTGTGAGCTATTCGAGCGGGGACCGGCCAGCAGTCGAGGCCCTCTGCGACGCTTTCGAGGAGGCGAAGATCGACGCATGGTTTGATCGCCAGCAGCTCAAGGCCGGCGATGACTGGGAGAGAAAGATCCGTAAGAATATCATCAAGTGCTCGCTCTTCATGCCGGTGATCTCCCAAAGCGTAGTGAGCCGCGCAACGGGCCGCGAGAATTTCCGTGACGAGTGGGGTTGGGCGATCGAGCGGCTCGGGAAATACACAGGTCTCGATCTGCCATTTATTGTGCCGGTGGTGATCGACGACACGCGGCTGGAGCAGGCCCAGGGCATCCCGGAGGTATTCACCCGCAAGCAGGTCGCGAATGTGCCCGATGGGAAAGCGACCGGTGAATTCATCGACATCGTCCGCAGAATGGTTCGCGAAATTCAGCGCCGGGAAAATAGAGGATAGAGGATATGAGCGGCGACGGCCAATCAAATATCCTGCTCGGTCCAGACAATCCCTGGCCGGGACTCAACCAATTTTTCGAGGACCACGACCGCTACTTCCGCGGTCGCGACGAAGAGAAAGCGGAGCTCTTCCGGCTCGTGAAAAGCGAGACCCTCACGATACTTTTCGGAAAGTCTGGGCTCGGCAAATCGTCGCTCCTCCAAGCCGGGCTTTTCCCGGTTCTGCGCCAGGCGGGGTACCTTCCCGTCTATATCCACATTCGCCACGAGGATCCAGCGATAGACGCACCGCCGCTTGTCTCGCAAGTCTACTCTGCCCTGCGCGAGGCGTGCACCGCGAGCAAAGTCGAGGCGCCTGAAATACGCGACGAGGAGACGCTCTGGGCGTATTTCCATCGCGCCGGCGCGGCTTTTTGGAATGCGCGCAACCGCCTCGTGACACCAGTGCTCGTTCTTGATCAATTCGAGGAAGCCTTCACCCTTGGCGCCGAGAACGACCGGCGCAGAACTCGGCGCGACGACTTTCTCGCGCAGATCGAGGAGCTTATCGAGAACCGCCCGCCGCAAACGCTCCGGGAACGCTGGAACAAGGATCCCGAGCTCGTCTCGGACTTCGAGCAGGACCGCACGCCCTGTAAAATCATCCTCAGTCTACGCGAAGACTTCCTGCCCGACCTTGAGCAACTCAAGGAGAGGATTCGCTCGATCATGCAGAACCGTTTCCGTCTTGAACGCATGGACGGCGGTAAGGCCTGGCAGGTGGTGACTGGTGAGACGATGGTCGACGGCGAGCCGCGCCGCGCGCTAAGCCATCTCGTCGATGAAGGGGTTGCCCTAAAGATTATCGATTTTGTGTCAAAGATGCGCGGACAGCGAAACCAGGTGGCACTCACGAGAGAAACTTTGCGCGCCCGCACGGTCGATCCCGCGTTGCTGAGCGTGGTCTGCAGCGAGCTGAACAACCGCCGCCGCGCGCAGAATCCGTCGCAAGATAAGATCAGCTTTACCCTCCTCTCCGACAGTAAAGAGGAGATCATCCGAGAGTTCTTCAACAGCCACGTGAGCGGCCTCGGCCCAGGCGCCGGCCCGGTGCGACGTTTTATCGAGGAAGACCTCATTACCGGGAGCGGATTCCGCAAGCGTTGCGACCTCGACGACGCCTTGCGGCAACAAGGTGTGACCAAGGACGACCTCAGTCGCCTCGAACAGCACCGTATTTTGCGTTTCGAACCCAGCGAGGGGATCACCTGGATCGAGCTCACTCATGACCTTCTCACAGAAGTGGTCTCTACGGGCCGACGCCAGCGCCGCGAGCGCGAGGGACGCGCCAAGGCCGACGCGGTTGCCGCCGAGGAAAGGAAGAAGAGAAAAAAGAAGAAGGTCCTAATCTACTCTGCGTTTGCCTTGCTCGCTCTCGTTGCCCTGAGCACGCTCTTGCTACTGCAGGAGAGGCGTCGAAGAGGGGAGGCTTCGCGCCTGGTGACCCAGATGCATCTTGGTCGCGCCGAGCGTATGCTCGAGAAAGACGATCCGGCGGGTGCCTTTCTGCTCTTCAATCAGGCTCTGGGAACAGATCCCGACAAAGAGAGCACGGCGCGGCATCGCCTCCGCCTCGGGGTCGCCTGGCGGCAAATGCCGCGGCTCAAAGAACTCCTGCACTTCGAGAAGCTTGGCCGCGCGGAGCTGGCGCCGGGCGGCGGGTTCATTGCCGCCAACGGCCCGAGCGGCGTCCGTATCTGGCGCCTGGACCCCGGAAAGCAGCCGCAGAGCAGGGATCTCATCACCGGTCGCAAAGTATCCTGGGCTTCCTTTCATCCCGACCCGCAAAAACTCTTGCTTGTCACAGCCGCCGGCGCAGCAGATGAGGCTGAGCAAGCCCTTGGAGCCAAGCGGCAAAAGGGCGAAGTCGCGGTGTGGAACGTCGAAACCGGCAAACCTGAAGGCACCCTGCGCTCTCTGGACGAGGGAACTGCGAGAAAGGCCTGGTTCAGCCCGGATGGCAGCGACCGGGTACTGGTGGTCAGCGATTCGGACGATGGCAAGAAAAGCCGAGTGGAGATCTGGAATTTCCAGACAGGAACCATGGAGGCAGAACCGCTCCTGAATGAATGGCCGGTGAATTGGGCCGCATTTTCTAGAGACGGGCGGTTTGTCGTCATCGCAGCGGGCGAATCACAGGACGGGACTGAGGGCCAGGCGGTAGTATGGGACTGGCGAGATGGGCGAACCACCTTGCTGCAGCGCGAGGGCGGGCCGGTCGTCTACGCCGAGTTCAACGAGGATGGAACCAAGGTGCTCACCGCAGATGGCATGCGTGAGGGCGCTTTGGGCGGAGCGTGCCTCTGGAGTTATCCCAACGCGGCACCGAACACTCGCGACGCCTGGCACAGCGGCGTTCTGTTAGCCCTCTTTTCTCATGAAGGGGCGGCGACCCGCGCGCATTTTTCGCCAGATGGGCGCTGGATCGCAACCGCGAGCCGCGATAGCACCGTCCGGCTCTGGCACGTGGGAACGCAAAAGGAGGTGCTCAAACTAAAGCACGATGGCGATGTGAGCGATGTCGCCTTCAGCCCCGATGGCCGGTATCTCGTCAGCGGAGGTCGTGATCGCGGGGCTCGCATTTGGGAGGTGGCAACCGGCCAGCTCCTTGGATCCCCATTCTGGCACTCCGAGACAGTCGTCGAAGTCGCATTTTCCCCCGATGGTCGCACGATTCTCACCAGTTCCAAGCACCTCGCACGCATCTGGGACGTCGGCCTTGACGAACCGAAGGCGGCCCAACTCAAGGTCGGCGGCTCGGTAGCACTGGCCGCAGTCAGCGCGGACGGAGCGCGGTTGGTCACCATGAGCGACAAGGACAACCGCGATCGGCGCTCCGTAAAGCTGTGGCAGACTGCCTCCGGTCGGTGTTTGGCAGCGATGCCGCTGGAAGGTGTAGGGCGTCTTCCCTGCGTGGCAATCAATGCAAACGGGAGCTCCGTGGCCGTCGCAAGTTACGATCCTGACAGCCAAGCGTTTACCCTTCAGATCTACAAGGTGGAGCCCGCCGCCAATGATTCTGAGGCGGAGGGACGGTTTGAGCCCGTCGGCAGCTTCAAGAGTCACCTCGGCGAAGTAGCCTTCCTGACTTTCAGTGCAGATGGCCGCCGCTTGTGCACGATCAGCCGTCAGACACCGGGAGAGCTCGCGCAGGAGATTCTGCTTTGGGACATCGCTGCCGCCGAGCCTCTTGATGCCTCGCCCGGAAAGCAGGATTTGCCGATGAATCGAGCTCAGTTCAGTCCACGAGGAACTCCGTGTTTGGAGCGCAGTGAACGGCGATCTGCTAGCGATTCTCAATCTCGCGGGTGAAACCCTCAAGGCGGGGTTTTCGGCGGACGGAGGCAGCGTTTTTGCCATTTGCCAGAACGTTGAAAAACGTGCCCGGCTAGCAGCCCGGCGAGATGCGGTGACGAAGAAGCTCGCGCCGGCGGATCCCTCCGTGCCCGAGGTCATGCCGCTGGTCCTCGACCTCACGCTCCTCCGCTGGAGCATCGCACCGCTTGACCTCGAACCAAAACGCATTTCCAAGTTTGGGCAACTCCTCGCCGCGCGGAGCCTGCGGGGGAGGAAAATGGATGCAGTGACCGCCGATGAACTGCGCAATCTGTGGAACGAGCACGGCAAGGATTACGCGGTGATGGGCGGTCCAGATCCCGATTCCGAGCATTTTCACCAAGCCGCCGCCGATCGGTGTGAAGCCACGCAGCAGTGGTTCGCCGCGGCCTGGCACCTCTCGCAGTTGCAGGGCTCGACAAACGACCCTCCCGATGTCAATCTTCTGCTGCGCCGCGCCCGCGCTCATGCCGCGGCGGAAGACTGGGCGCGGAGCATCGCCGATTACAAGGCTGCCGTCACCCGCAGAGTCGACCACGCGCTTTATTGCGAGATCGCCCGCACCTGCGTCGAGTATGCCAAGTCATTGGACCCGTCGCAGTGGGATGCCGCCATCGAAGCCTACGGCAAGGCAGCGACCCTCGATCCCCACAACGTCTGGACGAGCATTCACCTCGGCGAGATCTTTGCCGCGAAGCGAGATTTTACCCAGGCTCGTGCGCAGTTCAATGAGCCGCTTGGGGTCGCGGAGCATGGCCCGGCCAAATGGCGGCTTGCCGTTGCCGGATGGCTGAGCGGAACAGACAAGGGGAAGGCTGAATATCGCTCCATCTGCAGAAGCGCAGGCAACCCGGAGACTTCGCTCGCCGTGGCGAGCCTCCTTGTCTGGCCGAGTGTCTTGACCCCAGAGTTCGAGGGAGAAGCCGCATTCTGCGGGCGGCTCGTCGCGCTCGCGCAGGCTTCGGTCGATGCGAACCGTTCGGACTTCGAAAAACTCAACACTTTAGGCGCCGCCCTCTATCGGTCGAAGCGTTACCAAGAGGCGCTCTTGAAACTTGAGGAAGCGCGATCAGCCTTCATCGCCGACCGGGCGACCAAGCTGGGATCATCCTACGACCGTCTCATTCGCATCCCAATCTCTCCGGCGATCGAGGGCAGGCCCCTGGACTGGGTCTTCATCTCGATGGCCCATGCCCAGTTGGGCCACGCGGAGGAAGCCGAGAAATGGATGAAGAAGCTCCGGGATGCACCCGAACTCTCTCATCTCAAGCGGCCGCTCGAACAGCGACCGCCAGCTTCATGGAGCACCCTCTGCCTAGAACTTCTCTACGATGAAGCCGACGCGCTCCTACGCTATCAACGGTCGTCGAAATTTGACCCACTAACGGTTGTCGAGAATTGACCCACCTTTCTCGGAAATTGTTGGCGGTTCAGTCGAAGTTTTGGTCTTGCCGCAAGCGGGTGAGTGCGCGCAGACGGTGTTGAAGCGAGTATGCAGGCTTTCAAGTAATTCATTCTTAGCTGGAAGGTGGATAGGCAACAAAGAAGTCGCCAGTTCGTCTCCAAGAAAACCGATCTGCGCCCTGATTCAAACCAAATTTACGATTGATCATACAATCGTAAAAACATCTATCAGTATGTTTAGCATCAAATACTTGCGACAATATGTTAAGCAAGGTCCGCTATTCAAATAGCGAGGCTCGTTCTACTTTCGTGCTACCTCAAGGCCTCATCCCGTCGCTTTCCCCAGCGTTGAGGTCAGCGGTGAAATTCGGAATTATCGGTTCAGGCAGTGAGAAAGGAAATGGTCGCGGGCAGCGTGTGAAGCTATTACTGATTGCCTATGAAAGCTGTTCTTCTCGATAAACCTGGTCCTCCCTCCAGTTTGCGTACCGGTGAGATTCCGATCCCGCGCCCTCGGGCTGGCGAAGCCCTGGTCAGAGTCTTCGCCACGAGTCTCAATCCTGTCGACTATAAGGTTGCCGCGCAGGGATACGAGGGCTGGAACTATCCGCACGTGCTGGGAGTCGATGTCGCAGGCGTCATCGAGACGTTAGGAGAAGGGGTCAATTCATGGAATCCTGGGGAACGGGTTTTTTATCATACCACCTGGCGCAAGGACGGATCTTACGCGGAGTTTAATGTTGCGCCTGCTCATACATTCGCCCGCATCCCCGAGGAAACCTCCTTCGTTGACGCTGCAACATTGCCCTGTGCGGGCTTAACCGCTTATTCTGCGCTTTACCGTCGCCTTCATATTCGCGAGGGTGACATTGTGCTCGTGCACGCGGCTGCGGGGGGCGTTGGCAGCTTTGCCGTTCAGTTGGCCAAAGCGGCAAAGGCGTTTGTGATTGGTACCTGTTCCGCGCCTAACAGGCAGTATGTGCTGGAGCTGGGCGCCGACGAGGTCATCGATTATCGCGCCGAAGATGTTTTTCAGCGCGCAAAAGCGATCGCCGGCGATCGAGGAATCGACGCCGTCGTCGATAGCATCGGCCCCAGCAACAGAGTTGACAATCTAGGCCTGTTAGGTCCGGAAGGCGGGCTGGCTTGTATTGCCGGCATCCCGGATCTTTCCGTTGTACCCGACCTTCCTTATTCCATCTCGATTCACGACATCGGTCTGGGAGGCGTTCTGACGTCACGAGCTTTTCGCCGACGGCAAGAAGATTTGGCTCGAATGGCGACAGAGCTGATGACGCTGGTACAGGACGGGAAGATTAGCCCGACCGTGACGGAACAGATTACCTTGGAATCGATTCCGCGGGCACTGGAACGTCTTGCCGAGGGGCATGTCCGAGGCAAAATCGTTGCCTCAGTCAGCAATTGGCCTTGAATGGGGCGCCATCGTCCCGCAGGGACTAGTTTGGTCTCACTCTTTGGAACGGTCTGTGCCCAGGTCGGGCAGACCTTCGGGGGCTGGATTGTTGCCGTTGGCTTGATCGCGAGAAATAGCGTTGCCACTCATCGGCATGCTCGTGTTCTGCTGCCTCATTGCGGCGGCCCTATTCTTTCCCAGCCGAAAGCAAGGCGCACGGATGCCGGAGCAGAAAAACCCCGCGGAACTCAAACCGGCGCTTATTTTCGGCGGCCTATACGCTCTCGTCCTGCTGGCTGTCGCAGTCGCAAAGCAGCATTTTGGATCTGCGGGCCTTTACGTGGTAGCAGTCATTTCTGGCCTCACAGATCTCGACGCGATTACGCTTTCTACCGGACAACTTGCCGGTTCCAACATGATCGACACGTTGACTGCATGGCGGGTCATCCTCATCGCAGTCATGTCAAATTTTCTCTTCAAGTTCGGCATTGTTGCCTTGCTCGGTCCTCCCGGTCTCACGCAGCGGATCGGCTGCGCTTTCGCCGTCGCACTCGCCGTAGGGGGAGTAATTTTACTCTTCTGGTCGAATTAGAGCAAATGCCGAAAGAAATTCCAAATGGCCGAGGCGAAACTGCGATGCATTTGGTGATTTCTCCGTCCGTTTCCAACGCAGATCACGATCGGCTGGCAGCGGATGTTTTGCTTACCGGCTCCGTGATCAAGCGAAACGCGCCGTCGTCGTCACGATAAAAACCGCGAAGAAGAACCTTGGCTGACTCGCCAAGCTTGTTGATCTTTTTTGAATTGCGGGCATCTTTTTTGCTCCAACCGCCGGAGATCACGCGGCCCCGTTTGTCAATAACTTCGTTCACAGGCCTCACGAGTTTTGCATACTCTGCATCGCTCAACCGGACGCGCTGCAAGTCCTTTCGATTATACAGCGAAACCCACCACGCGCCGTAGGCATCCGGTGCATTCTTTGGCGTGATCTCAAGGGTGAGGTCTCCCGCTTGGGTGATACCCTTTTCGAGATTCAGCGAATAGAGCGCGCCAATTTCCTCGCGAGTGGTCAGAAATCCCGCCAGGTAGCCGCGAAGAATCTTGCGTAGTCGCATATCTCCCGACCGAGGACCGTAAATTCCGAGTTCAACGCCCGCAGGATTCTCGGGGTCGCCGTAGATGTTCAGTTCGACGTCATTGTTTACGCGGAAGGATTTATAGGGGACGTTCTTGAAGTCCCCGATGTCAATGACGGTTGCGGGAATTTCCACGAGGGACTTGACGGCATCGTGCGTACGGAGATCGTTGGCGATCACGCGCCAGGAAGGCAGCTCACCCTTGCGATTGAGGTCCGTGTAAAGGGCATTGGTATCGGCGTTATCATTGATGCGCACGATGCGACTCTTGGGATAGTTGACCTCCTTGAACTTCTCCTGGATCAGCACAGAATCCCTGGTGTTCTTTATGATTAGTCCGCGGACGACGGTCCCATCCTTAAGGACGAGGCTGTCGGGAGCTTGAAACGAGTCGTCGGCTGCACGCACAGAAGCGCTGGAGCAAATCAAAAGAAAAATCGCTGGGACAAGCCTGCGCGCGGAATTCATGATTGAAGAGATTGCCATTGCCTTGTAAGCGAACCATCTTCCGAACACGGCTTCAACATGAATATTTCCAAGTGGCTCCTGCTTGCTGCGGCGACCTCGCTTTTCGCGCTGTCCGGGTGCATCCTGCCTCCAAAGGCCTACCAGAAGCCCGCCGCTAGCAAAGCGGTAAAGACGGGAAAATTTTGGTGGGGAACATCGACCGCAAGTTTCCAGAACGAAGACCGCGGGGTGACCCCGGATTCTCCCTATTATTTCAAGACGGACTGGGACGTTTTCGCGGAGGAAGGACACATTCCTCCGCGTGGAGACGACGCGACGTATTCGTGGACGCACTTTGACAAGGACATTGCGGCTCTCAAGGCGCTCGGGGTCAGCCATTATCGATTTGGAATAGAATGGGCCCGCGTTGAGCCGAAGCCCGGAGTCTTCAATGAGGCAGCCATCCACCAATATGTGGGTATGGCTCGCAAGCTGAAAGCGGCCGGTATCGAGCCCATTGTCACCCTCTGGCACTTCACGTTTCCGGCCTGGCTCTACGATGGTCACCGAAAGCGCCATTCCGACTTCCTGCACCCTGACGTCGAAACCGCGTGGCGAAGGTATGTAGAAAAGATTGTTGGGCCACTCGCTCCGTATGTGCGCATTTACATTCCTCAGAACGAGCCCAATGGTGACCTCTACATCGGGTATTTCGGCGGACACTGGCCGCCTGGTCTCCTGCTGACGCCGCTTGCCTTAAAAAAGGCGACGAATGTCGCGGTGCGCATGTTTCGCGATGCGGCCGGCATCATTCGGCGAGGTCGCCCCGACGCGATCATAATAGGAATTTACTCGATCCCGAATTGGCGGCGCAAGCACTTCGTCGACCCTGCGGCATTGGTTTACAACATGATGATGCATCAGAACTGGGACCACCTCGACCGCGTCGTGGACACCATGGATGTGATCGGTGTGAATTACTATTACTCACAGGACGCCACCCCCTTGCGTTTCATTCTCCGTGGCAAGGGCGAACAAAGTTCGAGTTACACTCAGAACGGATGGGAAATCAATCCCGAGGGCTTTTACGAAGTATTGCGGGCGGTCAACAAACGCTATGACAAACCGATTGTCGTCTCAGAGAATGGAATCGGGACGCAGAGCGAGCAAAAAAAAATCCGCTACTTCCGCGAACACGTGAACCAGATGCGCCGCGCTATGGCTGAAGGGGTGGATGTGCGTGGCTACTTCGCGTGGACGCTGGTTGACAACTACGAGTGGGCGGAAGGTTACGCCGCGAACTTCGGCTTGACCAGCTTGGATCCCAAAACCAAGAAGCTCGTCATGGGGCCAACGGGCATTTGGCTCAGCAAGTTCGTCAGGGCCAACCCGGAGCCTTAAATCAAAGTGGTGACCGCCGATCGGACTGGGACGAGACCACAGCGTTCATCGCGTCTCGTATCCGGGAGCGACAAATTCTGGTAGGGTGGGACCTACCAAGCTCCGCTAGGGCTTTTCGGCTTGCTAATTAGGCGACGCCGTGAAATTGCTCGGCCGTGAATCTCCGCGCGGCCGAACACGGCCTTGTAAACTTCGCAGTACGGATCTTTGGCCATCATCGTACCCAGAGCGCTGTAGGTTCGAACGGGACAGCCACCATGGCAAATTGAGAGATAGCGGCAGGAGAGGCAGTCTTCGTCTTCAACGAGGCGCTTCGGTCGCTCGACAAATTCGCGTCGTGCCGGGCTGGTTCTCAGCATCCGCGTCAGGTCCGGCTCGCGAAAGATGTTTCCGAAAAAGCTTTCCGGATAGCTGGTCACCCAGCAATCACATTGGGCGACCGTTCCCTTCGAGTCGACCGAGATGAATTGATTGGAACAATTTTCCTTCCAGATGCAAGGAAGGCGCGCGGGGCGGCCTGTGAAGTGGTCGATCAACGCGTCGAATGGCCCGAGCGACACCCCGGAGTCATAGCCGCGCTCAATCCAGATATCGAAGAGGCGCGAGAGAAAGCCGGCCAACTCCGTTGTATCGAGCTGAAACGCGCCCTCGATTTCCGCTGCAGGACCACCCGGAAATGGGGTATTCACCTGGAAGTTATCGAGCCCGAGATCCTCGGTGAAATAGCGGTAAAATCTTTCAGGGCCCGCTTCGAGACTTCCCTGATGCAGCACGGCGATAACGCCCACTTTAATATCTGCCGCTTGGGCCTCTCGGAGCTTTCGAGTCCACAGGCGGGTGTACGCCTCGGCGCCTCCCTTGAACAGCTTGCGGTGCCGATTGGGATAGTCCATCGAAGTCCCCAACGAGCCTTGAAACATTGCTCGGATGACTTCGTTCCACGCTTCCGAGTAGCTGATAAGATTAGTCTGCAAATAGTGAGTGAATCTGCGACCCTTCTCCGCAGCGGCGCGATCCATGAGTTGGCCAGCTGTCACAAACCAAGCTGGGCCCATGATCATCGCCTCTCCCCCCTGCCAGTAGATTTCGCATTCTTCAATGCCTTCATGCTCGAGGTGATCAAGCAGACGGCGGGTCAGCAACGGCAGAAGAGCCAGTGAAAGGCGATGCGGTTCCTTGCGTTCGAAGCAGTATTCGCAAGCGACGTTGCAGTCGGATGTTGGAAGAAGAATTACGCTAAATACACGGCCATTCACGGTGGGTGGCTCTCGATCAAGTAAGTTGCGCTTCGCGAGCGGCGAGGTCTCGCGCGATCTCGTCCGCAGCCGCTCGCAAAGTAGCAAAAAGCTGCTTCACCCCGTGGCATGAATACGACGGATCCGGCCATTTGAAATAACCCTGGCACAAAGGCTGCCAATGGCAGGTCGTACACTCGGCTCCTTCGCTAATTAGTCTCGCGAGGTGACTCTTCACAAAATCCTGGGACGAGGTTTCTTCCGCTAATGGCCGAGTCGCGCGGGGAAGTCCCGGCTGACCATTGGGGTGGTAGTGCCGAAAAATTGCCGGATCCTCCTCGAAAATGATCCACAACGAACCAGTCTGCGCGCCCCGCATCCAAGCCAGCGCAGAATGAAAGAACTCAATCGGGGCCTCTACCATGGGATCATGGAGATACAAGGTCAAAGCCTCTGCAAGTTCTTCAACTGCTTCGGCGGATGGCTGGCCGGGAAGGAGCCGAACTGGCAGACCCAGCGACGCGCCGAGTCTGACCGCCTTGAGAAATCTGGGCGTCGCCGGCATGCTCACGCGAACATCGCGCACTGCAAGGACGTCCACGAGTCTATAAAGGTCGGCAAATTCGCTGCCGGGCGCGGAAAGGACGACATCCAAAGGAATGTCGCCGGCGCCCTGAGCGGCGAGCGCCCACGCATCCGGGTCGCCCAAGAGCCCCTCGACCTGGATCCACTGGAGAGCGGGAGAGCAGTCGTGCAGCCATCGGCTCAATTCCTCTCGGCTCCTTACGATGACAACGAACGGCCGGTCGCCCGGACGTTCCTCGGAATCAGCCCGTAGGAAGATAAGTGGGTTGTCGACTTCCTGCGACACGCGGCCGATTCCGGTAAATTTGCCTACCAGCGATTGACCCAGGCGCCGCCGCCACCGCCGCGGCGGTTTATCCAGCCGCCGCCGCCGCCGCCGCCATTGATCCAGCCGCCTCCGCGAATGCCCCCCCTGCGATTGACCCATGCGCCGGCGTTAGCCACGGGCAAAGAGGCAAGCCAGGCGCCTCCGGTGACCGCCGCCGCGATCGCCGCGCCCGACCACTTCCCGATGCTCCGCAGAAACAAGCGCCGATCGAGCGATTCGCTACTCTCAGCAGGGACCGTCTTTTCATTGGATGATTCGTTACTCATTAGAGAAAATCTTTCGCTGATTAATTCGTTTCCTTAGCTTCCGGCCCGGCGCCATCAGTCAGGGTCGAGAAATGCATTGCCGCGATCCGCCAATCGCCCGCATTTTTCGCGACGGTCAGCGAGATGTTCATGGGGAAGGCGACATCCTTTCCGTCCTTCTTTCCCATTACATTGCCGGAAGCCATCAGCCAGCCCATGTCCGCGGTCACGCCACCGATCTTAAACTGATATTCAAATTTCTGCGCTCCTTTGTCGAAGCCGTCGAAGAAGTGCTCGTAGGCCGCTTTGATCTCATCCGGGCCAACCCAGATCTCGCCGGGACCGGTGCCCATGATCGCAGCCTTTTCGGTCAGGCATGCCATCACACCCTTGAGATCATGATTCGTCATTGCTTCGTCGTGCGCTTTCAAAAGAGCGCGAATTCTTTCCACCTCGGGATTTGCCTCCTTGGTATCTTCCGCCCGTGCGGCGGGGGCAACCATGGCCAGAGCAGACAAGCCGGCCACGCCTGTGATGATTGCTTCTTTTCGGGTCATGGCGATGTAACTATCCCAGCCAAGTTCGTGATTCCAGCTAATTTATTTTGGCATTTGCTCTAGATGGCCAATGCGTGTTCAGGGCGTCTTGCTCTTTGAGAGGTAGCGCAGGAGGATCTTTTCGATTTTCGCCTCGGTATTTGGATGGGTTTGTACATCGTGGCCCGTTGGGACGATCAATTCGGACTCCGCATCCTCCAAGTGTGCGCTCCAATAGCCGACGACGCCGTCAGAGCTTTCCGGAGAATCCCCACGGCCTCGGTCTCCAATAACGGAGTGGTAGGTCAAACCTGGGGCGAATGGAGCGCGCTCGAATGCCTTGTAGATTGGCGCTTCCGGGGATAGGGAATCGATTCCGGTGAACGAGCGTCTGCTCACCTTCACTCCGTCGAGCGCGTCAATAGCCGCCGAAAGCACACGCTCCTGGAACCGCAAGAGGCTCGCGGGCAACCCGACAAGCTTGCGTCCAAGCTGGGCGAACGACGCATCGGCCATTCGCGTCCCACGATGCGGGGTCGCCAGGAAGATGACCTCATTGACCCCAGGGACCGGTTTCCAGAATAGCAACTTGCGGAGCTCTTCGCGATCGTCCGGCTCCAGCTCGACCTGATCGAAAGGCTTCTTGGAAACTACGGCCCAGAACTGGTCGCCCATTTCGGTCGCAAGAACGCGTGCAATGACTCCCCCCATGCTGTAGCCGACTACCACCATGTTCTTCGATGCGCTGGATCGCCCGTCTGGATCTCCCAAGCGGCGCACGATCGCGATCTTCTCGCGAATCAGCGAAGCCGATTGCGAGACAGGCACACCCGTCGAATAGAAGGCATACCAGAATTGGAAGTTTTTCCGGATCAATGGATTCTCCATTGCATCGGTCGCGACGTTGCGCCAGACAAGCGGCGAAGACGTGAGGCCGTGTAAAAGCAAAATGGGAATGCGATTAGGGTCGAAAGGTTCAATTAAATAGATACCGTTAGCATCCGCGCTGGCTCCTACATCCAGAATGGCTCGAATTCCAAGCATAAGGTCGTTGATCCCGCTAAATGAGAGTGCCAGCGGCGCGGTGAAATCGCCGGCCAGCGGGATGGATTTGCCTCCGATTCGCACCGTTGTGGTTCGATCGAGGTCAAAAAGAGTAATCTGCATCCGGGGCCCATTCTCGCCGCGAGGCTCAAATTCTGCGAAGCATCCCAGCGCCACGAAAACGCCCCGATTGGGCGGCTGGAAACTCAATTCGGCTTTGCGGGCTTCCGTGCGCTCGCGCACCCCGACCAGCGGCACTCCAAGCCCGTTCACGCGGGTCCGTTTATTGAAACCAGTAATCTTGACGTAGTCCGCGGGAATCAGCTCGTCGAAGTATCCGGCTTTGTAGCGGCTGTCGGCCGCCAAGCGCGCCGCGACGGTTCTGGGTCCCAGCGGCGTCTGAACCGCTAGTGTCGCGGGGCCTCCCGCGAGCGTTTCAGAGTATTCGAAAATGAACACGGCCAACGCGGTATTGTAGGCTGCGAGGGGTTTTTGCATCGCTTCGCTCGCTAGCCAGCGTGAGGCCGGCAGGCCGGATTCTCTTAGGCTTCGGTAGGCGATTTCGCAGGCAGCGAGCGCAAAGCCCGCCCGCTCCTGGCCTTTGGACGCTGGCAAGCCTTCGGCTCGCTGAAGCGCGACCTGCGCAGCCTCCGCCAAGCGCTGAGGGTCCGTTCCCGCCCGCCGGACGAGCTCGCGGACCGCTGCATCGGATTCCCTGGGATTGATGCCGGTGCCGCGCTCAATCGCGCGAACGCCGCGATTGATCTGCGCGCGATCAAGCATGCCGGCGGGAACTGGCGGCGCGGGCCGCGATTGAATACGGGTGGTGATCGTCGACCCGCAGCCTGCAAGAAGAATCGCTAAAAATGCGATGCCTAAGTGAAACCGTCGACTAATCATAAGGCTGCCATGAGAACGTTCGCCCAGCGAGCGTCTTTCGATGTCGTGGATCGTTCGCTTCTTTGGTTTTTTGGAAGAGATTCGTGTGCCGGCCCGCGGAAGGGCGTCTCCATCAATTCGGCGCCACATGCCCCAGCTCAATTCCGTATTGTCTCCAGTTATATGAGCCCGGACGTCCTGCGCACATACGTAGCTCTATTTCAACGCCCGGCAAAATGGCCAGTTATCGTGGGGAGCTTATATTGGATTTTTGAAATCGGAGCTGATCGCTGATTTTCGGGTTGAAAAATTGTATCCTCATCCACCGCGTTCGCTTTGGTCACATCGCGCACACCGTACCCTTTTGCCAAAATCACTTTGCCATCTTGAACAACGGCGACGGCTGCACCTGGCACCATATATTCTTTCAACGCTTTCGTAATGAACGCGTCCAAATCCCCAATCGCATCACTCGAACTGGCGGCCGTGGTGGGATGATTCGACATGAGCAGCAACGCGGTTAACGCACTAACGCAGACGACCCAATGCGCGGCTTGCATGTGAATCTCCTAAATGGTTAAATTGTCACACTCGCATATTCCAAAAAACTGATAGGAAATCGCTTTTCGGGTATCGTCGGCGTCCGTCTACCGAATCAGTTCTCGGCGAGTTTTCATGGTGGGATGGTGTTGAAGCGCCGTGCGTACGTCAAGGTGCATGTGAAAAAGTGGTTAGGATTTGAGGCAGGATCGCGATCATAAGGAGTAATCTGCCGTCCACGGTCAGACCTTACGACGGGGCTCAAATTCTGCAAAGAATCCCTGGCAGGTGCCCGCTTTGTGTTGACCCCTCAAACCTCCTCTGAGAGACAGAGTGGCGATGAAGCGTCCTTACAACTCTTTGTGCCGGAGATCGCGCGCAACAGCTTCTGCGAGGAATTTACGCGATTTCATCAGGGGGATTATACTCATCGTTCTGCCGGTGCTATTGTTCGGCGGCTGTGAGGAGCAGAAGGCCGTGGAACTACCGCCTCCCGTCGTCACCGTCACGCAGGCCGTCCAGAGGAAAATCCAGGATTGGGATGAATACACGGGCCGTCTGGCCCCGATGGGAACGGTAGAAGTGCGCCCACGCGTGAGCGGTTACATCACGGAGGTAAAGTTCGTAGATGGCGATCTTGTGAAGAAGGGCCAGCCGCTCTTCATTATCGATCCGCGCCCATACCAAGCGGATTATGATCAAGCCAGAGCCGAAGTCGACAAGGCCGACGCGGCGTTGAAGCTCGCGGCGGCCGACTTCGAGCGAGCGCGCCAACTGCGCGAAAAGGGGGTGACGGCGGCAGGTGACTTCGACCAGCGTTCGGCAACCTACCAGGAGGCGACGGGCGCCTCTCACTCGGCGCGCGCCGCGCTCGAAGCGGCAAAGCTCAATTTGGAATTTTGCACAGTTTCGGCGCCCATCGACGGACGCGCCAGTCTGGCAAATGTGACCGTAGGAAACCTTGTTTCTGCGGATGGAAAGGATCCCTTGACGACCATCGTGTCCACCAATCCGGTCTATGCGTATGCCGATGTCGATGAGCGTTCGCTATTGCGTTACGTCCGGTACTATCTGGGCAAGGAGAAGGGCCCAGAGGATGCCGATGAGGTGAAGGTGCCTATTCAGCTCTCCTTGCAGGATGAATCGGACTTTTCGCATACAGGTTATATTGACTTCATTGACAATCGTGTGGACCCCTCGACGGGAACGATCCGGCTGAGGGGTGTCTTTGATTTCGAGAACGGACTGCTCGGTCCCGGGCTCTTCGTGCGCGTGAGGATACCGTCGGGAGAGCCTTACGAAGCCGTTCTTGTACCACAACGCTCGGTTGGTTCAGACCAGGGGCAGAAGTATGTGGTCCTCGTGCAAAAGGAAAACACGGCGGAAATTCGTCCGGTCGAACTTGGAACCCTTTCGGGCGGGATGCAGGCTATCAAGAGCGGCGTTAAGGCCGGCGACACGGTCGTCGTGGATGGGCTGCTCAAGGTTCGCCCCGGACAGAAGGTGGATCCCAAGCCGATCTCGGAAACCGAGGCGCCCGCAGAAGCCGAACGGGCAGGAGCTGCCGCAAAATAGCCCGTGAACATCAGCCAGTTTTTCATTGACCGGCCGATTTTTGCGTCGGTCCTTTCCATCGTCATCACAATTGTAGGCGGCCTTGCGCTGATGACTTTGCCCGTTGCGCAATATCCGGAAATCGTTCCGCCTACAGTCCAGGTTTCAGCGAGCTACTCGGGCGCAAATGCCAGGACTGTCGCGGAAACTGTGGCGGCGCCTATCGAGCAGCAGGTAAACGGTGTTGAGAACATGCTTTACATGTCCTCGCAGTCGGCGAGCGACGGCTCTTACGGGCTGACAGTCACGTTCAAACTCGGCACGAACCTGGATACCGCGCAGGTGCTGGTGCAGAATCGAGTGAATCTCGCGCTTCCCGTGCTTCCGGAGGAAGTACGTCGCACGGGCGTTTCCGTCAACAAACAGTCGGCCTCGATGATCATGTGCGTGAACCTGATCTCGCCGGACGATTCACGCGACGAGCTCTATCTCAACAACTACGCCCTCCTCCAAATCAAGGACACGCTCGCCCGAATCAATGGCGTGGGCAGCATCACGATCTTCGGCTCCGAATATTCGATGCGGATCTGGCTGGATCCGAACAAACTCGCAGCTCTCGATCTTACGGCGGGCGACGTGGTCCAAGCGATCCAGGAGCAGAACAAGCAAGTGGCCGCCGGTGTGGTTGGCCAGCAACCCGCTCCCAAGGGAACGCAATTTCAGATCGTCGTCAATGCCCAGGGGCGCTTGGTAGATCCGGCGGAATTCTCTCGCATCATTGTCAAGCGTGGCGAGAAGGGTGAAGTGATTCGCCTTAGCGAAGTCGGCACCGTAGATCTTGGCGCCAAGAACTACGCGGTGACGAGCAATCTCGATGGAAAGCCCGCAGCCACTGTCGCTATTTATCAGCTTCCCGGAAGCAATGCCCTTTCAACGGCTGAGGCCGTGCGGAAGACTATGGATACGCTCAAGCAGAGCTTTCCACCCGGGGTAGACTACAAAGTGGTCTATGACACCACTGTCTTCGTCAACGAGTCCATCCACGCCGTTCAGCATACGCTGCTTGAGGCCGTTGCGCTGGTTGGAATCGTAGTCATGCTCTTTCTACAAACCTGGCGGGCGACTATTATCCCGCTGATCGCAGTCCCGGTATCCCTCATCGGCACGTTTGCAGCCATGGCCGCGTTTGGGTTCTCTCTCAATACGATCTCGCTTTTTGGCCTCGTCCTCGCCATCGGAATCGTGGTCGACGACGCCATCGTCGTCGTGGAGGCCATGGAGCACAAACTTAGCCTCGGCATGTCCCCGCGTGACGCTGCGCGGCAGGCCATGAACGAGGTTGGTGGCGCAGTGATTGCGGTCGCGCTTGTTCTCTCCGCCGTCTTCATTCCCACGGCGTTCATCACAGGCATCACTGGCCAATTTTTCCGGCAGTTCGCGCTCACCATTGCTGTCTCCACCATCATCTCCGCATTCAATTCGCTGACGATGAGTCCTGCGCTGGGCGTTGTTCTTTTGCGCCCTCATGGCGAACAGAGGGATCTCCTCACGCGATTCTTCAATTCGACGCTCGGCTGGTTTTTTCGCGGATTCAACAGGACCTTTGATTGGATGATCGATCGTTACGGCAAGTCCGTCGCGGGCATCGTTCGCAAGCTATTCATCTGCGGGGTGCTCTATCTTGGCCTTCTCGTGCTAACCGGATACGGTTTCAAGGTCACACCCGTTGGCTTTGTTCCGCAGCAGGACCAAGGTTATCTTATCGTCGCCTGCCAACTCCCTGACGCAGCGTCGCTCGAGCGCACGCAAGCCGTAACAGCAAAGGCCCTCGCTCTCATCAAAGAGACCCCCGGTATCACCACCTCACTCGTGATCAACGGCTTTTCGATGCTAAGTGGCAGCAACCAATCCAACGTCGGCTCGATCATTGTGATCCTGGACGACTTCAAGAAGCGCAAGACCCCGGACTTGAGCGCTGATGCGATTTTGCGAAACCTTCGCGCGAAATTTAATCAAATCCCCGAAGCCCTCGTTTTCGCCTTTGGGCCGCCGCCCATTCAGGGCGTCGGAAGTACGGGCGGATTTCGAATGATGATCCAGGACCGGCGCGGCGGAGAGTACCAGCAACTGCAAGCCATCACGCAGAGCCTGGTCGAGGCCGGCGAACGGCAACCGGGTCTCGTAGGACTCTTTTCCAGTTTCCGCGCCGATACACCTGAGGTTTTCGTGGATGTCGATCGCACGAAGGCCAAGAGTATGAACGTTCCGCTCAATAACGTTTTTGATACTCTCCAAATTTATCTCGGCTCCGCGTATGTGAATGATTTCACATTCCTTGGGCGTTCATTCCAGGTGAATGCGCAAGCCGACAGCAAATTCCGTGTCACCGCCGCAGATATTCTCAAGCTCAAGACGCGAAGCGCGGAGGGCAAGATGGTTCCCTTAAGCACCATGGCCTTCGTGGAGGAAACATTCGGGCCCGGCGTCGTCACCCGATACAATCTTTACACGGCGGCCGACCTCACCGGGGACACAAAGCCGGGATACAGCTCCGGCCACGCCATCAGCGTGATGGAAGACTTGTGCCGACAATTGCTCCCGCCCGGCTTCAGCTTCGAATGGACCGACCTCACCTATCAGCAGATCCTGGCGGGGAACACCGCGCTTTTCATTTTTCCGCTTTGCGTCCTCTTCGTCTTCCTGACTCTCGCAGCGCAATATGAAAGCTGGGCACTTCCCTTTTCCATCATCCTTATCGTCCCCATGTGCCTGCTTTCTTCGCTAGCGGGCGTCTTATTGCGTGGAATGGACAATAATATCTTTACCCAGATCGGCTTCGTAGTCCTTGTAGGCCTCGCATGTAAGAACGCGATTCTGATCGTCGAATACGCCAAGCAAATTGAAGATTCGGGCAAGGGCGCCATTCCCGCCGTCGTCGAAGCGTGCAAGCTCCGCCTGCGGCCGATCCTTATGACTTCCTTCGCTTTCATTGCCGGCGTCGTCCCTCTTATGCTTGGCTCGGGCGCCGGCGCCGAAATGCGGCAGACACTGGGCACAGCAGTGTTCGCGGGAATGCTCGGCGTAACTATTTTCGGTATCTTCCTTACGCCCGTTTTCTACGTGATAATACGCAAGTTCGCGAGACGGCCAATTCCGACTCCGGCAAAGGCTGCCAAGAGGAAGTTTGAGTGAGCTGAACGTTGCGCGGAATTGCGCGTGCGACCCTGACGGAGTTGGGATACGGGTGATCAAAGGAGCGCCGTTACGAGCCCTGAAACGATCAGCGCGATGACCCAAGCGAAATCGAAATTGAACCATGCCCGTTGCAGAATGCGGACGCCTAGCTTTTTCATAGACGATCGTCGCAACGAGACCGGCCACGAGCAAGTGTCCGAGCGTGTGAACGACGACGGCGGCTCCGGCGAGCCATGGATGATTCAGGAGATCGAGGTCTGCGCCATGGCCGGAGTGCCCGCCGTGCGCAGCGTGCAGGTCATGGGCGGTCTCCGGATTCATCGTGCTCAGAAACACGGGTACCAGCATCAGTCCGGCGCCGTGCGCAGAGGCCATCAAGAACGACCACAGAGTGAGATCGCGGAAGCCGACACGCATTCCCACCCATCGGGGATGTCTCGCGCGGACAAGGCGATAAATTCCGAACCCGACGAGCAGCGCCGCTGCGGACCAACGCAGAGCCTGGTAAGGGACGCTCGCTCGGATTACTGCGACGAGCGCAACAACCAGTCCCACCGAAAGCGCATGACCGGCAGCGATTGGCGGGAGGGCCTTCCATACGGCAGATCGCCGCCGTTCCTGCAATCCTAGGGCAACGGCAAAAAGCCAGCCCATCCCCGGGTTGATGCCGTGGAAGGCGCCGAGGCCAAGCAGCGCCACCCACGGCCATGCTTCGCTCACGGATAGCAGAACGAGTCGGACGACGAGTCGCCACCTTCAAGCCGGATCTGGCGCACGCGGTAATCCTCCGGCTGCATGAAAAAATTCGTGTCCAAACCAACGCCGCCCTCCGGAACCACGTCGAGCTTCACCATCCAGCTTCCGACGCCCGCGGGGTAGAATTGTTCATCCCATGCGGCATAAAGGGAATTGGTGAAATACACGCGCTTGCCGTCACGGCTCACCTCGACCATTTGGGGACCACCGCGTAGCGGTTTGCCAGGTTCGGCGGGATGTGGCGTTTGGCGCACAATTCCACCGATATGGACCGAGCCGGTTTGTTTGGGATGGAACGGATCGGAGACGTCGTATTGCAGCATTTCTCCGGTACCCCAGCAAGAGATGTAGAGAAATCGATCGTCCAAGGAGAGGTTGATGTCGCTGACCAGCGGCGGCACCGCTTTAAATCCCTGAAGCAGCGGCGGAAGCTGTTCCGGATCGGCCGGCTCAGCAGGGATTTCGATGACTTTTTCAATCTGCCATGCGCCGTTTTGCCTGTGCCAGAGCCAAACCGAGGCGCCGAGATCCTTGAGAGAGATAACAACGCCAACAAATCCGTAGGTCTTGGTCGGATCATGCGCTGGCCGCATTTCGAGGACCATCTGGTATTCCTTGCCCAGATCGAGCGCCTGGACGTGCCGTCGCCTGCGCAAATCCCAAACATGCAACTGATGGCCGTGTAGATTCGCGAAGAGCGGATACCCGGTACCACCAAATAGCGGCGTTCGATGTGTGGATGCGGAGCGTAGGGACACAATGCCGAGCTGCATGCGTTCCAGCCGAAGTGGTGCAATTCGTCTCCAGCGTTCGGCAGGACAATCTGTCCGACGCGTCGGCCGTAGTGGGCTGACGCTGGGTCAACGTCGATCACCAAGATCGCATCGTTCAGTGCGCTGCCGGGTGGATTGAGCGCGGCGACGTAGGCGAGCTTTTCCGCAGGCGCCTGCATTGCCAAACGGGGTGAAGGATAAAAAGTGGGATCGGGCCTAAGTAATGCCATAGGACTTCCTTCGAGTTTCCGTAGGCTAGACCTCGGCCTGGACAAGGTCAAGGTTGCCGGAGCGAACGGAGTGGCGGCCTGTCAACGAACTCGAAGACTTTGAAAAATCTATTCTCATAGACGAGGCGGAGGAAAGCAGGTGCAGAGTAGGGGTGCTCGTAAAGCATTTTTCCCAACGGGTTGTCCGGCGGCGTTTGGCCGAGGATCTGTGCGGAATTTGAAACCACGCGTGAAGGTTCGTAGGCGATCACATAATTGACGGAGCGCTTTCTAAGAATCTTGCAGGCTTCCTCCGGAGCGGTCGAAAGATAAAACCGGGAGCTGTCCACGGTTCCTGGAAGGCTTTGATGCGAGCTTCCACTTACACAACGCTGCCCAGACCAATACACGATCGCCGGGCTGAGCCACCATGGAGCAAGGATGATCGTGCGCTCTGGCGAGATAAGAGTCTGCGCGGTTTCACGTAATAGGAAGGCTTCCTCACGATCTTCCTCGCGGGCGGTTCTTCCCTCTTCGTCGGGGTAGAGCTGCCGGTCCCACTCTCCGGCCACGGGCCAGAGGGAGATTACAAAGGCAAGCCAAGCGACCGGTTTCCAAGGGATGGCCGCAAGAGCCCATGGGAGGCTGAGAGCGAAGGCGATAGCGAGAAAATATCCCCATCGCATGTGCCATAGGGAAAGACCCGCCAGCAGAAGCAACAACGCGGCAAGCGCCGCGCACGAACTGTCTCTTGCCTTCCAAAAGTGCCACAAAAGAAGAGCGGGCGATACGATCAGAAGCCATCCTGTCCAGCAGGAGAGTTGTGGCAGCGTCGCATGGCGCAATTCTCCGATGTTGAGCACCCAGCGAAAAAAGTAACTTCGCTCTTCGGCGGAAGGCGCTCGGAGTCGCCAGCCATCGAACAGCATTGCCACGACCAACAGCAAGGCGAAGACCACGACGGCCTTTCTGTCCGGAATGGACTTTCTGCCCAGGACTCCGACGCGCAACAATACTGTGGCCGCGAGAAGAATGAGAGGTTCGAAGAACGACGCCCATAGGGCCAGTGCCCAAAAGGTCGCAGAAAAGATTTCCCATGCCTGCGAGGGCCGCTTCCAAAGCGCAAGTTCCGAAGCGAGGGCCGTCCCTACGAGCAAGAGAACGAGCGACTGATGATCAGGGCGCCCAAGCTGGAAACCGTGTGCGAGAATTGGCGATAAGGCCGCGATTGCGAGCACCGCATTGCGATACGGAAGCGCGAGTTTGCGCCCCCACCACCAGAGAAAGGCAACGAGCGTCATTCCCAGCAAGGGCGAGAGAAATGCGCCAGCAAGATCAAGAGGTGGGGAAGGATCACGAAAACCTGTGATCCAACATCCAAGATGAATAACTCCCGCGAGCGCGGCGATTAGAAGGTCCATTGGCGCGGTGGTGTGCGGAACAATGCCCAGCGGAGCATTCTCAAAATCATGGAATCTGATGGACTTCCACGGCGTGGCGATCACTTGTTGGACACGCGTCATTCGGGAATAGCAGTCCGGGTCGGCGAAATATACCTGTCCCCCTACGAAAACCTGCCTCCAATTCCAACTGCATGCCGCCAAAGTCAGCGCCAGCCACATCGCCAGCCCTGCCCATGGAAACAGATTGCGGAAAAATCTCATCACCTTTGGTCAGACCCAATATCTTGTGGGGGCTGGTATGTGAAGTCCCTATATTTTGTGGATTTTGGCCGAATTTTGTTCAAAAAACGGTTGTCGCTGCCGCTGGTTGAGACTAAGCTCAAGGGCAACCAAATCTGCTGCTCAAATTCCTCAAATCTTGATGTCCGACGAACCGAATTCTTCGCCGAAAACCGAAAAGTACGACGCTTCCAAAATTGACAAGCTGGAGGGCCTTGCGGGTGTTCGCCAGCGTCCCGGCATGTATATCGGTCCCACCGACGAACGGGGTCTGCACCATGCTGTTTTTGAGGTGCTCGACAATTCGGTCGACGAACATCTTGCCGGCTATTGCTCTCGGGTCGACGTGACGCTTCACGCCGACGGCTCGTGTTCGATCAAGGACAACGGGCGTGGCATTCCAGTGGACATCCATCCGAAGTTCAAGGTGCCCGCCATCGAGTTGGTCCTGACGAACCTCCACGCGGGTGGAAAATTCGGGCAGGGCGCCTACAAGTTTTCGGGCGGTCTGCATGGTGTCGGTGCGAAGTGTGTCAACGCGCTTTCGGACTGGTTCAAGGTGGAGGTGTCGCGCGACGGCAAGGTTTATCACATGGCATTCGCGCGGGGTGTGACGACGCAGAAGCTCATGGTGATTGGCGATCTCAAAAACAAGAAGCACACGGGCACGCTGATCACATTTTTGCCGGATCCGACGATCTTCAACATCACCACCGAGTTCCAGTTTGCGAAGCTTACGGCGCGGCTGCGCGAGCTTGCCTTTCTCAATCCGGGACTGGAGATCAACATCACTGACGAGCGTACCGATCCGCCCAAACACGAACAATATCTGTACAAGCTCGGCATCGAGGAGTTCGTCAGGCAACTCGGCGAAAACAAACAGCTTCTGCACCCGAAACCGATTGTGCTCGAAGGCAGGCGCCGGGTGAAGTTTCGCAACAAGGACCAGCAGGAGGTCGAGGATGATATGTTCGTGGATCTGGTGCTGCAATACAACGACAGCTACAACGACCAGATCCTTTGCTTCACCAATGCCATCCCGAATCCGGATGGCGGCACACATACGACTGGTTTTCGCACGGCGTTGACGCGCGCGATCAACCAGTACGCCAAGCAGAACAGCCTGGTGAAGGAGAAAGATCCTCCGATTTCCGGCGACGACGTGCGCGAAGGGCTCATTTCCGTTCTCTCAATCAAGCACCCGTGGCCTGGCTTTGAATCGCAAACGAAGGTTAAGCTCGTGACGCCTGAGGTGGAAGGCATCGTCTCCTCGATCACTTACGAGGGGCTGATGACTTTTTTCGACCAAACGCCCGCCGTTGCCAAGAGGATCGTCGACAAGGGTCTCACTGCCGCACGGGCCCGAGAGGCCGCTCGCAAGGCTCGCGAAACCGTCCGCAAGGGCGCATTGACCGGTGGCGGGCTGCCGGGGAAGCTCGCCGACTGTTCGGAGCGTGATCCCAGCCTGACCGAGCTGTACATTGTTGAAGGCGACTCGGCGGGTGGTTCGGCCAAGCAGGGACGCGACCGCCGCTATCAAGCCATTCTGCCCATCCGCGGCAAGCTGATCAACGTCGAGAAGGCTCGTCTCGACAAGGTGCTTCAGAACACCGAGATCCAGACCATGATCACCGCAGTGGGCACTGGGATCGGCGGCGGGGACCAGGAAGGCGCATTCAATATTTCCAAACTGCGCTATGGCCGCATCATCATCATGACCGATGCCGACGTGGACGGATCCCACATCCGCACGCTGTTGCTGACGTTCTTTTACCGCCAAATGCCGGAGCTCGTGAAGCAGGGCAAGATTTACATCGCCTGCCCGCCGCTCTACCTCATCAAACGCAAGAAGCGGGAAGAATACGTTGACGACGATGCGCAACTCAATCGCATCCTCATCTCACTGGGCGCGGAGGAGGTGAAGCTTAGGAATCTCGCGGACGGCAAAGTGTTCACCGCGTCCCAACTCAAGGATATCCTGGAATTGCTCGAGAGGCTCGCCAAGTTCAGCGAAGTCATCCGAAGACACGGTGGCGACTTCGAAGAGTACCTACGCGAGCGCGATCCGAAGACTGGCACACTGCCCGCATATCTCGTCAAGATTCGCGAGGGCAATATCGAGTGGGTCACTTATTTCCCTGGCGAGGCGGAGATGCGCGAGTTTCATGAGGAGAACCGTGATCTCAATCTTTTCGACGATGAGGCGTCCGTCGAAGGCGGCGGAAACTCCGACACGTCGCGGTCGAACGGTGATGCAGAGCCGGCGGAGAAGCCGAAGAAACAGGAAGGCGCTCTGCGCCGCCGCGCCAACCTGGTCGAACTGCACGAATCCCATGCCGTTCTAAAACTCATAACCGAGCTGGCCAGGAAAGGTCTTCAGGTCGAGCACTTTTCCGACAGCGACCACCCCATCTTTGAACTGACGGAGGGGGAGGGGGAGAAGTCGGTGTTGCATGCGGTGTTTTCGATACCCGAAATCCTCGCGAAGGTTCTCGATATCGGGAAAAAGGGCATGCAAATCCAACGCTTCAAAGGCTTGGGCGAAATGAACCCAAAGCAGCTTTTCGAGACCACGATGAACCCCGACAAGCGCAAGCTCATGAAGGTCGATCTCAATGAGGACAATGCTGTCGAAGCCGATCGCATGTTCACGATCCTCATGGGCGATGTCGTCGAACCACGGCGCCAGTTCATCGAGGACAATGCGCTCAACGCGCGGCTTGATGTCTAAAGCAGCATGTCGGACTCAAATTCAAGATGACACTTCCTCAGAAAACTGAGTGTGCCAATGAAGGGGCCATTCCGGACAGGCTGCTGAGACGGCGCATTGCGCGGTCCATTGGAAGGACCTCAGAAGAGTCATGAGAGACCAAATCGTGTCTAAGGTTGCAGACTCAGGATTCGAGGAAAGCTGATTGGTTCGCATGTACACCCACAACGAACGTGTCGAGAAGGTCGACGTGGCCGACGAGATGTCGAAGTCGTTCCTGGATTACTCGATGTCCGTCATTATTTCCCGGGCACTGCCGGATGCCCGTGACGGCCTTAAGCCCTCACAGCGGCGCATCTTGTATGCCATGCACGAGCTGAGCCTGTATCCGCCCCGTAAGCACATGAAATGCGCGAAGATTTGCGGCGATACCTCAGGCAACTACCACCCTCATGGCGAGGCGGTGATCTATCCCACGCTGGTCCATATGGCGCAACACTGGGCCATGCGGGACACGCTTGTGGATCCCCAGGGCAACTTCGGCTCCGTGGAAGGCGATCCGCCCGCGGCCATGCGTTACACGGAAGCCCGGTTCACTTCGCTTGGCGGAACTCTTCTCGATGATCTCGAGAAGGACACGGTGGATTTCGTCCCCAACTACGACGAGAGGCTCACCGAGCCGGTTGTGTTTCCGGCATCCTTTCCCAATCTGCTGATAAACGGCGGCACAGGGATTGCCGTAGGCATGGCGACCAACATCCCGCCGCACAATCTTAGCGAGACGATTGATGGCATCTGCGCCCAGATTGACGATCCCGACATCTCCATCGAGGGTCTGATGCATTACATCAAAGGGCCTGACTTTCCAACGGGCTGCCTCATTCAGGGAAGCGGCGGAATCAAGTCATATTTTGAGACGGGGCGCGGCTCAGTACGGGTGCGGGCCCGCGTGGGCACGGAGGAGGTCAAGGGTGGGCGAGAAAATATCATCGTCACGGAGATTCCTTTTGGCGTTAACCGCGCCGAGCTCGTCAAACGGATTGCCGAGCTCGTTAACGAGAAGGTTCTCCAGGGCATCAGCGACGTTCGTGACGAGTCCGACGAAAACACCCGTGTGGCCATCGAACTCAAGCGCGACGGTAATCCGAAGGTTCTGATCAACAATCTCTACAAGCACACTGCGCTCGAATCTTCGTTCAGTGTCAATATGTTGGCGATTGATCGCGGGAAGCCGAAACTCCTGTCACTCAAGGACGCCATATCTTGCTACATCGAGCACAGGCGCGAGGTCGCGCTGCGCCGCGCCCGTTTCCTCCTCAGACAAGCCGAGATCGAAGCGGAGAAGCTCGAAGGCTATCTCATCGCCCTGGCCAATCTGGACGATTTCATTAAGATCATCCGCGATTCCCGCGACCGCGACGATGCCAAGATAAAATTGATGGCGCTCTCATGGGCGCGCGAATCTGTGGAGCATATCGGGATCTTGATCCGCGATGACGCCCGGATTGTGGACGGGAGATACAAATTCACCGAGAAGCAGGTTGGCCACATCCTTGACTTGCGCCTCTATCAGCTCACCGGCCTCGAACGCGAGAGCATCAAGAAGGAGTACGATGCCTTGCTCGAAGCGATCAAAGACCTCCTCGACATCATCGCCAAGGAGGCGCGTGTGCTAAAGATCATCAAGTCCGAACTGCGTGAAATCCAGAAAAAACACGGAACCGAACGCCGCACACAGATTGTGGCGGCGGAAGGAGAGATCGCCATTGAGGATCTGATCGCCAACGAAGGTGTCATCGTCACGCTCACGCACAACGGCTTCATCAAACGCACGCTGGTCAGCGCCTACCGCGCTCAGAAACGCGGGGGCAAGGGCGTGATTGGCATGACGGCGCGCGAAGCGGAGAACATTGAGGACAGCGATTTCGTCGAGCATCTGTTCACGGCGACGACGCACGATTACCTGATGTTTTTCACCGAGAGTGGTCGCTGCTATGTCGAGCGAGTCTTTGAGATTCCGGAGGGCTCTCGCGCCAGCAAGGGGAGATCGATCGTGAACTTGCTCGAGCTCCGCAATGAGGAGAAAATCGCAGCCACCATTCGAATCCAAGGACAGAAGACCGATGAGGAAACCTGGAGCGACAAGCTGCACGTTGTCTTCTCGACACGTAGCGGCATCGTGAAGAAATCGAACCTCAATGATTTCAAGAACATCCGGAAGGGCGGCATCATTGCCATCAGGATCGAGGAAGGCGACCGCCTCATCGATTGCCGGTTGACCAACGGTCAGGATGAAATCGTGCTCATCACCCACGACGGGATGAGCATCCGTTTCCATGAAGAGGAAATGCGCGACCAGGGCCGCGATACTGTTGGCGTCTGGGGGATCCGCCTCGAGAAGGGCGACTTTGTTGTCGGCGCGGCCGTGGTAAACAAGGACGCGCAGCTTCTCGTAGCGGGGGAGAACGGCCTCGGCAAGCGCACAAGCTTCGACGAGTATCGAGTGCAAAGCCGGGGCGGCAAAGGGATCATCACGATGAAGACTAATGAGAGGACAGGGGGCGTCGCCGGGGCGCTCACCGTCCGGGATGCCGACGAAATCATGCTCATTACAAACAAGGGAAAGATGGTGCGTACCAGGGTGGCCGAGATCCGCGAGACCGGGCGCAATGCCCAGGGTGTGAAACTCATCGACCTCCGCGAAGGCGAGAATCTCCAGGACATCGCCCCGGTGGTAAGCGACGCTGAGGACACGGAAGAAGCATAGAAACGCTCATCGGTCCAACCGGTGAACCGATTTTCTTTGTTTCAAGCGCTTTCGCCGTGACGAATCAATACGAGTTTGTGCATGGTATATTTGCCTTGCTTACTCGCGGGGGATTGTAGAGGTTGCCAGCACGCGTTGGCAAGGCACGGCAAAACGATGTTCAGCGCGCTGACTTTTAACATGCAGAATGGCCAGGTCTGGGATGAGGAAAATCCGGACGAGGCCGAGGTGAGTCTGGCCCGCTCGATCTCCTTCCTGCGCGAACAGGATGCGGACATCGTTTTTCTCCAGGAGGTCGAGCGCGGATACGATGGCGGACAGCAGGTCGAGCCGCCGCCCCACTACGAGCGCTTGAGGAAGGACCTCGCCGGCTACGATTCGGTTTTCGGCTACCCGCGACCGAACAGAATGGAAATTCCCTTCGGTCTTGGCCTGGCGATATTCTCAAAGACGCCTTTGAGGAATTTTTTCCGCAGAGACCTTCCACCGGCGGAAATCGCTTTTGAATTCGGAGGAGTAATGCGTAAGCCCTCGCACCGTCTGTTGATCTGCGTAGAGACGGATATCGAGGGGCATGCGTTGCGCCTGATTAACACTCATCTCCAGGCGTTCTTTATGATCAATGCCTCAAGCAATGACCATCACACTCAGCGCGATCGCGTCGAGGTTGAGTTGAGAAGATCTAGCGGCGCGACACTGCTGGGCGGTGATTTCAACAGCGCGCCGGGCGAGACGTTGATCGAGCAATTCAAACGCGCAGGTTTTCACCCTTCGCAAAATACTGAAGTGACATGGCGAAGGATGCCGTTTGTTATTGATCATATTTTCTATAACTATGCATTGCGGCTCGAGGCTTGCGCCGTCATTCCCACCCCGGCCTCCGATCACCACGCGGTCCGCTCCGAGTTCTCCTTCGCTGTGTGAAGCTGGTTTCGTGGAACGTTAATGGGATCCGCGCAGTCCTTGACAAAGGATTTCACGATTTTCTGGCCATCGGAAGCGATCATTGCCCTGTCGGCGTCGTTCTAGAATAAAAACAGTTATGTCAGTCTCTTAGGATCCTGTGCCGACATACTCGGCGGTGTAGGTGTCAAACTTGGATGTCTGGCCGACTTTCGGCGTGGACTTCAGGTCATAGACATTGTTGCCGACGATCTGGTTGCTCTGGGTATCGTAGATCATGACGGCGGACTGGCCTTTATTGAAGGACTCCTTCTCAGTCTTCACTGCGATGTAGCGGGTTTCCTTTGGCGGTTTAGCTTTCTTCGTGCCGGAGGCCCTGGCTGTGGAAGCCGTTCTCGCTGTCCGTTGTTGTGCGGCAGCCCGCTGTGCCATGTAGAGGCGCGCGCGCTGCTCGGCAATCTTCCGCTGGCGCTCGCTCGCTTGGTGCTTGGCAATCACGTAGGACACTCCTGCGGCGAGCGCGGCTGCTCCGAGGGCAGCGGGTACGGCGATGCGGGAATCGACGCCGGCCGCGGCGAGCGGAATGCCCGTGGCAAGGCCGGCGACCGTCCCGAAAAATGCGGCGTTTTCTCCGGGGGTAAGATTTTCACAGCCGGAGGAAGTCATCGCCAGACAAACCGCCACGGCGGTCACTGGAAATACTTTAGGATTCATAAGCCGGAAGCGCTACAGGATTGTGTTGGGCTTTGACAAGCATAAAACCAGGAGTTGTCAAGGGGCGGGGGTCACTTCGGCGCGGCGCCGTTTCGGCGGCACCAAGCCGCTGCGGCGGCGTTTCCCCGTTTTGCAGCTTCAAGATACCACTGACGGGCCTCGGCAGGTTGCGGAGCGCCGGCCAGCCCGCCTTCGAGCGCCATGGCGTAGAAAAACATGTTCATGGCGTTGCCTTGCGCCGCACCATCCTTCCAGAGACTGAAAGCCTGATTGCGGTCGATCGGCACGCCAAGACCGTTAACGTACATAACGCCCAGGTTCGCCTGGGCGTCCAGGAAGCCCATCTCCTTCGCCCGTGCGAAGAGGCGAAAGGCTTCGCTTACATTAGGATCCAAAAGACCGGGGATGCCCTTCTTTAAGAGGTCGCCAAGCGTATTCATGGCATTAGGGTGATTGAGGGCGGCGGCGGCGCGCAGCAGTTCAACGGCCTGCGCCTCGTTTTTCGCAATGCCCTTGGCGTGGAGCAGGCAATCAGCGAGGGAGACCATGGCATCGGTGTCTCCCCCGGCTGCTCCCTGCTGAAACCAGGCCACTGCGGCGGAAAAATCGGGCGCGTCGTTTCCGAGGCCGTTGGCCATCATCAGACCGGCTTGGGTCATGGCCTCGGTCTGTCCCTGAGCGGCAGCAGCAGCAAACCATTTTAGAGCTGCTTGGGGATCGCTCTTCCGCAGCCATTCGCCCAACAGCATTTGTGCGGAGAGCACGTTGTGCTTGGCCGCCTGCTCGAGCGGCCCTTGCAGCATGGAGAATTTTTCGGGTGTGAGTTGAACGGCGTTCGAACGCAGGCGAGCCGCGATCATTTCCATCTCTTCTTTAGGTCCCTTCTTTCCAGGAGACGCGTCAAGCGCTCGCGAGAAATTTTCAAAAGCTCCGGCGTCGTCATCTCTCCTCTTGGCCTCTTCGGCGGCAAGTAGAAAAGGCGCCGAGGGATCATCCTTCTGCGCCGGCTTTTCGGTGGTGGCTGTCTTTGGCGCGGGTTTCTCGAGGGTGGCTGTCTTTTCCTGGGTGGGAGCGGGCTCGGGGCTCGGGCTTGGAGTGGGAATCGCCCTGGGGCGCGAGAACCAGAATCCTGTTGCGACAAGGAGGACAAAAAATATCGCGCTCGAGCCGATGACCGCATACAGCGCTGCAAAATGGGGCTTCCTCGTGCTTGGTGGCGGACGATCGGGAAAAGTTTGGACCGGTTGGGAAACGGTGAGCTGGCGAGGCGCCGTGCGGCCGGACGATCTGTGGCGCGAAGGTTTGGCCTCGGGCCGCAGCGCGGCGACAAGCTCGGCAGCGCTTTGGTAGGCATCCCGCTGCTCGATAGCGCTGCGCAGGGCGGCGTTGCCGTGAGCGGAAAGGCTTGGGAGCGGGGTCCATCGCCCTGCGGATTCCGTGCGCATGCCACCCAGCAGTTCGTACCCGAGCATCGCTAGGACGCGCGGCCCCGTTTGCGATTCCGGTGGGAGGTTCAACGCAGGAACAATGGTTGCGTTCGGAGTATGAATCATCGTGGCGCTGGAATTCTCGTCTGGAAAAGCAACATTCAAGGTCTGGGATTCATCGAGATGTTGATCGAAAAGCTCCGGGGGTTCGATAGTGACATCTCCCAGAGTCAGCGCGGGGCATGGCAGTGCGGCGCTCTCCAAGGCGTCGAGCTTCGCTGCGATGCGCTCCAAGAGAACCAACGCTTCCCTCAAAGGGAGCGCGCGTCGTCGCTTCATGAGCTCGAGAAGTGTAAGTCGGGGGGACTCGCTTTTACGAACTGGTCGCGGTTGTGCGGCCACAATGCCTTCTGAGTCCGCGGGGGAGGGGCGATCCCGAGGAGGCCGGACGGTTTGCCAGGTTGCTTCGAGGGCGGTACGCAGCTCGGCAGGGGTCTGGAAACGATCCGCCGGATTCTTAGCTAACATGCGCCCGACCAGCGCCCGAATCTCCGGCGGCAGTTCAAGCAGGGCTTCCAGTGGTGGCGGCTTGGTGAGGTGTTGGGAAAGGACTTGCGCAAAAGAGCCGGAGAACGGCACGTGCCCGGAGAGCGCGGTGAAGATTGTGGCCCCAAGCGAATAGATGTCCGATCGAATGTCCACCTCCTGACCGTTGATCTGTTCTGGACTGGCATAGTAGGGAGTACCATGGAATCCCGCGGCGGAAGCTTGTGCGAGAGCGGGACTTGTGAAATTTCCCGCCAGGAATTTTGCGAGTCCAAAATCAACGAGCTTTACCCTGAGTTCATCTTCGCCCGCCTCGATCAGCATGATGTTGGAAGGTTTGATGTCGCGATGCACGAGACCCTGACGATGCAATGCAGCAAGCGCGCGGCAGACTTGGAGGGTGATCTCGAGCGCTTTTGAAGGGGCGAGCCGGCTGTGCTCGCGAATCTCTTGATCCAGCGTGATGCCCTCCACAAATTCCATAGCATAGAAAATCTCTCCCTCCTCCTCGCCGAGGTAGGACACGGCAGCGACGTTTGGGTGGCGGATTGCTGCCGCCACGCGGGCTTCGCGTTGAAAGCGCTCTCGGGTTAGCTGATCACCGAGAAGATCTGGGGCGATGATCTTGAGTGCGACATGGCAATGCAGGTTGGTATCGAATGCCTTGTAAGTGACGCCCATCGATCCACGTCCCAGAACACATGGGGTGCCGTCAGCCTGGAGCGTGATTTCAAAATGCTGATATCGGAGGTGCTTGATCATCCCTCTAGGATGAAAGTATATCTGGGACAGGTTCGGCCCACAATCCCGCCTTTCACGGCGGGATGTGCGGTCGCGGCGCCTTCTTCTTAGTCGTTGAAGCGGATTTCATAACTTTCATTGGCGCGCGGGGTGCTTGCGCTTGGAGTAGCGGTCGCGGCCGGTGAATCCTGAGGGCGCGAAGACTGTTGAGGAGCGGCAGAATCCTCATCCCCCCAGCTTACGATTTGGGCGCGGGGTCCCTTGGACGATTGGGCGGTGGCGGGAGGCTGGGAAGGGGAGGCAGATTCTTGGGCGCGTCGTTCGGCGTGGGACTGGCTCGCGGCGCGCGCGGAGGCCGCAGCCTGCATTTCCCGCAGCGCGGCCTGCCCGGGCATCTTCCATTCTCCGCCCGCCGTCCCGCGCGCTTGGAAGACAATTGGTGGAACTTCGGGTGTCAGGGCGGATGCCGAGTTGGGTCGTAGGCTTAGCTCAACCGGGATTCGGTAAGGATCCTGCTCGTCAAAGACATATGCGAATTTACCGCTTTTGATCGATGCCGGACGGTAACCGGGAAAAGTCGCGATGACATCCTGCTCGAAGCGCTTGGCGGCCTCTTCAAATTTCTTTTGGAGGGTCGAGACGGGCTGAATCTCAACACCCGCGAGATGCCCCGCTTCGCGGCTTTTCTCTCGCATTGCCTGATCCCGTTCCTGCTCCGCGCGACGGACTCTTTCGCGAAGCTCCGCAAGCTCGCCTTGCAGGCTGACATCCCCTCCCTCGCAGGACGCAAGCAAACACGCGGTAAGCAGGGCAAGCCCCATCCACGCCAGCCGGAGACGGCGACGCGGCGAGTTTTTTGTTTTCATAGAAAAAAAAGTCCTTACAAACACAATGAGCTCTTCCCAATCTCATTCCGATGCAAGCGTCATCTTTTTCGCCTCTTGTCCTCGTTGCTTTTCTTTTCTCGATCGGCCTTGCCAGTCGGCTGAATGCCGAGGAGAAAAGCAAGCCCGAAGATGTGCCGCCCAAGGCGCCTTTCGATCCGAGCCAGGCCCAAAGCTCACGGCTGCCGCTTCCAAGCCCCTACGACAAGATGCTCGCCATCGAGGTCGCGACCAAAGGAAAGAAAATCCAATGGGGAAAAGTCTATGACGCTGTGGCGATCGACGTGGATGCGAATTCCTGCCCGGACAAGACTTCGGCTGCCCTCGCTTTAGGAGTCAAGATCGCTGACGGACTTGTTGCGGTGAAATCGCAGGATGTCGAGAAGCTCAATTCGTGCGCGACTCAGATCGAGTCCATCGCGAAGAAGCTCGGGGCCGGCGAAGAAGAGCTCAGGCGCGCGCGCCTTGTTCGTGAGAACGCCAATAAGGGGAAGTGGCTCGATGTTTTTCTCGAGCTGGGATTCCTGCAAGCGGACATCATGAAAATCCTCAATCGCGAGGAAAATGCCAACCATCGGAAATTGATCATCGCTTCGGGTTGGATGCAAGGCGCTCGCCACATCACGTACTATCTAATCGAAAACTATGATCCGGACATTTCCAATGTGCTGAGGGAACCGCTGCTTGTCGGGGAACTCAGCAAGGAAATCAAAGAACTGCCGGCGGAGAGCCTGGCGCACCCACGCGTGAAGGCCCTGCCCTCGGCCTTCGACCAGGCTTTGCCCCTTGTTTCCATCGGCAAGGACCAGGCCGTGTCCAAGGAAAATGTGGCGAAGCTGAAAACAATAGGCGACGCGGCGGTGAAATCAGCGCTCGACCAGTGATCGAAATCTGCGTTAAACCAATAAGGAACAACAAAAAAATGACTACGAGGATTTCGTACGCATTATGCTTGGCGGCAGCTGGTTTGTTGCGCGTAGATCTGGCGTTCGCCGACCCCGCCGAGGCGGAGGACACGGCTTATCGGATGGCAAGAAAATACACGGAAAAGGCTTTTGCCATGGCGCCCACCGACCATTCGGGCGTCTGCGGCGGCGGGACCGCCATCGAATTTCTCATCCCCGTGAACAAGGGACTCGACTATGTTTTCCTCGTCGGAACGGACCTCGCGGCGCGCGATGTCGATATTTACGTCTATGATGACGTGGGAGGACTCATTCTTGATGACCGCCGCCCCGGAAGGCTGGCCGGTGTTCAATTCCGCTCGAGCTACAACGGTACGACCAAGGTTTATATGCATATGGCAAGTGCCATTGGTCTCGCGTCGTGGTATGTGCTGGTTGGCCGCCGCGGCACGATCAAGCCGGAAACGGCACCGCCCGGTACTAATGTGACGGGTGGCCGCGCCGATTCGACGGGAGTCCAGCCCGAAGGAAGTCCGGCCGATCCCAATGTTGTCGGGCCCTAGGAGACTGTTGAGAAACCCACGTATGTCACGTTGCTGTCAATTTTCGGAAGGTCGCAAGGAGCCGAGCGCAGGC
>JAXIPG010000302.1:0-2437 GCA_045403045.1 Terrimicrobiaceae bacterium
CGATCTTTTCACCTGCGCGCGGCATCACACACCTCTCGATGCCGCCGGACGCCTTCTAAGCATCAACGCCGAGCGACATCTCAAATCCGCCAGGCAAATGGAGCGCCTCTTCGCCGACCTGCCCGAAGCCGTCGAGAACACGGCGCTTGTGGCTGAACGCCTCGAATTCACGCTTGAAAATCTCGGCTACGAATTTCCGAAATATCCGGTGCCTCCCGGCGAAACGATGGATTCGTTCCTGCGCACAGTGGCCTTCGCCGGAGCGCGAGCGCGATATTCCCACCTCAGCGCAAAAGTTCTCAAGCAACTGAACTTCGAACTCGACCTGATCTGCCGCCTCGGCTTCTCCGGCTACTTTCTCATTGTCTGGGACATCGCGAACTATTGCAGCCAAAACGACATTTTTATGCAGGGGCGCGGCAGCGCGGCCAATAGCGTCGTTTGCTACAGCCTTGGCATCACCGCCTGCGATCCCATCGCCAGCAATCTCCTCTTCGAACGCTTCCTTAGCGAAGGCCGAAAGACATGGCCCGACATCGATCTGGACCTTCCCAGCGGCGACCGTCGCGAGCGCGTGATCCAGGAGGTCTATCGCCGTTACGGCAAGCATGGCGCGGCCATGACTGCCAACGTCATCACTTACCGCGGCCGTAGCGCCATGCGCGAAATCGGCAAAGCGTTGAACTTTTCGCCCGATATCATCGATCGCTTCTCGAGTTTGTATGCCAATGGCGACTTCCCCCACACTATTGCCTTGCGGGACCAGCTCCAGCAGGCGGGAATTCCTTCCGATCACCCCCGCGCGGAAGCCGCCATCCAGCTCTACAAGCAGATCTATGGACTGCCGCGCCATCTCGGACAACACTCCGGCGGCATGATCATCTGCCAGGGCGCGCTCAGCTCGATGGTTCCGCTCGAAAATGCCTCCATGCCCGGACGCGTCGTGGCGCAATGGGACAAGGACGATTGCGAAGATCTCGGCATCATCAAGGTGGACCTTCTTGGCCTTGGAATGATGGCCGCAATGCAGGACGCCATGACGCTGTGCGCGGAACGCCAGCGCCCCGTCGATCTGGCCGCCATTCCCAAGGATGATCCGGCGGTTTACGATCTCATGACCCGCGCCGACACCATCGGCACTTTCCAGGTCGAAAGCCGCGCCCAAATGGCCACCCTCCCGCGGCTAAAACCGAAGTGCTTTTACGATGTGGTCGTCGAAGTGGCAATCATCCGTCCCGGCCCCATCCAGGGCGGCATGGTGCATCCCTATCTCGCCCGGCGCGAAGGCACCGAACCGGTCACATACATCGACGAACGGCTGCGGCCCACCCTCGAACGCACGCTGGGCGTCCCTTTGTTTCAGGAACAACTCTTGAAAATGGCCATGGTCATGGCGGATTTCAGCGGCAGCGAAGCCGAAGAATTGCGCCGCGCACTAAGCTTCCATCGCTCGCAGGAAAGGATGGAAAAAGTCTGCGTGAAACTACGCAGCGCCATGGCCGCCAAAAACGTCAACCCTGAGGTGGCGGAAAAGATCGTCCAATCCGTGCAATCCTTCGCCGTCTATGGCTTCCCCGAGAGCCACGCAATCAGCTTCGCCCTCATCGCCTATGCGAGCTGCTGGTTGAAAGTATACCGAACCCCGGAGTTCTATTGCGCCCTGCTCAATAATCAACCAATGGGCTTCTACAGCAATGCCACGCTCGTTCGTGACGCCAAAGCGCACGGAGTTGCAGTGCGCCCAATCTCGGTGCTGCACTCCGAATGGCTTAGCACGATCGAGGACGATGGAGCAATCCGCTTAGGACTTTCCATGGTCAAGGGAATGGATTCCGCCATCGGCAGGCGAATCCCGACGACACGGACCGAGCGGCCGTTTGCCTCGTTGCAGGACTTTCAGAATCGCGTCACCACCGACAAACCGTCGCTTCGCATGCTGGCCCGCATCGGCGCGCTTAATGGCTTGGTCGAACACCGCCGCGACGGACTCTGGAAAATCGAAACGCCTCATCGCCCGGAGGATCTGCCCGGTCTCGATGACGGCGGTATCCAAACCCCTCCGCCCCTTGCTTCGATGAATGCCTTTGAGCGTCTCGATGCCGATTTTGCCGGCACTGGCGTGACCACAGGAAGCCACCCCATGGCTCTCATCCGCAAGCAACTTCACGACGTGACCTTGGCGAGCGATCTGCCGCAGTCCCGAAATGGGCAAGACGTTCGCATCGCAGGAATTGTCATCTGCCGCCAGCGCCCCGGCACCGCGAAGGGATTCGTCTTTATCAGCCTCGAAGATGAAACCGGCGTCTCCAACGCCATTGTTGCCCCGCAACTCTTCGAACAGCGGCGCCTCACCATCACCCAGGAACCCTTCCTTTCCATCCAGGGCAAAGTCCAAAACACTCGCGGCACCACCATGGTCCAAGCCCGCCGCATCGAC
>JAXIPG010000101.1:0-4474 GCA_045403045.1 Terrimicrobiaceae bacterium
GGATTTTGCTTCC
The DNA here is from genome assembly GCA_045403045.1 of Terrimicrobiaceae bacterium. Classification (GTDB taxonomy): domain Bacteria; phylum Verrucomicrobiota; class Verrucomicrobiia; order Chthoniobacterales; family Terrimicrobiaceae; genus DASTFP01. Next base: position 14 of record JAXIPG010000101.1, read on the forward strand.
GGGTTGACCTTGCGCCACTCAAAGGGCGTGCTGTCTTCATTGTATGCGGGGCTAACCGCCGCTCTGTGGCGCCGCCTGCACCGAGCGGACTGTAAAATTCTGAGATTTTCCGTCGGTTTCCAGTTTCAAAAGACCTACCTTCTCCGCGGTCTTGAGCAAATCATTGAAGGATTGAAAACCGTGCGCGCGCTCGTTGAAACCCGGATTGCGCCGCTTTAGGGCCGGTTTGATCATGGAGCCCCAGATGCGATCCTCGCCCCGTTCTTGTTCCAGAGCCGCCAGCGTTGCGACCAGCGCATCAAGCGCCTGCTCGCGCGTCGGACCGGCTTTGAGCTTCGCCGGAGAATTCTCCGGCTTGGAATCCGTCTTGCGAATGGATTTGGCCCGCTGGCGCTCGAGTTCCTCACGAACCAGATCGTCATAGTACAGGAACTGGTCGCAGTTATTGATGAAGAGGTCCGCACTCGAGCTCTTGACGCCAACGCCGACGACCGTCTTGGCGTTCTCCCTGAGCTTGCTAACCAGCGGCGAAAAATCCGAATCGCCGCTAAGGATGACAAAGGTATCGAGATGTTGCTTCGTGTAACAAAGATCGAGCGCATCAACCACCATCCGAATATCCGCCGAATTCTTGCCCGACTGCCGAACATGCGGGATTTCAATCAATTCAAAAGCTGCCTCATGGAGGTCTTTCTTGAACTCCTTGTAGCGGTCGAAATCGCAATACGCCTTCTTGACGACGATGTTGCCGCGCAGCAGAAGGCGCTCCAAGACCAACTTGATGTTGAATCGCGGGAACTTTGCCGTCTTTGCCCCCAACGCGATATTCTCCAAGTCCAGAAATACTGCCATGGTTGAATCCGTCGTTCTTGATAAATCGTTAATGGCTGGTTCCGACATCGGTTTAATATTTGCCTCCTACAACGAGGCTGTCGAACTTCGGAGCCCGAGTCGAACAGTTATTGGCAAACTCGCGTGTAACAACAAAATGTGCTCCAGAGCGCCTCGCTCGTCCGCTTGCCACCCGGGCCAGCTTCAAGGTTGATTTCCCCTCTGCGGACGGAAAGCTGGGAATTCAGATCAAGTGGAAGCTTGGCGCCCATCAAGATTCCGCAGTCTGCGTGCGCTGTTCAGGCGGTTGAACGGATTCTCTTACTTGTACCTTTTTGCACACGGCTTCCACGGCGACCAGGCAGAGGTCGTCCGCAAGCGCTTGACTTCCGGAAAACTTCAAAATGTCGTCAACAATTGCCTCTGTGAGGTCGCCGATATCGAGGTTCATGCCACCGATCATCGCACGCTCCAAACGTTCCCGCCCGTAGTATTCATCATTCGCGTTCATTGCCTCTTCGACGCCGTCGGTGAAAAGCAGATAGATGTCATTCTCCTCGAGCTGCTGGCTGAATACTTGATAAGATGCCTCGGGAAGCAGCCCGAGGGCCGGGTTTTTCTTCAGGTCTTTGTAGATGGGTTGAACTCGTCCCGTGCGCCGGTTTCCCATCAAAGGACTTGGATGGCCCGCGGAGGCGCACCGCGCGGTCGCTTCCCGCGCGTCAAACACAATAAAACACGCGGAGACGAAAATGAGTTGATCCGTCCGCTTCATTGTGGCGTAAAAGTTGGAATTGAGGAGCGAAAGAAAGAGGCCCGGGTCTTCTCCGGTTTTCGCCAAACCGTGGAGCAGAGTTCGGAGAATGGCCGTAACAAGTGCCGAGCGGGTGCCGTGGCCCATGACGTCGGCGATGAGCACGCCGGCGCAATGGTCGTTGAGTTTGATCACATCAAGAAAATCGCCGCTTACCGACATGGCGGCTCGATAAACATGATGGAAATTCAGGGTGAGCCTTCCTTCCTCCGCATGGGTCGGCACCCGCGGGTAGTCGCGCGGCAGAAATGCCTGCTGAAAGTCGCGCGCCATGTCAAGGTCGCGCTGAATCTCCGCAGTCTTCTCAGCGATCTCCGCTCTCAGGTCCTCCTGATATCGCAACAGCCGCGCGGACATGGCGGAAAAGTCGCGGGCAAATTCTTCGATTTCGTCTCCGGTCTTGATCGCATCGACGCCTGCCAAAGCGGTTTGGGGATCAAGGATTTCCTTCCCAGGCCGGGCGCTCTTGCGCGAAAGCACAGTGGCTGCCATGGCCTCGGCGGCCTTGCTGAGCGTCTTAAGCGGGGAGAGAATTGTCTTTTGCGCCAGATAGATCACGACACCCAGGCAAGCGAGGATGATCAATGCTCCAGCCGTAACGAGTACGGCCGCGCGCTGACGAAGTGGAGCCAGGATGGTCGACGCCGGTGTGTGGACGATCACATGAACAGGATCGCCGTGAATCTCCTGGTCCGAAGCGAAGATTCCCAAGAGCCGAACGGGCGCAAATCCCACCATGCTTGCTTCGCCTCCGTTTAAGGCACTAATGAACCATCCGGGACGATCAGGTTGCAACTGGCGCGCGGCTTCCGCGGAAATCTTGTCCCCAGTAGGGACAAAGCTCATATCGGACAACTGCAAGAGGATGCTGTCATCTTTCCCAACGACTTCGGCTTGGGCCTCGGATGCCGTTGAAAGAACCGTCACTGAACCCAAAAGGGTGGAAACATTGACCACCGCCTTCAGAACTCCAATCGGAGAGCCCAATGCCTCCGGTACGATTGGCAGCGCGATTTCAAGAGCAAGCACACCCACACTCTCGTCGTAATGGAATCCCTCGAGGACGGCTTGACCCAGGCTCAAACGCATTCCCTCACGCCACCAGGTTTCATCCGATTGATCGTAATCCTCTGGCCTTGACGTCGCCGCAACCAACTTGCCCTCGCGATCCGCCACGATGAGTTCCGCAAAGAGCCAGTTCTTTCGCCCAAAATCGCGTAACCTCGCGGCGAGCGCGTTGTTAAGCACAGCCTGAATTTGCGGGCTGTCTAGCCGCAAGGAAGACCACTGCGAATCGATTTGTCGCGTGCGAGCCTTCCAAAAGTCCGAGGATAGATCGACTTGTTCGCCCTCCTCGGACTGCAGCAACCCAACCACGTCGCCCAAGCTCAGCAGCTCGTTAAGGCTTCCGATGCTCCGCTCGACGGCCAAGCGCAGACTGCGGGCAACCTGTATGGCTTCGCCCCGAAACATCCCGCCCTTCTCGGCAACGCGCTGCTGATAATCAACCGTCCAAATCGCTCCGATCGCCGCTAACAAAAGCAGCACGGGGGCCAGGACCAAGACTGCCATCAGCTTCGTACGCAAGCTTAGTTTCATGGAAAAATCCGGCTGGGACGCTGCGAAGTTCGGGCAGTGTCCTCTACAAATCAATCGGATAATCGAAGCGGGAAGCATCTGCCTTCCAAAGAAATCGGGGCCCTTCTTCCTTCCCGGACTTTCTTCCCGGCGGGAATAGGTGTGCCAAACTCTGCGAGCACGGCACGCGGTTCGCGGACGGCGCGGGCTCGGTATTGCTTGCTCTTATAGCAGTCGGGGGGAAGTCCGAGAATTGGCCGCGGATAGCAGGAACAGAGGGTGCGCCCCACCTTGCCTGGCACATACATCGGCGCGCGATAGTGGCCCACTGGAAAGCGCGCGGAAATCCGCACGTGATCTCCCACCGAAAACCGTGGGCTCCCGGGGAAGGTGGTGGAAACGCCAGGACGATTCAGGAGGGAGTTCTCAGACACTCGACTTTGGAAACTAGAAAATAAGCGAACCGAACACAAGTCGAAAGCTGGAGCAGAGCCGCCAAAGCAAAGGAACGGCTCTCTTATTCGAAAAACAACATGGTTCTCTGCACCAGGACGGAAATGCTTTGAAAGTCCTTCCGGGCGATTCAACTTTGTGACTTCCAACAATGAAAAAAAGGTCCATTGGCTACCGGCTGGCACGGAAACAAGTTTCTGAATCCCGCCCGCGACGGCGCCGTCCTGCCCATCCTGCGATCATGGGAGCGAGCTTCGTATTTGGCGCCAACGGGCTGGGTTTCCTCTTGATGTTTTTCGCAATCTTACAGAATTTCTGATTGATCCTACCCGGCGAGGTCAATGCATCGAATTGATGCGCGAAGCTCGACTGATCTATCTGAGGAATGGCGCCTCCAGATGGCATTTGTACGAGGATCTGACCCGATCAAACAAATTCCTAATGGAAGTGGTAGCGCCCTCTTGGAACGAATATTTGCGACAGCGCGGGCGGATGACCAAAGACGAAAAAGAGGTGATCGATAAGCTTTGCAGTTTGCACGTCGACACAAATCTCCGTGTCTCTGTGGATAAGGAAGTTCTCAAGAGAAGAGTTTAGAGCATGCGATTGTCTCATCTGCGTCAATCTGCGTGATCTGCGGATTTCCCGGAAAGAAATCTGAAGATCAGGCGTTGGCCGATGCGGCCGTGCGGACCAATCCGCAACCGGGCGGGACGACAAGCTGCAACGCACCGGTCACGGCCTCGAAGCGCGGGCTGTCGAGCGAAGCAGGCTCGCCGTCGAGA
>JAXIPG010000071.1:0-9182 GCA_045403045.1 Terrimicrobiaceae bacterium
TGCGGATTCGCCAGGCAAGGCTTGATGTGCACTTTCTCATGCTGGCCGTAGCCGCTGGCGCCGCTGTCATCGGAGCGTGGCGCGAAGGGGCCCTGCTCCTCTTTCTTTTTTCGGCCTCTGGCGCGATGGAGCATTACGCGATGGGACGGACCAGGCGCGAAATCAGCGCCCTGTTCCGAGGGGCGCCCAAGACCGCCCGGGTCCTCCGGGGGAACTCTGAGCATCAAGTGCCCATCGAATCCCTCGAGCGCGGCATGACCGTAATCGTCACCGCGGGCGAACAGATCCCTGCGGACCTCGAAATTCTCAAGGGTGAGACGGCTTGCGACGAATCGAGCCTGACCGGCGAATCGCAACCGATCACAAAGGAACCTGGAGATATCTTACTTTCCGGCACGATGAACCTCTGGGGAGCCGTCGAGGGCCGCGTGCTGCGCAGGGCAAGCGAAAGCGCGCTACAAAGAATCATCACACTTATCCAGGAAGCCCAAGAGATGAAGGCGCCGTCGCAAAAGTTCACCGATAGATTCGGGACGGGATACACATGGACCATTTTGACTCTCTGCACGGCGATGTTTTTCGTCTGGTGGCTTATATTCGATCTTCCGCCCTTCCTCGAAAAGGGCGGGCAAGTGAGCGCCTTCTACCGCGCGATGACACTTTTGGTCGTCGCCTCCCCATGCGCTCTCGTGCTTTCGGTGCCGTCTTCGATCCTTTCCGCCATCGCCTGCGGCGCGCGGCGTGGCGTCCTTTTCCGTGGCGGAGCCGCCGTTGAAACGCTCGCGACAGTCAACGTCGTTGCCCTCGATAAGACGGGCACTCTGACAACTGGCGAGCTTGCACTGGAATCCCTCGAATGCGTGCGCGGTGACGAACACCGTTTCAAACACATTGCCTACAGCCTCTCCCGCCTCTCGCAACATCCCCTTTCCCGCGCCATCCGGAAAATGAGCCGCCAGTGGGGAGTCGAGGCCGCCGATGTGAAGGAATTTGAAACCCTCCATGGACAAGGCCTACGCGCTCGAATCGACGGCAAGGAGTACTTGCTGGGGCACCGCCAGTTGGTCGGGATGGGCTCGCTGCCGCCGGACGGGGCGAAATCACTCGGTGCGGAGGTCTGGGTCGCGGGCGAGGACCTTCTTGGACGCATGGTCTTCCGTGACATGGTGCGACCGGAATCCCGAAGGACCTTGCAGGATCTCGGCAGTATGGGCCTGCGCACCGTCATGTTGACAGGAGATCGCCGTGAGGTCGCTGAACAGATCGCCCAAGGCGTCGGCATCGGAGAAATTCGTGCCGGCCTGATGCCTGAACAAAAGGTCGCCGCCATCCAGGAGCTTAAAGAACACGGCGCGCGCAAGGTCGCCATGGTCGGCGATGGGGTGAATGACGCGCCGTGCATTGCCGCTGCCGACGTGGGAGTGGCGATGGGCGCCCGCGGCTCGGACGCCGCCCTCGAGCAGGCGGAAGTGGTCCTGATGAACGACCGCCTCGAAAATTTCGTTCTCGCCCGAACACTTAGTGTTCGCTCGCGCCGCATCATCCATCAGAACATCGCCATAGCGCTCGGAGCGGTCATCGTCATGATGAGCGCGGCCTTCCTGTTCCCCGTCCCGCTCGCCCTGGGCGTTGCCGTCCACGAAGGCAGCACGGTACTTGTCGTGCTAAACAGCCTACGTCTGCTGTTTGTTAGGACCGCTTAAAGTCAGCAGGTTACTGACGATATGCCGCCATTCCTCTTCGAGAGACCCGCGGTGTGCGGTTCTCCCCGCTCGCGCGTACCAATAACGCGCATTGGAAATGTCGCCTTCCTTGCGATGCAAATAGGCGTGAACCCAAGCTGCATCGCGCGAATCGTCTTCCTGCGCGATTCGATGCGCCGCGTCCCAATCGCCTCTGGCATCATGCCACAACGCGCGCAAAGGCGGCGTTAATCCCGCCGGTCCGCTTCCGCCCTTCTGGAATTCCTCAAAGGTCATGGCCTCAGCATGGCATTTCCCAGAGAAATCAGGATGCTTTTTTTCCGAAGACGTTGCGGATGATGTCCTCGATAGGCGGCTCGGCCACCGTCAGATCCGCCACGGGCGCCCGGTCGAGCAAGATCCGGCAAACCTCGGCGACCTTAGCCCGGGGAACTCCGATCCGCACCGAATCCGGAGTTCTCTCCAAGATCGAGCCCAGGGAGCCAAAGTCCGCCGCAGTCGGCGCGGAAAATTTCGCGTCAACGATTTTGTTACCGGAGAACTGCTCGACGATGCGGTCCAGCAGCCCGTCAAACATGACGCGTCCGTGGTCAATGAGGATAACGCGCTCGCAGAGCTCCTCGATGTCCTGCATATAGTGGCTGGTCAGCAGGATGGTGGTGCGGCTCTGTTCGTTGTGGCGCTTGAGAAATTCGCGCACAGTCTTCTGGCTTACCACGTCCAGGCCGATGGTCGGCTCATCGAGGAAGAGCACTTTAGGCCGGTGCAATAGCGCTGCAATGAGTTCCATTTTCATGCGCTGGCCGAGACTGAGCTCACGCACCATCACGTCCAACTGCTCGCGCACATCGAGCATTTCGGTGAGTTCTCCCATGATTTGCTCGAAATCCGGCCTGGGGATTTCATAGATGGCCCGGTTGAGCTCCAGGGATTCCCGGGCCGGGAGGTCCCACCACAAGGCGTTCTTTTGCCCCATAAGAAGGCTGATCTGGCGCTTCATGGCGTCTTTCCGCTCCCAAGGCACAAAACCGAGAACACTGGCCGCTCCCGCCGTCGGGTACAGCAGGCCTGAAAGCATCTTGAGCGTGGTGGTTTTCCCGGCCCCGTTAGGACCGAGAAAGCCAACGAAATCGCCCTCGGCGATTTGAAAGGAGACGTTATCCACCGCGCGCGTCACCGCATATTTGCGGTGAAATAGTCCCTTCAACGCCCCGCGAAATCCATGTTCCTTCCGATACGTTCGAAACGTCTTGGTCAACCCCCGAAGTTCGATTGCGATCATAGCAGGCTGTCGGACTTGGAAGTCCGAGTGGAACTCCTCCTCGAGAACCCACCGTGCAAAGAGGGCCAATCGCCTGACATCCCGCTAAAATCGGCACTTCGTGCCGGAAAAAGACCCAAAATTCGTGTTTTTCTCCGCGAAGAGGAGTCTCAGCAGCATGTCTGAAAGGGCGGGTTCATTTGTTTTGGGGATCTTTCATGCTTCAAATTCCGGCTTTATTCCGAGTCCGACAGGTTGCTGGAGCGTATGAAGCTGCCGGATTGCTTCATAAAGCACAATACCAGCGGCGGTTGCCAGATTCAGGCTTCGGGCCTCCTGCCGCATGGGAATTTTCAGGCAATGCTCCGCATTCGCGGCGAGAAGACTCTCTGGCAGGCCCTTGGTTTCGCGCCCGAAAACGAGATGATCGCCATGCTCGAACTGCTCGGCCCAATAGGGTCGTTTTGCTTTCTTCGTCAAAAACAGGAATCGAGCGCCGCCCGATTCCTGGCGCAGGGCTTCGAACGACGGCCATGTGCGCACGTCACACCTGTCCCAATAATCCATGCCGGCACGGCGCAACGCCTTTTCCTCGAGCGAAAACCCCAGCGGCTCGACGAGATGAAGCCGCGCGCCTGCAGCCCTGCATAGGCGGGCAATGTTGCCGGTGTTCGGCGTAATTTCGGGTTCAACCAGTACGACATGGAGCATCGCAGCAGATTACCCCAACAGCACGCAATGGAAACGACCGATCAGGGATCGATCGCAGAGATCAGCTTTTTCCACATCTCGAAACCATCCCTCGCGAGCGGACAGTACTCGTGCGCCATATCGCGAGGGAAGCGGGAAAGCGTAAAGAATCTTCTCGTTTTCCGCCGGCGGGGTGATAAGCAGAGGAACAGGCGCTTTAACGGGGAAGCGGGGAAGCGAACGTCCAGCGAAACCTATCTCATCCTATGGGCCTGATCGATCTCTTCCGCGGCGAGCTGCTCGAAATCATTGAGTGGATCGACGATTCCCGCGACACTCTGGCGTGGCGCTTTCCCGACGAGGACAAGGCGATCAAAAACGGCGCACAATTGATCGTGCGCGAGTCGCAGGTCGCACAATTGGTCATGACCGGGCAATTTGCCGACATCTTTTGGCAGGGCAAGCACACGCTTAGCACGCCCAATATTCCTGTGCTGGCGCGCCTTCAAGGTTGGAAATACGGCTTCGTCTCTCCTTTCAAGGTGGACATCTATTTTGTGTCGACACGGCTGTTCACGGGCAACAAGTGGGGCACGTCGAACCCTGTGATGATGCGGGACCAGGACTTTGGCGTCGTGCGACTGCGGGCCTTCGGCACCTTTGATTTCAAAGTGGTAAGTCCTCAACTCTTCCTTAAAGAGGTCGTCGGGACGGATCAGAATTTCCGCATCGACGAGTTTGCCGATACGATGCGCTCGCGCGTGGTCAGCGTGTTCAGCGATGCGTTGGCCACTTCAAGAATTCCGGCTCTCGATGTAGCGAGCCGCTATGGCGAGCTGGGCGAGGCGTTGCTGCCGGCCATCAATCCACAGATGAGTGGAAAATACGGCATCGAGGTGACGAGCTTCCTCCTCGAAAACGTGTCGGTGCCGCCGGAAGTCGAGCAGGCGATTGACAAGCGGTCGGGCATGAGCGTGATCGGCAATCTCAACGACTACGTGAAGTATCAGATGGGTCAAGGCATGGCGCAGGGCGGCAGCTCAGCCGGCGCACCGGCTGAGATGGCGGTAGGTTTCGCCATGGCGCAGCAAATGATGCGGGACCTGAGCGCGCAGCAACCCGTGCCCGCCAGCATGGCGCCGCCTCCGCTTCCCGGCACGCCGCCTCCGCTTCCCGGCACAGCTCCGGCGGTCGCCAGTACACCCGAGGTGCTTACGCCCGAGCAGGTGGCAGAGCGTCTTGGGGTGGAGGTTTCCGACGTCCTGTCCGCGGTTGAAACCGGAGAGTTGAAGGGCCGCAAGATCGGCAGCCAGCTGCGGATCACGAAGGCGGCACTCGACGATTTTCTCGCGCACTGACCGCAGTTGAATCCCGCCCGCCCATGGCCGAGATCACAGCGCTGCGCAAGCATCCCTGCCCGGAGTGCGGCGGTGATGCGGAGTGGAGCGCCTCTAAGCAGGCTCTTGTCTGTCCGTACTGCGGTACGGTTATGCCATGGACGCCGGGAAAAGACACGCCCGGAGAAGCCATCCGCGAAAACGAACTCGCTGGGGCCCTGCGTTCAGCCGGGCCAGAGACACGCGATTGGCGGTTCGAGAAACGGGAGGTCAAATGCCAGAGCTGCCAGGCCATCTCCGTTTTTGAAGCGTCGCGCGCTGCGCAACGCTGCGAATTCTGCGGTTCTCCGTCGATTGTTCCGGTCGAGGCAACCCGAGATGCGATCACGCCGACAGCGGTGCTCCCGGCCAAGGTGTCCGAGCCGCAGGTGCGCGACCGGCTTCGCCAATGGTATGCCTCGCGGATGTTTGCGCCGGACCGGTTCAAGAAAGCTGCGCTCACCGACACGTTGCACGGACTTTATCTGCCCTATTGGACGTTTGACGCTCACGTGCACGCGGCCTGGACGGCGATGGCCGGCTATATTTATTTCGAGAACGTGCAGCGCCGTGGCCCGGATGGCCGTATCGTCACCGTTTCCGAGCAACGCATCCGCTGGCAACCCGCCGCCGGGCAACTGGAGTATTTTTTCGACGATGATCCTGTTCCCGGCACGGTGGGGGTAGAGCCGACGCTTCTGCGCAAGGTGGAACCTTTTCCCACCCGTGGCGACGAACTGAAACCCTACGAACCCGCTTACGTCCGAGGATGGGTCGTCGAACGGTACCAGGTCGATCTGCGGAAGGCGGCGGAACTAAACCTGCATCAAATGGATTCCTCGGTGAGGCAGCTCTGCGCCAGCAAGGTGCCAGGCGATACGCAGCGTGATTTGCGGGTGGAAGCGCAGTATCGGGGCCGCACGTTCAAGCACGTCCTCGTGCCCGTATGGCTCGTCAGTTACACTTACGGCCCGAAAAACTACCAGATCGTGGTCAACGGCTACACGGGCGCCATCGCCGGCGACCGTCCGATCAGCTATGTCAAGGTTTTCTTCTACATCATCTTGCCCGCACTGATCCTCCTGTTGCTAATGCTTCTTTCCCAGCAGTAGCCACGGATCCGAAAACTTCAGAGCGTCAACCCGAGTATGCCTTGCTCATCATGCCGTCCTGCCGCAGCAGTTCTTGAACTTTTTTCCGCTGCCGCACGGGCACGGCTCGTTGCGGCCGACCTTTGGAAGTTCTCGTTTGATGGGGAGTTCAATTTTGGGCGCCTCCGGCTCCGCATCCCTTGTCGGCGGTGGAGCGGCCTGCTGCGGACGGCTGAGCCCTGGAACATCGGCTTGGATGAGGCTCTGGGGAAGACTCCGCAGCAGGTTTTCGAAAGCCTGCAAATTCGTGGTACTGCGGAACAAGTTGTTGAGGACCTCCAGTTTGATGCTGTCCATCAAATCGCCGAACATTGAGAAGGCCTCGTTCTTGTATTCGACGAGGGGGTCCTTCTGGGCGAAGGCTCGAAGATAGACAGCTTCCCGCAGGCCATCCATGGCGTACAAATGTTCCTGCCAAAGGCGGTCCACGGCATTGAGAATGACAAATCGCTCGAGGCCGCGCAGGGCCTCGGCGTGCTCCATGGAAGCCTTCCTGTTATAGGCATCCTTGATAATTTGCACGAGCCAGGCGCCGTTTTCTTCCACGGAACGCGTGTCGAGAGCCGCTTTCTTGGCAGAAAGTCCAAGTGGAAAGGTCGTGTTCACCCAATTCAGCAATCCGGCGCGGTCGGGCTCGTCGCTATCCGTTTGCTCGAGATATTCGGCAACCTTTTTCGGTACCATTTCATCGATGACCTCGAACACAAGCTCACGCGGATTCTCGGAGTCCATGACTTCCTGCCGGTAGCCATAGATGACCTCGCGCTGCTGGTTCATTACGTCGTCGAACTCAAGAGTCCGGCGGCGAATCATGTAGTTGCGCTGCTCGACCCGCTTTTGTGCGGTTTCGACGCTCTTGTTGAGCCAGGGATGCTCGAGCTCTTCGCCTTCTTTAAGACCAAACGTCTCCATGATCCTGGTCATGCGATCGCTTGCGCCAAAGTTGCGCATCAGGTCATCCTCGAAGCTCACGTAGAAACGCGAAAGGCCTGGATCGCCCTGGCGGGCGCAGCGTCCGCGAAGCTGGCGGTCGATGCGCCGCGATTCATGACGCTCGGTGCCAATGACATAGAGGCCGCCATCCTCGGCGATTCCCTCGCCAAGTTTGATGTCAGTTCCCCGGCCCGCCATATTCGTCGAGATGGTCACGGAGCCTCCGAGGCCTGCGCGGGCGACAATCTCAGCCTCCTGCATGTGGTACTTGGCGTTGAGGACCGTATGCGGAATTTTCTGCAGCTTGAGCATGCGGCTAAGAAGCTCGCTCGACTCGACACTGGCGGTGCCGACAAGCACGGGCTGTCCCTTGCCGTGGGCGCCCTTGATCGCCTCGATCACGGCGTGGTATTTTTCACGGCGCGTCTTGTAAATGCGATCGTTCTCATCGAGACGGCGGACGGGACGATTCGTCGGGATGACGTTGACGTCAAGGCGATAGATGTCATGAAACTCGTTCGCCTCGGTTTCGGCCGTGCCGGTCATTCCGGCGAGTTTCTCGTAAAGCCGGAAGTAGTTTTGGATGGTAATCGTGGCGAGGGTCTGAGTCTCGCGATCAATCTGGACGCCTTCCTTGGCTTCGACGGCCTGGTGGAGTCCATCGCTCCAGCGGCGTCCGGGCATTTTGCGTCCGGTGAACGTGTCGACGATGATAACCTTGTTGTCCTCGACGACGTACTCGACGTCCTTTTCGTAGAGGCAGTAGGCTTTGAGGAGCTGCGAGATATTGTGGATCCGCTCCGCCTGAGCATCGCAGTATTGCTGCCGAGCAGCCTTCTGATGCGCCTTTTCGGCATCGGTGAGCCCCGGCTTGTTCTCAATGTCGGCGAACTCCGTGAGCAAGTCCGGCAGGACAAAGGCGTCCGGGTCGTCGGGTTTGAGAAAGTCGCGGCCCTTTAGCGTGAGGTCCGCATCGTGCTGGCGTTCTTCAATGGTAAAGAACAACTCCTCCTTGAGATCGACGAGCGCGGCCTTTCCGTCGGTGTCTTTGTAGAATTCGAGTTCCGCCTTGTCGATCAGCTTGCGCAGCTCGGGATCTTCCATCATGCGCGCCAGTCCCTTATTGCGCGGCTGGCCAAGCTTCAATTTAAAGATTACGCGGCCGGCTTCGTCCTTCTTGCCGGCCTCGTAGAGTTCCTTCGCTTCGGTAGAGAGCCGGTTACAAAGCATGGTTTGCTTGCGGACGAGCTGCTCCACGAGAGGCTTGAAGCGGTCGTATTGATGGGTCGAAATCGTGGAGGGACCGCTGATGATGAGTGGAGTGCGGGCTTCGTCGACAAGGATCGAGTCCACTTCGTCAACGATGGCATAGTAATGCGAACGCTGCACTTGCTGGTCGCGACTTGTGGCCATGCCGTTGTCCCGCAGGTAATCGAACCCGAACTCACTGTTCGTGCCGTAGGCGATGTCGCATTCGTATTGAGCGCGCCGGATTTCAGGCGGCTGATCGTGCTGGATGATTCCGACCGTGAGTCCCAGGAAGGCGTAAAGCTGGCCCATCCACTCGGCATCGCGTCGGGCGAGATAATCGTTGACGGTAACGACATGAACGCCGCGTCCGGTGAGGGCATTTAGATAGACAGGCGCAGTGGCGACGAGGGTCTTGCCTTCGCCGGTGGCCATCTCCGCGATGCGGCCGCGATGGAGCACCACTCCGCCGATGAGCTGAACATCGAAATGCACCATGGCCCAAGTCATCGGTTGATCGCAGACGGTGAAGGAATGCTGGCGTTCGGTAAGGCGGCGGGCGCCCTGCTTCACCACGGCAAACGCCTCTGGAAGGATTTCCTCGAGACGAGCCGCAAGCGCGTTAGGGTCGCTGATAGCCGAAAGCTCCTGCTTCCACGCGGAGGTCTTCGCGCGCAAGGCTTCGTCCGAAAGCTCGCTCAGCGTCTGTTCAATCTCGTTAATTTGCCGGATGACAGGCTGAATACGGCGCAGCTCGCGTTGATTTTTCGAGCCGACGATGGTCTTTAGAATCCAATTGAACATGAAACGATTCGGAAAG
>JAXIPG010000209.1:0-10139 GCA_045403045.1 Terrimicrobiaceae bacterium
TGTGTGATCGAGAGTCCGTCCTTCACCCGACGAATGGGCCGCAAGTTGAAGGCGATCTGCGATGACCTCGGCGCACAGTTCGTTTTCAAGGCTTCCTACGATAAAGCGAATCGCACCTCGGTGAACTCTTTTCGCGGAACGAGCGTCCGCGACGGCTGCGAACTGCTTGCCGATATCGGCGGCGAACTCGGCGTGCCCGTGACAACCGACGTCCATTCGCCACAAGAGGTCGAGGTTGCCTCCCAATATATCGACGTGATCCAGATCCCAGCGTTTCTCTGCCGTCAAACCGACCTCATCCTGGCAGCAGGGGCAAGCGGACGCGTCGTCAATGTCAAGAAAGGCCAGTTTCTTGCGCCTTGGGACGTGAAAAACATCGCTGGGAAATTGCAAAATGCCGGTTGCCGTGCGTTCTTTTTCACCGAACGCGGCGCCACCTTCGGTTACAACAACCTCGTGGCTGACATGCGTTCTATTTATTGGATGCAACAATCAAGTTTTCAGGTAATCTTCGACGCGACCCACTCCGTGCAACGTCCAGGCGGAGCGGGTGACCGAACTAGCGGCGACGGCGAGTTGGCCCCTGTTCTGGCTCGCGCCGCGGTCGGCGCCGGCTGCGACGGCGTTTTTATCGAGACCCATGAGAACCCCGCAAAAGCTCTTTCAGATGGCCCAAACCAGATACCTCTTCGCGCTCTTCCAAGGCTTCTCGACCAGCTCAATCGCATCCGCAGTGAAGTTCTCGCTTAGCCTGGCTCTCGCGTGTGCGCTTTCCGCGGGAACACTCACTGCCCAGGAGTCCGCCGCCACTCCGTCAAACAAGGAAGCCGCCTCCTCAGGAAAGACGTCCAAAAAAGCCAAGGGAGAACCGAAGCAAACCGAGAGTGACAACCAGGACATCGACATCCCCGTTCCCGAAGGCGTTCCCGTCAAAGGCATCAAAGTGCCCTCCTACTCCGCCGATGGGAAATTACTGATGATGCTGGACGCCGAGCAGGCCCGAAAACTGGATGCGGATCGAATTGAGTTTGAAAACCTTAAAATTGACGCCTATTCCGACGACGACAAGAAGATTTATGTTGAACTGCCGCGGTCGATTTTTAACTTAACTACGCGCATTCTTACGAGCGAGAGCCGCGTCTTGATTCGCCGGGAGGATTTTGAACTCGTCGGTGACGCAGGGGAATTCCACACCAGAAACCGTTTCGCGAGAATTCTCGGCAATGTGAAAATGACAATCTTCGGCACAGAGAATTTCGACCAACCATGAATCGCCTGTTTCCCGCCACGCTCCTTTTTATCATCATCGGTGGCTGGCCGCTGTTCGCCGCGCCACCGAACGAAAAGCCAACTATGAACCCGGAAATGGGTGGCAGCGCCTCAACGGAGGCGAAAGATCCTTTCGGCGTCAAGGGCCTGACAAAAGATCGCCCGAAAGACGCCAAGACCGAAATCACCTCCAAGAAGCAGGCAACGTTCGACAACGCCACCAGCGTGGCGGAGTTCGAGGGCAGCGTGGTGGTCAAGGACCCCCAATTCACGATGTTCTGCGACCAGCTTCGCGTCACACTGAACAAGGACCGCAAGGGACTCCACCTCGTGGAAGCCTTCGGCAACGTCATCATTATCCAAGACAACACCGACGACTCCGGCAAGAAGGTCAAAGCCACCGGGCGCGGAGGCAAGGCCGTTTACGAGCCGGTCTCGGGCGACGTCACCCTCACCGTCTGGCCCTCGGTTCAACACGATATCAACATGCAAGTCGCTACCGAGCAAGGAACTATCATGATCTTGAACCGCGGAGGCAAGATGACCACCAAAGGCGGCAGCAGGACCGTGATCGTAGACAATAGTCAGGAATAAGACTGATGAGCATCGCGCCAGCCCCATCGCCCCTTCCCTCGACCCCGCCGCAGGATCACAAGCCCCTCCTCACCACTGACAAACTGATAAAGATTTATGGAGGCCGCACCGTTGTCAACGGCGTGGATATAAACGTCAAGCGCGGCGAAATCGTCGGCCTCCTCGGCCCCAATGGCGCGGGCAAGACGACCACGTTTTACATGATCGTTGGCCTCGTCCGGCCCAACGGCGGGCGCGTCATTTTTGAGGATCGCGACGTTACCGGAATGGCAATGTATCGCCGTGCGCGCGAAGGTATGGGCTACCTGCCGCAGGAGGAATCGATTTTTCGAAAACTCACCGTCCATGAGAACATCATGGCCATACTCGAGACGACTAAACTCAGCAAGCAGGCCCGCAAGCATCGCTGCGAGGAACTTCTCACCCAGTTTGGTATTGAACACCTCGCAAAAAATATGGCCCTTACGCTCTCAGGCGGTGAAAAGCGCCGTCTCACGATCGCCCGCTCGCTCGTCACCCAACCGTCTCTGCTCATGCTCGACGAACCCTTCAGCGGCGTCGATCCCATCGCCGTTTACGACGTCCAGCAAATCATCCAGGACCTCCGCACGCAAGGCCTTGCCATCTTGATCACCGACCACAATGTCCGCGAGACCCTCAATATCGTCGACCGCGCCTATCTCATATTCGAAGGCCGCGTGGAAAGCCAGGGCACCAAGGACTTCCTTCTCAACGATCCCATCAGCCGCAAACTCTATCTCGGCGAGAATTTTCACATGTAACGCCAATGTCCACAGCCGCAGCCCATCGGGTCCCGCACATCACCGTCGGCCATTTTTACGCGAACCACGCGGAGACGCTGGGCCTGCGGCTCGAAGGCGCCTCCCGCGGGCTCAACCGGAAGATCCGCGAACCGACAATCAACCGGCCAGGCCTGGCGTTGACCGGTTTTTACAACTATTTTGCGGGTAAGCGCATACAAGTTTTTGGATCAGCCGAACTCAGCTACCTTCGCAGCCTTAACGCCGCGACGCTGAAGGAGAAACTCAAACAACTTTTCTCGCGCAATTTTCCCTGCCTTGTGATCGCCCGGAATTCTCCGACTCCCGGCTCCCTGCTCGACATGGCCTCTGAGTTCGAGACCCCCGTGTTTCGCACCCACATGATCACCATGAAGTTCATCAATGCGGCCACCATCGCATTGGAGTTTGATTTCGCCCCTTCCACGCAGGAGTATGGTAGCATGGTTGACATCCAGGGCATCGGCACCCTGATCCGCGGTGCAAGCGGAATCGGCAAGAGCGAATGCGTGCTTTCTCTCATCGAACGCGGCTACAGCTTGGTTAGCGACGATATCACCAAGATCCGCTCGATTGAGGGCCGAGAGCTCGTCGGCATGTCCGCCGACATCACCCGCTTCCACATGGAAGTCCGCGGCATCGGCGTTATCAATATCAGCTCCATTTTCGGCGTCGGCAGTGTTCGAAGCGAAAAACGGCTCGATTTCGTCTTGACGCTCAAGGATTGGGACGAGCTCCAAAATGTGGACCGGATCGGCCTGGACCGCGAGTTCTACGAAATCCTCGGGATTAAGATCCCCCACGTGATAATTCCGGTGAAAAAGGGACGCGATCTCGGCCGATTGGTCGAAGTCGCTGCGCTTGACCAGAAACTAAAAAGCATGGGACAAAACAGCGCAGTTGAATTTAATCAGCGTTTGCTGCAAATGATGAGTGAACGACGTATTAGATAATGGGTCTCCTCTCCCGCAAAAAACCAACCGATGACGTTCTCCGCTGTACAAAGGAGATCGTGATCCAGAACCGTAACGGCCTCCATGCGCGTCCTGCCGCCATGTTCGTCAAAATCTCCAGCCGCTTTCGAGCCGAAGTCTGGGTGGAAAAAGATGGTGAACGGGTGAACGGCAAGAGCATCATGGGCTTGATGATGCTCGCGGCCGGAAAAGGATCGAAGCTCCACCTCATCGCCGAAGGCGTCGATGCGGACAAAGTGATTGCAGAGATCGAAAATCTTGTGCAAACCCGCTTCGGCGAAGAATAACGGGCGAGCGGCCGTCAGGCGTCGATGGAAGGTTTTTTCGCGTTTCAACCAGAAGGAAACCTGCTACGCCTTGCGGCGTGAGTGGAAGTGATCCCCAAAGCAAGCAGGAAACTCGTTTTCAGGGAGTTCCTGTCGCGCCAGGCATTGCCCATGCGCGGGTGGTGGTGCATTGGCTGGACGACGAGGAAATCCCCTTTCGCACGATCTCTGCGGAGGAACTTCCCGAGGAAATCGCACGTTTCGAGTCCGCCCTTATCGCCACTCGCGCCGAACTTCTTGAGATCCAACAGCGTATCGCGGACGCCATTGGCAGCAAGGATGCCAGCATTTTTGATGCCCATCTTCTCGTTGTCGAGGACCGCACACTGATCGACGAGGTCCTCCGGAATCTCGAAAACGAGCATCACAACGTCGAATACACGTTCCACCAGGTCGCGGAGAAGTACTGCCGCACCCTCGGGGCCATCGACGATCCCTACCTGCGTGAGCGCGTCGTTGATATCGAGGACGTTGCGCGCCGCGTGATCCGGAACCTCCTAGGGAAGGCGCCTCGCACCATTGCCTCCGAAGACAAACCGCATGTCATCGTCGCTCGGAACCTGACTCCTTCCGACACAGCGTCCATAAACCGCGCGTTCGTCCTCGGCTTTGCGACCGAGCAGGGAAGCAAGACTTCCCACACCGCCATTATGGCCCGATCGATGAATATCCCAGCCATCGTTGGCCTCCACGACCTCTGCGACAAATTGTCCAGCGGCGATGACGTCCTGCTCGACGGCTACACAGGCGTCCTCATCCTCAATCCCACCCCGGAGACTCTCCAGGAATACGGGAAAATCGAGCTCAGGAAGGTGGAGGTTGCGGAACGGCTTGGGCTCATTCGCGACACAGCCTCGACTACCAGCGACGGCCGTCACATCATTCTCTCCGCAAATATCGAGCTGCCTGAGGAACTCGACGAAGTCTCTGGCAGCGGCGCTGAGGGCGTCGGACTTTACCGGACGGAGTTCCTCTATTTGAACCGCGCCAAGCCCCCCGATGAAGAGGAGCAGTTTGAAAACTATCGCCTCGTCGCCGAGCGCTCCCAACCCTATTCTGTTATTATTCGCACACTCGACATCGGTGGGGACAAGCCATCGGAAAGCCTTGAACAGGAGCATGAGCAAAATCCGTTTCTCGGTTGCAGGGCCATCCGCTATTGCCTGCAGCACCCGAATATCTTCAAACCACAACTCCGGGCCATTCTGCGGGCGGCGGCTGCTGGCAACGTGCGCATCATGTATCCGATGATTTCCGGCCTCGAAGAACTACGCCGCGCCAACGCCGTCCTCGATGAATGCCGGCGCGAATTGAAACAAGAAGGGGCAACCTTCAATCCAGATATCGAAGTGGGCATCATGATCGAAGTGCCCAGCGCCGCGCTTTCCGCGGACCATCTTGCACGTGAAGTCAAGTTCTTCAGCATCGGAACCAACGACCTCATCCAGTACGCCATCGCCGTCGATCGCGGCAACGATAATATCGCGCATCTCTACCAGCCGACCCATCCCTCCATCATCCGGATGATAAAGGCCGTCGTGGAGGCCGCCCGACGTCAAAACATTTGGACGGGGATCTGCGGCGAAATGGCAGGCGATATTCAGCTCACGCCGCTGCTTCTTGGACTTGGAGTGGACGAGCTCAGCGCAAGCAGCACCGTCGTTCCCAGGGTAAAGAAGGCGGTGCAATCCCTTTCCATGCCAGTCTGCGAAACCCTTGCCAACGAAGTGCTAGAGCTCGACACCGGCGAGGCCATCTTGCATCGCTGCTTGGAAATTG
Source organism: Terrimicrobiaceae bacterium (assembly GCA_045403045.1). Taxonomy (GTDB): domain Bacteria; phylum Verrucomicrobiota; class Verrucomicrobiia; order Chthoniobacterales; family Terrimicrobiaceae; genus DASTFP01. Next base: position 5,743 of record JAXIPG010000209.1, read on the forward strand.
TGCGCTCCTACTACGGAGAGTTGCTGGATTAGCGGGCTGTCGAGGACCGCCCAATTTCTCGCGCAATCTTCGGCGCAAGATCGCCACTTCCATACCATGTCCAACAGACTGCTGAGAGAACTGTTGCATCGACGACGTGCGTCGTGCTTGGATCAAGGCTTGACAATGAAGAGATCCGCGAATTTTCTCCGCCAATGTGCTGAAGCGGTCCTTTGAGCGTGAGTTGAACCAATGGGCGTAGCTCTCATGCCCTTCAAGGGGCGGCATTAAATCGGTCGCGTTTCGGCGGGCAAAGCCGGAAGGGCTCTCCGCGTTCCTGAATACGATGGAGATTGAAAGAAAACCCCAACATCTCAAAAACGGCCGCCTGGCTTGCGTAGGCCTCAAGCATGGCTCGCTTCCTCTTGGCCGCTTCAGAACTAATACGATGAACAGCTACGCCCTCCGATCCGGGTGGAAATCCGTTCGTGCGCAATCCCCTCGTCTCCTGCCCGCCAGAGGAATTGTAGCATGGAAATTCGTACAACGTGGTATTGCTGGCACGACGGCGCAATGCCTCGGCCACGAGAAAATTTGCGCTGTCGTGATCGGCGTGCCCACCTTCGAAGGCGGTCGTGAAAACGTGATCGGGACGCACGCGATCCAACAGGACGCCGATTACTTTGATCCCTTCCGCCAAAAAGTCCATGAGCCGTCCATCCGGCAGCCTAAGCAAATGCCGACGCTTGGCAGGAACACCAATGACATCCATGGCTGACTCGATCTCGCGTTCTCGCAGCGCGCCCTGTCCATCATAGTCTCCGGACGTGAGCCAGGCCGCCTCGACGCCCACCCCGACCCACTGCAAGTCCCAAAGCATTCCTCCGACGAAGACCTCATCGTCTGGATGAGCAAAGTGCTTCCAGCTGCGAATTTCATTGGCTCACACAGTCGCTTCCACGCGGTCCGGAAGGTAATCTTCCGCATAAAAATTCTTCACTGCGGGCACTTCCTCATTCTGGGCAGGAGGGATCGGTGGGGTTCCGGGAATAAAATGCTCTTTGCGCAATCGAAGGAAAAAATTCGTTTGCTCGGTCGCGGGCATCCGCCAATCGACGATCCAGCTCCATGGCCGGCCGCGAACCCGCTCCGGGAACGCCCCGAGCGCCGGGGCGACCACTGGAAGGCCCGCCTCAAATGCCTCGCTGAGCGTGTAAGAAAAAGTCTCCGGCACCTGCGCGGTGAACCATGCGACGTGAGGCGCCACCTTCTCGATCAATGCGCCTACTTCGCCATCACGATACGGCCCCGTCTGCCGAAGAGGAGCCTTCGGCCACCAAGGCATTGCGCCCTCCGCGGACCCGATAATCTGAAACTGCAGTGCTGCGCCAACTCGGCCCGCCTCGCGCGCGCACGCGGCGAGTCTGTCAGCGCCTTTGAAAGTTCCGATGGTTCCCAGAATGGCAATAACCAACGGCTCATTCGCAACGAGCGGACGCACCCGCAACGGAGGAAAGCTGACATTCTCCAGTTGTGCGTGTGGTGCGATCACATAATTCCCCTGAGGGTGATACCGGCACAGGTGTGCGGCAACGTCCGCAGCCGGACATATCACCCGGCTGGAGCGTTCATAGACCCAGTCGTACCGTGTCCGGAATTCTTCGATGTTGCGCGCTCCGGGTTCTGCCGGGTCGGGCGGAACAGGCGGACGCGCCATGCAGGAATTGCAAACGTGATCGCCTGGCTCGCCGCAATAACCGAGAAGTGCGGTTGTGGTAGTATGGGTGCCTATGACACCGTTACGCCAGGCACTAATTACAAAGCTTACATTACTAAGATATGCTCCTAAGACTCATGAGGCTTATCTATCCGCCGTTGAAGGGCTCGCTGGGTGCTATAATCGGTCACCGGACCAGATAAGCAATGAGGAGATCACGCGGTATTTGCTTCGGCTTTATGAGGAACGGGGATGGAGCGCGAGCACCCTGAACGTTGCCGTCAGCGGATTGCGATTTTTCTACAAACATGTCCTTGAGCGCTGCATTGGCGAGGTCGAGAGCGCGTTGCCGCGTCCGAAGAAGCAAAGACGCTGCCCCCAGGTTTACAGCCGCGAGGAACTCAGGGCGCTCTTTGAGCGGGGATGCGCGGATTTCAAGCGCCGGGTGTTTCTGAAGACCGTTTATAGCGCAGGGCTGCGGCTTAACGAGGCGTGCCACTTGAAGCCGGCTGACATTCAAAGCAGCCTGATGATGATCCGGGTCAATCAGGGCAAGGGCAGCAAGGATCGCTACACGCTCTTAAGCCACCGTCTCCTTGAAGAGCTGCGCGCTTATTGGGAAAGTTATCACCCGCGGCGCTGGGTTTTTCCCGGTCGCAGGAACGCGCTCGAGCCGCTTTGCGATGGCACGGGACAGAAGATTTTCTATGATGCGCTCAGACGGGCCGGGCTGCCCAACCGGGGAGGTATTCATTGTCTGCGCCATAGCTTTGCCACGCACCTGATGGAGGATGGAGTGGCCATGATGGTCATCAAGATGCTCATGGGCCACCGCAGTTCTCGCACGACGGCGAGTTATCTGCATGTCAGCCGCGAGCATCTGGCCAAAGTGCGAAGTCCGCTCGACACCCTTGAAGAAGTCGCGAAACCGTAGCCAACGCAAGCCATGCCAGCGGCTTGCCTCGGGTTAAAATAGTATGGACCGATTCTGCAATTGAAGATTTGAATGCTATCGGAGAATCTTTGGTTGAATTACCCGAGCCAAAGCCAAAGAAGAAAAAGACATTGTAAGCAGATATAAACTCACTTTATTTCAGAGTATCAATAAATGAATAGAATGAATCCTAAGGTTGATGTATATTTAAGTAAAGCCAAAAAGTGGCAGGAAGAATTTGAGAAATTGAGAATGATCATTCTTGACTGTGGGCTGACCGAAGAATTGAAGTGGGGTAAACCTTGTTACACGTTTCAGAAAAGTAACATAGTTATAATACAAGGATTTAAAGAATACTGTGCGCTTATGTTTTGCAAAGGTGCCTTGTTAAATGATCCCAATGGTATTCTTAAAAAACCCGGGGAGAATACGCAGGCAGCTCGCCAGATTCGGTTCACCAATGTTCGAGAAATAGTTGAGATGGAACCCATCTTGAAAGCCTATATTTATGAAGCCATTGAAGTGGAAAAAGCCGGTTTGAAAGTGAAGTTTAAAAAGAATCCAGAACCTATTCCTGAAGAATTTCAAAATAAATTAGATGAAATCCCTGCCTTGAAAACTGCTTTTGATGCATTGACGCCGGGACGGCAAAGAGCATACATTCTTTATTTTTCTGCACCCAAACAATCCAAAACTCGGGAGTCAAGGGTTGAAAAATGTATGCAGCAAATTCTCAATGGAAAGGGATTAAATGATCACTAAGAATATCCTCGGCATCTCCACGCTAGTATTGTCTGCGCTTTTTTTACATGGTGAACATCCTTGCCTTCGTCAACCAACCTCCGTGGCATATCAAGGCAGTCGGAAAGAAATGAACTCCCCAAAATTCAATTCAGTTGAGGAATATTTAGCCTCACTGGACCCTACGAAAGAAAGGACCCTCAGGTCCGTAATTGATTTGATTCTTACCCAATTTCCGGAACTAGAGTCCAAAATTTCCTGGAACGTTCCTACCATCCACCGGAATGGGAAGTATGTAGTTGGCGTTTGTGCCTACAAGCATCATCTAACATTTTCAGCCTGGAGTTCTCGTGTAATTGAAGACTTTAAGGTGAGGTTGGGGAAGTTTGTCCTCTCAAAGAACTGCTTTCAGATCCCTGTCGATTGGGAAATCGATAGAGAATTAGTGAAGGATTTGGTCCGGGCCAGACTAGCCGAGCTGGATTAGAATATCTTTGGCAGATCCACGCTAGCATTGTCTGCGTTCTTGTTCTACGTGGTGAACATCCTCGCCTTCGTCAATGAACCTCCGTGGCACATCAAGGCAGTCATCATCGCTGTTTTCAGTATTCCGGCAGCCGTATTCCTTCTGCTCGGAGCATTTTTCAGAGGCTTCAGCCACACGCAACGCGATGCAGGCATTGTCTTGCTGAGTGCTTCAGCACTTTCTGCGCTCGCGATGCTCTCGTTCCTCTGCGTTTGGGCGTCTCCCGACATGGCAAGGTATATTTCCGCAGACACATTTCATTTTTTTAGCGACACTGTATCTGGCATTGTTTGCCTCAGCCTTTATGTCCTCATTGGATTTGGCTTACTATTCATACCGCACCAAAGCGCCTAACCCTGAAGTTGTGCGCCGGCGAAGCTGGTGCCAAGGCGGGTGCAAGTCCCGTCGGTCGAATTAGACTGTTCACGACCGAAAACTGCGTCGGCGAGTGGGGCCGTGAGGCCTCAAGCGCAAGCACGGCGCGGATTGAACAGGCAGGC
>JAXIPG010000108.1:0-4055 GCA_045403045.1 Terrimicrobiaceae bacterium
GTAACCGTCTCGCATGCGCAACTACCTCATCGAGGCGAGCTACTTTCTGGCTTCGATCCTCTTTATTCTCGGTTTACGCGGGCTGAGCCATCCGGAAACGGCGCGTCGCGGGATGCATCTTGCCGAGTTTGGAATGCTGATGGCGATCATCGGCACCTTGATGCACCAGGAGATCGTCAGCTACGAATGGATCATTGCAGGCTTGCTGCTGGGCTCTGCCATTGGCACCGGAATCGGCCTTTGGGTGCCCATGACGGCGATGCCGCAGCGAACGGCGTTCTCGCATGCTTTTGGCGCTTTCGCGGCAGCGCTCGTTGGCGTTTCGGAATACTCTTTGCACGGCGCCAGCCTTAGTAAGTTCACCATGGGAGCGATAGGTTTTGACGTGCTGCTGGGTTCGCTGACCACGACCGGCAGCTTGATTGCGTTCGCCAAATTGCAGGGAATGCTGCCGGGCAGGCCGCTGACCTACAAGGGACAGAACATCTTCAACCTATCGCTCCTGGGCATAATCATCTTCGCGTTCGTCTTCTTGATCTTTCATCCGGGAGCAACGCTGCTCTTCTACCTGATGGTTATCCTCTCCTTGGTGTTTGGCGTATTGCTTGTGATGCCGATCGGCTCCGCAGACATGCCGGTTGTGATCGCTCTGCTCAATGCCTACGCCGGTTTGGCATCAGCTGCAATTGGGTTTGCCATTTCCAACAACGTTCTGATTATCGCCGGCACGCTGGACGGGGGCTCGGGATTCATCCTCTCGATCGTCATGTGTAGGGCAATGAACAGGTCGATTACCGCCGTGCTCTTCGGCGCGTTCGGGAAAGTGTCCGACGTGACGTCCAGTGCTGCAGGAGGTGCGATGCGGGAAGCCAACGTGGAAGACCTCGCCGCGCAACTGGCGTACGCCCGCCAAGCTGTCTTTGTGCCGGGCTATGGAATGGCTACCGCCCAGGCACAACACGCCCTCCGCGAACTTTCCACCGCGCTGGAAGATGCAGGGGTAACCGTCAAATTTGCGATTCACCCGGTGGCCGGACGAATGCCGGGTCACATGAATGTCCTCCTGGCGGAAGCAAACATTCCCTACTCCCAGCTCTACGAGCTCGAACAGATCAATTCCGACTTCCCGGCCACGGATGTCGCGGTCGTGGTGGGCGCAAATGACGTCGTGAATCCGGACGCTCGCGACAATTCTTCAAGCCCGATCGCCGGAATGCCGATCCTTGAGGTGGACCGAGCAAAGTCCGTCGTCGTCCTCAAGCGCGGCAACGGAAAAGGCTTCTCGGGTCTGGAGAATCCCCTCTTTACAAAGCCAAATTGCGAGATGCTGTACGGCGACGCCAAAGAATCTCTGACGCAGTTAACGCAAGCCGTACTCAGAGCATGATGCCGTCGCCCGGGGATGACCAACCCGCAACTGCTCTCGACTCATCCAAGCGTGGCACCGGCGAAAAGAAGAGAACGCGATGACATCCTTCAGGTCCGTGCGCCGGCATTGTGCTTTTATGTGCTTCGCGACTCGAATGGACTCTATCTGATCGATGGGGGCTTCATCGGAGGACGCTATCTCCTTGCCAGCGCCTTGCGCAGACGAGGCTGGAATCAAGAACCCATCCGAGGAATCATTGTGACTCATGGTCATCTTGACCACATTCTCAATGTCGCTTCTATTGCGAAAGATTCGGGAGCGTGGATAGCCGCACCGCGGCTGGATGCAGCTCACTACGAAGGGCGTTTCCCCTATCGTGGCGCCGCACGAGTATGTGGCTTGCTTGAAGCTATCGGACGACGACTTTTCTCCTACTCGCCTTTCAAGACAGATCGATGGCTGGACGATTACTCAGAGATTCCCGTTTGGCACGGCCTTACCGCCATACATTTGCCAGGACATACGAACGGACACACGGGTCTATATTGCCATGATCTGAAGCTTCTTTTCTGCGCGGATTTATTCGCGAGCTATGGAACCATTTCCCATCCTCCGCCAGCGATCTTCAACAGCCGTCCCGAATTGATCCGTTCCAGTATCGCCCGAGCACTGACCCTCGATCTCGAAGGAGTTATTCCGAATCACTGTGATGCGGCACCATCTTCAGAGCATTTGAAGAGGTTACGGCTTCTCAAAGAGAGGTTGGGACGATAGGTATCACAGAATAATGGAGAGCGAGTATGAATGAAAAGAAAGCATCGACGGATTATCCAATAAACGAGCTTCTCGCGGAGCGGTGGAGCCCGTACGGCTTCGACGACCGGCCGGTCGCGCCCGACGACCTCCGTTCGTTGTTTGAGGCGGCGCGCTGGGCGCCCTCTTCCTATAATGAACAGCCTTGGAGCTTCTTCGTTGCGACCAAGGGCGACCCTGAGGAGTTCGGACGACTCCTCTCTTGTCTGGTAGAGGCGAATCAGGCGTGGGCCAAGGCCGCACCGGTGCTGGCCTTGGGCGTCGTCAGTCTGAGATTTTCGCGAAACAACAAGGAGAATCGGGCTGCAGTTCACGACCTGGGTCTCGCCGCAGAAAATCTTGTGATAGAGGCGACAACGAGAGGGCTTTGTGTCCATCAAATGATCGGCATTCTGCCCGACAAGGCACGTGAGGTATATAAGATACCAGCGCATTTCGAGGCGTGGACGGCCATAGCGATTGGATACAAGGCAGACCCGGCCAAACTCCCAGACGCCCTCAAGGAACGCGATCTCGCCCCGAGACAGCGAAAGCCCCTCAGTCAGTTCGTATTCGCCGGCCAGTGGGAAAATCCATCGCCGCTCGTGCTGATGCCCAGTGCCTAACGACACGGAGATTCCATGCGGGATGAATTCTTTTCATTGGTTCAATCCACCAAGCAAGTGGGATATTCAGGAAGGTCGATTGTCAGTCGATGTCTCTCCCAATACCGACTTTTGGAGGAAGACCCACTACGGATTTATTCGGGATTCCGGTCACTTCTTTTATAAACAGATTTCCGGTGACTTTGGGATTCAAGTGCGCGTCCGAGGCGAATACGCGTTTCTCTATGATCAAGGAGGCCTCATGCTACGCGCATCCGATCAATACTGGATGAAGTGTGGGATCGAGTACGTCGACGGCACCCAACAGGCTAGCGCTGTTGTGACAAATGATTTTTCGGATTGGTCGGTCACTCCTTTGAAGACGAATCCCGAAGAAGTGTGGTTCCGGGTCAAGAGACAAGATTGTAGCCTGGAAGTTTTCTACTCCCTCGACGGCTTCGACTATACGATGCTCAGGACGGCCTACCTCGAGTCTTCACACAATTTGGATGTTGGCGTCATGTGCGCGGCGCCACAGGGTCCCGGTTTTCACATCACTTTTAGTGACCTATCGATTGAAAACGCAACCACATCATAGAGCGGTGCAGTGCGAAAAGGCATGAGAGGATGAACCTTCAGAATCTCGACAAACTGGCTGCACTCATCAAGCGTGAGAGCGCTGCTCTGCTCTCGCGGTGGAGGGAGCAGGTGAGGCTACTCCCCTCAGCGAAGCACCTCGATAACCCGACGCTCAATGACCAGATTCCCGCTCTCCTTGATGAGTTGGCCACAGCATTCCAGTTGGTCACTGACAAGACGATACCTGAAGCGCTTCTTGAAGGCAGCCCACCCGCCCACGGCCTTCAACGATACCAGGACGGCTTTGACATCGTAGAAGTCGTCGCAGAGTACAACATCCTGCGCGCATGCATCCACGATCTCGCGGAGAGCCATGACCTGAGCCTCCAAGGCAAGGCTTTTCATATCTTGAACCGAGTGTTCGACGAGGCGATCGGATTGGCCATTCAGACATTCGCCACACAGCAAGCTCTCGAATTGCAGCGACGACGTGATGAGTATTTGGCATTTGTGGCGCACGATCTTCGCACGCCGCTGAATGCGATTGCTCTGGTAGCGAGAATCCTTGAACTGGCGCAAGCGGATCGGAGCGATAGGACCGAAACCTACCGCACGCTGAAAACGCTGCGCCGCAACGTCCAACAACTTGAGGCGCTGGTTGACAAGGTTCTAAAGGAGAGCGCGCACATTCAGACAGAAGCCGGCGTTAA
>JAXIPG010000138.1:0-2940 GCA_045403045.1 Terrimicrobiaceae bacterium
AATATGAGCAAGGGTTTCGATCTCTATCAGAAGATCGACACAGAGCTCGCTTCAGGGGCGCTCCAGGACGCCGAGCTTTGGGTGATCGGCCGCTGGCCCGCGAACATCGAGTGGCGAAAAGCACGGACATTTCCGCCCTGCGTCGGATATAAACTGGCGGGATTATTGCGTCAGTGCCATGGGTATGTTACCGCGTCGAGACATGAACCCGGAGCCATGCATCCGGTCGAGGGCCTTCAATGCGGACTTCCATTGCTTTATCATCGTGAGACCGGAGGAACTGTGGAGCTTGGTCGCAAGTACGGGATGGAATTATCCGACGACACCGTAGCGGCAATAGTGCGCTTTCGAGAGGGCTATGATGAGCTTCGGCAAAAGGTCCTGGAGGACCCCCCCTCTGGGGATGCGATGTGCCTCACGTACCGCAGATTGATTCAGCGCCTCATCGCAGAGGCCCGTCGACGCCAGCCGGAAATGGGCTAGCAGCATGTCGGACTTGGAATGAAGCGGGAATTTTGAAGCATGAAAAATCCCCGAAAAAATGAACCCGCCCTTTCAGACATGCTGCTGAAACTCCGCTTCGCGGAGAAAAACACGTATTTTTGGTTTTTGTCGGCAGGAAGTGCCGATTTTAGCAGGATGTCAGGCGGTTGGCTCTCTTTGCACAGTGGTTTTCGAGGAAAAATTCCACTCAGACTTCCAAGTCCGACAGCCTGCTAGAGCAAATGCCGAAAGAAATTTCCAAACGCAAACCTTTCAACAGCTGGGCCGTGCATTTTACCGGCCAGCAGGATATCAAGTGGGCGTTGGATGAGGATTTGCGCTGGGCACGATGGGTGTTGGATGGGGACTTGCGCCTGACTTCAGCCTGGCAAAGCCGTATCGTGCACGCGGCATGGTGGCCCAGCGCCTGGCTTCTAGGAACCGACGTCTTGAGAAGCCAGAAAGTCGTTTGCTTTTCTGACAACGCGCCTTCTTTCTACGCGCGGCAGCCGGAGTTCCACGCTGTGCGTCCATTCGTCGATAAGTGGATAGCTCGGTCCCGCCAGGCCATGCGCGAGTTTTTGAGCTTGGGGATCGATGCGGAGCTGGCGCCCTATTGCGTGGACCCGAAGATTTTTTTCCAATTGCCGCGGGAGGATGCCGATTTGCAGGCGTTGAGACACCAGCTGGGAATGCCTGCCGATGCTTATCTGATCGGTAACTTTCATTCCGACACGGCGTTCACTCTTGGACCTGACCGGCCGAAGTGGCAAAAGGGGCCGGACGTGTTCGCGGAAATCGTGCGGCAGGTCCGCGAGGCGGAACCTCGCGTCAGCGTTCTCCTGGCCGGCCCGCGGCGTCATTGGCTGCGCCGGCGATTGCGGGCCTGCGGGGTGCCGGTCTATTTTCTCGGTCGTGAATTGGAGGGAGATGACTTTGGCAAAAACATTCTGGATCGCTCCAAGCTCAACTGTCTCTACAATCTGCTGGATCTCTGCCTGATCAGTTCCCGATGGGAGGGGGGCCCGCATTCAATTCTCGAAGCTTGCTTTGCCAAGATCAAGGTGTTGAGCACGCGCGTTGGCGTTGCGGAGGACGTCCTTGAGGAAGTGAGCTTGTTTGACACGATCCCCGAAGCGGTAAGCCGCATTGTGGACGATATTCGGTATCGAACGTTGGACGCGACTCGGGAGCCTCAATACCGCAGGGTTCTTGCCGGGAATATCCCGGAGAGACTTGCCGAAGGATTGCGTCGAGTTTATCAAGGCTTTCCCAAGGAACCACCCAAGAGGATCGCGGAGGCGGCTCACACCTGGCTGCGCGCGCAGAGCCGGGCTCATTTCCGCCGGCGGTCCGAACCTCCCACAATCCTCGGCTTGCTAGCAGGAAATGCCCCGGGAAAGCTTTTCCATTTCCTCCAAGAGACGTTGCGGCAGGCTAGAGCCTTCGTCTTGCGCGAGACAATTGCCGGGGACTGCCGGCATTATTTGGCGGATGCAAGTTGGCTGAGTTCCAACGACACGAAACGGCTGGCGGACCGAACGGTGGTGTTGGTCGACGATAACTGGACTACCGATGATTCCCTGCCCGTGCCTGCGATCATTGTTCCCTCCTTCAAATCGCTGAACTCAAGTCGGCAGGAGAATGTTGGGCCGCTTTCGCTGGTGATTCCACCGGCATTGGACGGAAAATGTTTCGACCCCGAGATCCCCGTACGGGAGCAACTGACTTCGACAGGGGCTGGAGTAGTCCAGGCCATCCGGCAGCTGTTCCTGGTTTTGGATGCGCCAGAGGACGTCCGCTGGCTTGGGTTTCGGTAAATTAGGGAACCCGCAGCGGCAGGATTTTCGGATGGAAAAGTCCCTCCACGGCCTTCCCCAGGACCCTGGCGGCGAGCAGACTGAGGGAATTCACTTTGTACTTGTCGGACTTCATTCCCCTCAGATGCACCATGCCGCGCGTAAAGCCGGAATAATCTTTTTCAAAAACCAAACCGTTGGATTCAATCACATCCACCCGCTCAAAGATTCTCGCCGCGTGCGCTACCACAATGCAGGTGCCAAGGCCGAAGGGTTCCATGGGAGCGAAGTCGTCCATCAAAATCTCTCCTTGCTCGGCAAGGAGCAGGCTGCTGTATGCGAAATCGTGGAAGACAGAATGGACGTCATGCCCGGCATCGATAAAAATGAAATCAAATCTGGGACCTTCCTTGACCAACGCCGGCAGGACCGCCGTTGTGGCACCGGTACGCAGCGTGACGAGGCCTTTCAATTCGAGGAAACTCCGACTCCAAACCTCTTCGATCGAACGAGATTGCGTGCTGTATTGACCATCCACAAAGATGGGCCAATGTTGCCTCGCGGCGGGTGCGATGATGTCCACGGAGACCAGTTCCGCTTGGTACGCGAGGGCTCGGACCTGGTCCGCCATGCACAGAATGCCCAAGCCGCGACCGGT
>JAXIPG010000098.1:0-17127 GCA_045403045.1 Terrimicrobiaceae bacterium
GAAAGGGCTGGCGCTGCGAGGGGTCTCTGGCTGTGTTGCGTCGGCAGGTCAAGCCCTATGGGGATTGACCTGCCTCCGCGCCTTGCCAGAGACCCCTCGGCGCTGCCACCATTTCGGAAATTTATTTCGGCATTTGCTCTAGCATATCCAATTGCGCTGCAAATGCGTGTCCGGCGAGACGCCGGACACCACGCGCGAGACGCGCCGCAGTGAGTCGCGTTCCGCGTCAACGCGGTCTCGCGATGTGCTCCCCGGAACGGAAGATGCGAGAGAGGCAGCAGCACCTATTGCGCAGTCCGCTGTGGCGCTGGGGTCAATGGAATGGCACGCGGAATCACCGGGCGGGTGACTTTCCACTGCGCGTCACCCACGCTCAACACCTCGATCCGCACGGGCGCTAAACCGGCGCCGTAGAATCCAAGCTCTTTGGCAACCGGTTCTGTGACGTCCAGAGCCCGTCCTGCCACAAAAGGACCGCGATCGTTCAAGCGGATGACGGTCGATCGGCCATTTCGCAAGTTGGTCACCCGTACGCGGCACGGCAACGGCAACGTCTTGTGCGCTCCGCTTCGGCTCCATGGAAAGAGATTCTCGCCCAATGCCGTGGGCCCCGGAAAAAACAGCCATCCTTCCCTGTAGTGAGAAGCCACGCCCTCCTCCACGTATCCTGGCGCCTGTCCGGGCGACATCGGCGTGTAGCGTACCCCTTGCACTGTATAAGATCGGTATTTGTACCCCGAATAATCTCCTTGCCCGCATCCCACCAGGATGCAAGGCATCAACAAAACAAAGATCCAGCGAGCCATCGTCGACGATTTTCCTGATCCCGCACCGAAAAGCAACAGCAGGATCGAAGAAACAAGAGTCAGGATTCAATTTTCTGGCGGCGGCTGGCTGAAAATCGCCTCGAGGTGGGACCCGCCGGTTGACTTCGAGAGGCCGCCGCCTAGAATTCACCAGTGCAATCCACGCTATCCAATTCCATTTTGAAGGACCGCAAGCGCGTGCTCCGAATGGTTGGCGGATTGCTGCCGGCATAGGAGAGCGCCTGTTTCTGCGCCTCCTTTTCCGCCTCTTGCCTCCGTTCCCATTTCATGTCTCTTCTTGCCCAATCCCTTTCCGAAAACCGCCGCGAAGAACTTTTGCGAGGCGCTTTTGCGTCCGTGGGTGCCGTTCTGGATCGTGATTGCCGGAGTGCTGCTCAATGTGGGCCTGAACTGGATTCTCATTTACGGAAATCTCGGCGCCCCCGCGATGGGACTCGACGGTGCAGGCGTTGCAACGCTGCTTGCGCGCGTCGCTGTGGCCGCAGCGATCATCGTTTACATGCTTCATCGGCGTGCTTTCCTACTGGCTGGTTGCACTTCCGATCTCGTACCTCTGCGCATTCAAACTCGGATTCGGTCCGCCTGGTATCTGGTTCGGTTTCGTAACAGGCCTCGCGCTCGCCGGCGACGGCTCTTGTCGCACGCCTGCTGCTGCGCGTGAGGCACGTATAAAATTCCTTTCGACGGACAACCAACTCATCCATTGTACGGCGACTGAGGTTCATGCAAGTGGCGTTCCCTACCGTTGAGATTTCCGGATTTGGCTGTGTAAGTCCTCTGGGAATTGGATTGCAGTCAACGGCGGAAAACCTGCGCCATTCACGAGACGGGATAGCGCCTGTGCGGCTGTTTCCGGTTTCGAAGTGTCACGCAAAGACTGCCGGGCAGATCGACGAAAGCCTTCGCGACACGGCGACTGCGATCGCTGCGCGATCAAAGCGATGGACGCGCGCCGCGCAAATGATTCTCGCCGCGTTGGCGGAGGCTCTCGCGACCAGACCGGGATTCGTTCCTGATTGCGTTGTGATGGGCACGACCAGTGGTGAAATGCTGCTCGGCGAAGAATTCTATCGGGCGCTGGCGTCGGGCTCGCCCGCATGGTCAGCCACCCGAAGGGTCCGCGCTTATTTGCCACATGAACCTGTGATGCAGGCGATGTCGATTTTCCGTTTCGACTCTCCCATCCGCATCGTCTCGAACGCCTGCGCCTCTGGAACCAATGCGTTGGGTCTTGCCTGCCAGATGATCCGCGCCGGCGCGGCTTGCCGTGTGCTGGCCGGAGGGTATGATACCTTGTCGGAGCTGGTGTTTGCCGGCTTCGATTGTCTGCGAGCTTCAACGGCTGACAAATGCCGCCCCTTCGATGTCGGCCGGACAGGACTTGCGCTTGGCGAGGGCGCCGCGGTCTTTTGTCTGGAAAAGGGCGATACGGGTCTCTGCATCACCGGTTACGGAAGTTCCGCGGATACCCATCATCTCACCCAACCTCATCCCTCCGGTTGCGGACCATTGAACGCTATGCGACGCGCGTTGGAAACTGCGGGCGCCGATCCCGCCAGCGTGGACTACGTTAACGCGCACGGAACTGGCACGCCGCTGAACGATTCGAGCGAAGCCCGCGCCATCCTCGAGCTGTGTCCCAACGCTCCGGTAAGCAGCACCAAGAGCATGACCGGACATGCCCTTGGCGCCGCGGGAGCGATCGAAGCCGCATTTTGCTGCGTGGCGCTACGAGAAGAATTTCTCCCCGCAAACATCAACTTTGCACAGTCAGAGTTTCCGCTGGACATCGTCGCCAACAAGATCCGGAGAGTCAAAGCACGCCGGGTGATCTCGAATTCTTTTGGCTTCGGAGGCGCGAACGCCACGGTGCTGCTCGAACGCCGTTCATGATGACCGCTAGCATTGCCGGCATGGGTTGGGTCACTCCCCTTGGACGCGATCTCGAGTCCGTTTGGAAGGCGATCTGCGAAAACAAACGCCCGGATACCAGCCGGCTCGAGAACCCCATTTCCAAAAGAGCTGTGCCGGTTCTGCGTGTGCCGGAAAATCTCGTGCGCGATACGGCGGCTCTCCCCCGATTGCGCCGTTCCAGCATCATCTCGCACTTTGCAGTCGCCGCCGCGACTGATGCCACTGCGTCCGCGGGAATGACCCCGGAAAAGCTGGCGCGGACGGCCCTCATCTTTGCCGCGTCGGACGGCGGCGTGGTCTATACGAGGCGATTTTATGCCGACGTGGTTGAGCGCGGAGAGGGAGCGGGCAGTCCCCTGCTTTTTCCCGAGACCGTTTATAACGCTCCCGCCAGTCACATTGCGGCCCGCCTGGGACTCCAGGGCGAAGTGCTTACGCTGGTCGGCGATGCGGCCGCCGGCCTGGCTGCGGTCCGGACGGGCTGCGAACTGCTCGCGGCTGGCGAGGCGGATTTTTGCCTTGTTACCGCTGCCCAGGAGATCGACTGGGTAACTTGCGAGGCGTATGCTCGTTGGGGGTTGATCCGGGATGGCTCCAACCACGCATCGGTGTTTTCAGAAGGAGCTGCGGCGATTGTCCTGGCTCGCGAGTCCAGTAATTGCCGGGTGTCGGCGACACATTCCGGCTATTCTTGCCCGACTGAAAAAGACATCGAAGAGCGTCTCGACACTGTGCTAAAGGACCTCTTGCAAGGCTCACACGTTGACCTCTCCGTCTCGTGCGCTTCCGGAACGCGCCTGGATCTCGCCGAGAAGCATTGCCTTGCAAGACACCTTCCGACCGCAAGGGTTCTTACTCCGAAGACTGTCCTTGGTGAATCGCTCGCCTGCTCATCAATGCAACAGGTCATTACAGGCGTCCTGGCACTCCGCGAATCCGGCGGCGGCGACGCGCTGGTGACAGCGATCGGCTATAACAGGCAAGTGGCGGGACTGATCTTGACACACGGCGGGCGCCGTGGCTAATCGCTCCTGATGGCTGGCAAAACTTCCGCCACCGTGCCGATGCGAACTGCTGCTGTTGAGGATTATCTCGAGCGCATTCTGGAACTGATCAATACCAAGGGCTATGCGCGAGTGGTCGATATCGCGGAGCGACTTAACATCTCCCAAGCCAGTGTCACGAATATGGTCCAGCGCCTCGACGCAGAAGGCCTGCTCAAATACGAAAAATATCGCGGCCTCATTTTGACCACTGCAGGGGAATCGCTCGCGAAAAACATCACGCGACGCCACGAGTCGCTCACGGAGTTCTTCAATCTCATGGGCCTTGACGAAAAGACGGTTTATCGCGACGTGGAGGGAATGGAGCACCATGTCAGTCCCGAAACGCTCAACGCTATCCGTCGCCTTACCGCGTGGCTGCGGGAGCATCCCTCGGTCCTCAAGGACATTTTCACAAAGTGACCACCTCATGAATCCTGAAATCATCTCTTACCGCGGTTGGAACAACACCCTGCGGCTCGCGAATAACGATTTCGAGCTGCTCGTTACAACGGATGTCGGCCCGCGTATTCTCGTTTACAAAACACCACTCGGCGAAAACGTCCTGAAAACATTCGACGATCAACTCGGTTCGTCCGGAGAGCAAGACTGGCGCATTCGGGGCGGACACCGCCTCTGGCTCGCGCCGGAGGACGCAATGCTTAGCTACCATGTCGACAATCGTCCGGCGGCGTGGCGTTACGGTGATTTCTCGGGAGAAGTGGTAATTGAAAGCATTCAGGAAAGGCCGCAACGCATCCGCAAGACGCTTGGGATTCTTTCCGCCGCTCAGGGACCCCGTGTTTCCCTGCGCCATACCGTCGTGAACGAAGGCGACCAACCCATCATGCTGGCTGTCTGGGCACTCACGGTAATGCAGCCGCAAGGCCTGGAAATTATCCCGCAGCCCCCCCTCGGCGAGCACCCGCGTGATCTGCTGCCAAACCGCGGCATCGTGCTTTGGGCTTATACCGATCTTTCCGATCTCAGGCTGACACTGGGCACAAATTTCTGGCTGCTCCGGCAGGCCGCCGACTACCCGCCGATCAAAATCGGTCTTGCCCATCGTGAGAGATGGATCGCGTATGTCTTGAGCGACACTTTGTTTATAAAGTCCTTCGATTACGATCCCACTGCAGTGTATCCCGATGGCGGCTGCAATTTCGAGACGTTCACTGATTCTGAGATGCTTGAAATTGAATCTCTCGGTGCTCTTGTCACCTTGCAGCCAGGCGAGTCCACGAACCATCACGAAACCTGGCATCTTTTCCCGCTGATCGAGCAATTCGAGATCGAATCGGAAGAGGCCCTTGCTGAATGGATCGCTCCGTTTCTCGAAAAAGTCGGCGCCCCGTGAGGTTGCGCGTTTTTGCTCTTGCGCTCAACGTAATCGTCCTCGCAGGGTGCGAAAGCATCGATACGGGGGCAGCCTCGCGCGCCGCCATGAACGAGGCCATTCGGAAGGAACCGGCCGGCAATTACTTCATCGGACGCCGCATGTACAAAAACGACTACAAAGTTTGGGGTTGGGTGCGCGAGCCGGGGAAACCTTGGAACACAGCGAAGCTTGTCATGCTCAACGAACAGCGCGTGCTCGCTCCGGATCGAGCACAGAACAAACTCGGATCGGACAACAATTACGAATACCGACTTACCGGCTATTTCTCCGGCGAGACCGTTTATGAACCGGCAAGCAACGGCTTCTATTCGGAGTTCATCTTCCTTGGTGCCGAGGTGAAATCAACCAATCCGCCGAACATCTACCAGCAGGCGCGGCAGAAATATGCAAACGTCCGTATCCTTCAGCCTCCACCCTAGAGCAAATGCCGAAAGAAATTTCCAAATGGCCGAGGCGAAATGGCCTGCCTGCCAGGAAGAGGCACAAGGCCAATGTCCATAGACCTTGGCCTTGTGTCTCTGACACCGCAGACAGGCCATTGCGCCCGGGCCGCCTCCCAAGCACTTCTGAAAGAATTGCTTGGGAAAGGGCTGGCGCGGCGAGGGGTCTCTGGCTGTGTTGCGTCGGCAGGGCCAGCCTGGGTGGGAAGAAAGGGTCCCACCCCTTTCTGGGGATTGACCTGCCTCCGCGCCTTGCAGAGACCCCTCGGCGCTGCCACCATTTCGGAAATTTATTTCGGCATTTGCTCTAGCGTATGTCATGTGAGGCAAGTTGTGGAATCCATCGATGACGCCGATTGTTTCCATCCGCCGACTATCCAAGATTTACGGTGAGGGAGAAACAGAGGTGCGCGCCTTGGACGATGTCAGTTTAGACATCGAATTCGGAGAGTTTCTCGCCTTGATGGGACCCTCCGGATCCGGCAAGTCCACTCTCCTTCACATTATTGCGGGTATTGATCGACCCACCGATGGCGAGTGCCATGTGCAGGGAGTCGACGTTGCAAAACTTAACGAGTCGCAACTTGCCGACTGGCGAAATCAAAACGTCGGATTCATCTTTCAGACATTTAATCTCATCCCCGTCTTGACTGCCGCCGAAAATGTCGAACTTCCGCTGCTGTTAACGGCCGTTCCTCCACCGCGGCGCAGGGAGATGGTCGCGACCGCGCTCGATCTTGTGGGCCTTTCGGATCGGGCACGCCATTTGCCGAGGCAATTGTCCGGCGGCCAGGAGCAACGCGTCGCCATCGCCCGCGCCATCGTCACCGACCCTAACCTAATCGTCGCTGACG
The DNA here is from genome assembly GCA_045403045.1 of Terrimicrobiaceae bacterium. Classification (GTDB taxonomy): domain Bacteria; phylum Verrucomicrobiota; class Verrucomicrobiia; order Chthoniobacterales; family Terrimicrobiaceae; genus DASTFP01. Next base: position 6,478 of record JAXIPG010000098.1, read on the forward strand.
AGCCTACCGGCAACCTCGACGCCCATTCCGCAGAGGCCGTCCTCGAGATCCTGCGTGCGTTGAGCTGCGAAGTGGGAAAAACTGTGATCATGGTCACGCATGACCCGCGCGCCGCAAGCCAGGGGACGCGCTCGCTTCATCTGGAAAAGGGACGCCTCTTGCCGGAGGAAGAAAACAGCCGTCCCGCCTTCTAGAGCAAATGCCGAAAATTTCCAAGTGGATGAGGCGCAATGGCCTGGCTGCCAGGAAGAAGCAAAGGCCAAATTTCTTCCGGCATTTGCTCTGATGTCCCTCGGCGGCTTCATCATCAAGAATGCCCTGCGCAACAAGCGGCGGTCCTTTCTGACCGCTGGCAGCGTTGCGGTGAGCTTGTTCCTGTTTGTGACGTTGCAGGTGGCCATCAGGGAGATGACGATTCCTCCCGAGGATGTGGGCGCCTCGCTGCGAATCGCCGTCCGTAACAAAATTTCCCTGGCCAATCCTCTGCCGGCTCGGCAATTCTCGATCATCTCGCGCATGCCCGGCGTCGCAGCCGTGACACCGTTCACCTTCTTCGGCGGGAAATTCAAGGATGACGACAGCCTTGGCTTTGCGCAATTCGCGGTGGATCCGGAAAAGTTTTTACAACTCTTCGGCGAGGCAAAGATTCCTGCCGATCAACTCGAGGAGTGGAAGCGTACGCGGGACTCCTGCATCGTTGGCAAGGACACCGCCAAGCGCTACGGTCTGAAAGTAGGCGACCGGGTCACCCTTGTCGGAACGATCTATCCCATCGATCTTGAGTTGAAGATTGCCGGGATCTATGAAGGCACGATCGACGACACAAATATGTGGTTTCACCACGAGTACCTCGATGAAGCCATGAACAACTGGGGCAAGGTGGGAATGTGGTGGCTGAGGGCAGAGAACGCCGAGGTGGTACCCGATCTTCTCCGCCGCATTAACGCGGCCTTCGCGAGCACATCCGCCGAGGTGCGCGCCGAGACGGAGCGCGCCTTCCAGATGAGCTTTGTCTCGATGTGGGGGAACATCAGCCTGCTGATCAACTCGATTTGCACTGTGGTCGTTTTCACACTGGCGCTTGTGACGGCAAGCACGATGAGCATGGCCATTCGGGAGCGCTTCCGCGAACTCGCCGTCTTGAAGGCCCTCGGCTTCCGCCGCCGCCAACTCGTCGCCTGCATCCTTGCGGAAAGCTTTGGCCTCGCATTCGCCGGGGCGCTGGCCGGTGTGGGCGGTGCTGCGATCCTCTTCAGTTCAGGGAAATTCGGCTTTTTTCCCGTTTTCGAACTCACCCCGCGCATCGCCGGGCTCGCGTTCCTGATTAGCGGTGTGCTTGGAGTCATCTCCATGCTCGCCCCCGCATGGTCCGTCTCCCGGATGAGCGTCGTCGAGGGACTCGGGACCCTGGACTAGAGCAAATGCCGAAAGAAATTCCCAAATGGGAAAAGGCTGGCGCGGCGCTGCCACCATTCGGAAATTTATTTCGGCATTGGCTCTGGCGGCCTGTCGGACTTGAAACGAACTCCCATGAAACTCCCACTCACATATAATGTCCGCAGCGTCTTGGTCCGCTGGCGCTCAACGCTTGCCACCGTGCTCTGCACGGCTCTTGTCGTGGCCGTCTATGTCGTCATTCAATCGCTCGCGGTTGGTTTGGAAAAATCGAGTCGCAACACCGGCGACCCGCGAAATTTGCTCGTGGTGCGGCGCGGGGCCACCGCGGAATCGACGAGCCAGATCACTCCGGAGCAATACCGCATCATCCGTTATTTCAAAGGCATCGAACGCGATCCGTCCGGCGTGCCACTAGCCTCGAGCGATCTAAGTCTTGTCATCAACGTACCGCGAGCGGGAGGCGGCGAGGCGAACGCGATTGTCCGTGGCGTCTCGCCACTCGGAGCGAAGTTGCGACCGCAAGTCCGTCTCACAAAAGGCCGTTGGTTCACGCCTGGAAAACGCGAAGTGATCGTGAGTGAACGTCTGGCCGCCCGCCTCGCCGGAATGCAGATCGGAGAGTCATTCAAGACGGGACCCGCGACCCTTGCGGTCGTTGGCCATTTTGACGGGAATCGGAGCGCGTTCGATTCCGAAATCTGGATGGACGCAAACGAAGCCCGCTCTATTTTTGACCGGGAAAACTACTCCAGCGTGTTGCTCCGGCCGGAAAGCAACGCTGCCCGCGAGCAGATCATCCGCAAGTTGGACGAGGACAAGCGATTCAAGCTCCGTGGTCTGCCGGAAGTGGACTACTATGAGGAACAAACTGGCGCGGTGAAGCTCATCAAGATCCTCGGCAGCTTCCTCGCGACCACCATGTCCGTTGGCGCAGTCTTCGCAGCGATGAACACAATGTACGCAGCGGTCGGAGCTCGAACGCGGGAAATTGGCACACTCCGCGTGCTCGGATACCGAAGGAAGAGCATCCTGGCCGGCTTTCTCATCGAGGGGGCCTTCCTCGCGCTCCTCGGTGGCGTGCTGGGTTGCGCGTTTTCCTTTGCCTTCAATGGCTGGAGCGTAGGGACGCTTAGCTTCGAGACATTCAGCGAATCGGTCTTCGATTTTAGCATCACACCCACGCTTGTCGCTCAGGGGCTGGCGTTCTCTGTGGTGGTTGGCTTGGTTGGAAGCTTGCTGCCGGCCATCCGCGCCGCCAGGCTTCCTGTAATCTCCGCGCTGAAAGCAATGTGACAAAGAACTGAATCGGATGAAAATTCGCTTCGTTCCATCACATGAAACGCGACGATCTCGAGAAACTGCGTATTCCGCAAAGCCAGCGATCTTCGCGCGGCGTCTACACCGCTCTCATCTACGGCGCGGTTGTCGTCGTCCTGCTGATCGCCGCCTGGTTTGCGTGGCCGCGCGGCTCGGACTCGAAGCGCTTGGTCGCTCGGACCAAGCCTCATCAAGCTGATGCAGCCTCTCCCGCTCCGCTATCAGTTCCCGCTCCGTCAACGCCTGAGCCGGACGACACCTTGCTCACCACGAGCGGGTATATTATCAATCGAGAACGGATCGAACTCAGCCCACGTTTCGTGGGAACCGTCCGGTGGATCGGCGTGAAGAAAGGAGACCCGGTGAAGAAGGGTCAGGTCGTGGTTCTTCTCGATGATTCCGAGCAGCGCGCGCGGGTGACTGAAGCGGAAGGGCGACTTGCCCGCGCTCAGTCTTCCTTACTGATTGCCAAAACCCGGTTCAATCGCTTCAAAACATTGCGCGAACAACGCGTGGAGTCCGAACAGCAACTCGACGACGCTCTCGCCGCACTCAATGCCGCCGAAGCCGGTCTGCGAGAAGCTCAAGGCTTGCTGGACTTTGCGAGGTGGCAATTGGAATGGACGATCATTCGCTCGCCCATCGATGGTGTAGTCCTCGAAAAGCTGGCCGACGAAAACGAATTGGTATCCCCACAAAGCTTTGGAGGCGACAAGGGTCCCAGTACGGCGCTGCTTGCGGTCGCAGACCCCAAAGACCTGCAGGTTGAGGTCGATCTCAACGAAGCCGACCTCTCGAAAGTGTCGCTCGCGCAGCCCTGCCGTATCACTCCAGAGGCTTATCCCGAGCATATCTACGACGGTTACGTGGCAGAGATCGCCCCGGAAGCCAACCGTCAAAAGGGCACCCTGCAAGTCAAGGTGCAAGTGAAGAATCCCGATCGCTATCTCGTCCCGGAACTCAGCGCGAAAGTAGATTTTCTGGCCGCTTATCCTCCGGGGCCGCCTTGATCTGTGGGGTTGGAAGAGGTACAGGCCTGTCGCTGAGCTTCGGCAACTGCTGCTCAGGCGGTGTGGCCTTTGGATCGTAAGGCGCTCCTCCCACGACAATCACCGAGGCGTCCGGTTTTCTGACAAGATAGGGCCGGGAATCGTAAACTTGATAGGCCTGTTGTTTGATCACTTTGCCATTGACGTCAAAGTGCGAATAAAGAAACGCCTTGGGCGCCGTATTCTGAAGGATATGAATTTGGTTTCCTTCGTCGATCTCGATGTCGGGACTCCCAAAAGTGATGTAGCGCCCGAGTTGGGTCGTGCAGTAGATGATTCCTGCCGCCTTATCTTCGACCCGAAGGTAAAGCATGGTGGTTCGGGACAAACGATGCGCAAGGATCGAAAATGTCCGTGTCCTACCCTCGCCGGCGCTCCCCGGGACGCCGACAGTCTGCTGCCAGAGCTGGCGGCCCTCGGTGATTTCCACGTTCAGTTGAGGCGAGACGAAATACCTGCCGATCTGGGCCGAATAGATCGCGGCCCTCACGCGGTACGTTCCGAACTCGCTCAATGGGTACAGTGGAGTGAGGTTAATGAGGCGCGTCAGCCGTTGACCTGGTTCGATCTCGACGGGTTGATTGCGGTAGCTGGGATCGATCGGCGGCAGCGGGCGACCGTCCACCGTCTCGATTTGAAAGCCAAACCACTTTTCGCGCGGGGTATCTGCAAGACTGAGCGTGCCTCCGCTGAGGTTTGTGATGGTCACAGTGCAGATAAGCGGTTCATAAAGCATGTAAAGCGATCTCTTGAAGGCAACATCCACCTGCACCTGGGCGCGGCTGGATGCAACCAGCGTAAGGAAGAGCAGAACCGCGAGCCCTAGCAGGATGTCGGGCGTGGGGCCTGCGCCGCGAGACGAGATACCCGGCGAAAATTCGACACGGACTTCCAAGTCCGACAGCCTGCTAGCGCTTCCTGTCATTTCGCCGCCTTACCCGGTTGAACATCCGATGCTGTCCTGAAGCCCAGTGCGTCGTCAGCTTGGAGATCCGTCAGGAGAAGAACGCGGCGAGCAATGCTGTAATCGGGATTTTTCCAGTTGCCGCCACGGATAACCGGGATTTTCTGACTCGACATGCGAGGATCGATGTCCAGGGACGCCGTCCATTCCGAAACATTTCCCGCCGTGTCAATCACGCCAAAAGGGCTCCTGTCCCCCTTCTTGGCATCTACGGGCGACCAGCGTTTGTAACCGTCCTGTTCACCGCCTTTCTTTGGATTGGGATCAAAATCGCTGCCACTGTTCACCTTGGTCCCGTCAGGTTCGTTTCCCCAAGGGTATTTGAAGCCCTGGGTTCCGCGTGCGGCCTTTTCCCATTCCTGTTCGGTAGGCAGCCTGCGACCCTTCCATTTCGCGTAGGCAAAGGCATCAAACCAATCCACGCCAAAGACCGGACAATTCACGTCAAGCGGAGCGTCGTGGTACTTTCCCCATCGCTTTGCCCGGGCGTAGTAGCCATGCATGGTACCGGTTGCCAGATCTTGATCCGCCCATTGGGCAGGCACATGCGACTTGCCCTTGGGCTGCCCGGGATGATCGAATTTTACGGCCTCACCGGGATGCTGCTCCAAGTATTTGAGAAACTCGGCGTACTGGCCGATGCTCACCTCGTACTCATCGACGAAGAATGTTGGCAGACTAAGTTTCTGGCCGTCCTGGTAAATAAATTCGCCGCCGGGGATCTCGATCATGCGATTAAATGCGCGAACGTCGCCGCCCTTCGGTCGAAAGAGAAACCACCAGAGAAAACCAAGGGCCAGGCTGAACAGACACAGCGAAACAGCGGAGCTTATGAGCATGCTTCTTCGTTGCCGCTTTCTCGCGACCTCAACCATGCGGCTGGCCGCGCGCTCCTGCGCCTCGAGTTTGTAGGCGTCTTCGGGAGCGACGTTTGGCTCCATGGCGGTGATCTTCTGCGAAAGTGCGCTCCAGTCCGGAAATGCATCTGTTTCTCCGGAGGCCAGGGAGCTCGCGAACTTGCGGACACCGAGCGCCTGCGAGGTTTCGGGAAGCACCCCGGCGATGATCCTGCCCAGTTCTTGCATTTCTTGAGCGACACCGAATCTCTTGGTGACTTCATGCGCGGCGATGTTGGCTATCCGGGGCCGACCATTCGGACCAACCAGGACGGAGTTTTCGGAAAGAAGATTGTGCGTGATATTTTCGCGCGAAAAATAGCCCATTACTTCAGCCGCGACCCTCATCGCTTGGAGCGCCGTCCGTTCATCCAAGGAAACTCCCGCCTCGCGCAACCATTGCACCGAACGGCAGGGAAAATATTCGCACGAGTAGAAATAGACGCCGTTGCTCTCGCCGGCCTCATAGACGGCAAAAATATAAGGATGCCGGACATTGGCCTTGACGCTGGCATTGGACATGAATCTCTCAATCTCCAAGGGATCCTGCGCGAGCTTTCGATCAAGCACATAAAGGCGAACCTGCCGGCCCATGCTCGTTTGCACGGCCCGATAAATTGAACCTTGGACGCCTTGCTCGATTTTTGTCTCAACGTGATAGTTCCCCACGGCGCTTCCAACGAGTTCATCAGGCGGCAATTCCATCTCCCACCCAGCTTGACCCGGCGCCTTGGCAGTGGGAGATGGAGTCTTCGGACTTGCAACCTTAGGTTTGGCCGCCGGTCGCGCAACGGCTGTAGCTCTCGGCCTCGACGGCCCGGCGGCAGCGACGACTCTGACATCTTTCGACGCGACCGCTCTCGGAGTGGCGGCGATCACCCGAGGAGTGGCCGGACCGCTGCTCCTTGGCGCCGGTTCAACGGCAGCGTTAACCGGAGGCACAAACGATTTGGGCGCCTTCGGCTGAAAAAGACCTCGAATGGCGTCGTCGAGTGCTTCTCCAGTCACTGGCTTTGGAAGAAAGTGACACCCTTCCATACGCGCGGTGTGCTCGGAAAGATCATAGGCGGAAATAAAGATTGTCCGCATTTTTGGAAGATGCGGCTGAATGGTCTCTCGAAGCGTGAATCCGTCAGCGGGTTCGATCACGACATCGCAGACGAGCACATCGACGCGGCCGTTCCGGTTGATCCACTCGACCGCTTCATCACTGGTCGTGGCGACGCCGAGTGCGCCCCAGCCGTTTTCCTTAAGCCATCCGGCGAGACCGGCGGCGAGACCGGGCTCGTCATCGACAATCAGGATATTCATCCTCCGCCTTCCTTGAGATAGAGCTGGAGCGGAAAATCTTTGGCAAGGCTCGCAGGATCCGCACGGAAGTCCTGCAACTCATTGTTGTAATAGATCCCGACGATGTAGCCGAAGTGTTTTCTTCCTGGGGCCCCATTGGCCGCGGCGCTGCCGGGAAGTCCGCTGTCGGGTAGCGTATATTGCACCTCGAGCAATTCCGGTTCGTTCGCAGTCCAGTCCACCGGGGGACTGAGCCATTGCGAGATGACTTTGGACTCCGTGAGAACTACCTCCCCATCCTCGTTCTGCTCGTAAAAATACACGTGAATCTTGACATCCTGCACGTTGATGGATGACGCGGGGCGTGACTTCACAGCCAGGCGAAGAGCTTTGGTTCCTGGTTTCCCTTCCCGCAGGCGGGCATCAACGATTCCGAGACTGGCCCCGGGTTGCAAACCGACATCATCCCGAATGTCCGCCCCGGCGGAGTCCGGAAGCGGTGGGGCAACATCCCTTGGCGCGTTCTCCGTCGAAGCGAGAGCTTGCGCAAGCCCGTCGAGCTTCGCTTGCGCCTGACTGCGAACCTCCGGAGGGAGGCCGGGATACTTTAAGATTTCTTCGAGAACCACGATTGCTTGTGCCGATTGATCGAGGCGTTCGAGAACCAGCGCCTTACGCAAGAGCACGCTCGGATCTCCGGGCAATAGCTTTCCCAATTCTTCCAACGTCTTCAGAGCCGCTTCAAAATCCCCCACACGAGAACTTCGATCCGCATCGGCGAGCAGCTTTTGCGCCTTCCGTATCTCCGCCGAAGGAGCGGGCGGCTGCTGCGTTTGCTGGGCAGGCGTAGACGCGACTTCCTGCGAAGTCGCTTGCGGCTCCGCCGTCCTGGCGACCTGTTGTCGCATAAGCGGAATATAGTGCCAGGCCGCCGCAAGCAATTGGATGATCGCGAAAGTCCCAAGCAGGCTGATTGCAACGACAAACGTTGCGCCTATTGGCTGCCTGGGAATCGGAGGATGTGCTGTGGGCTTTGACACAAAACCTAACGTTAGCAAAGCGGAGCCAAAAATAAAGTCCGATGCGTCATCTGGTCGGCTCGGCGGCTAGGAGCGTCTGAAGGCTCAATTCCTTTCCTGCCCGCCTCACCCGCATGGCAACCTTCTGCCCGATATCCGTTTCCGCCACACGGTTCCTCAATTCGATGAGGTCGCGAATGGGTTTCCCATTGAACTCGATGATCACGTCGCCAGGTTTCACGCCGCCCTTTTCCGCGGGCGATCCTTCATAAGTCAGCATAACCAATACGCCCGATGCATCCGGGAGGCCGAGTTGTTGGGCCAGCTGGGGAGTCAATGAACGCATGTAGGCGCCGAACCAAGGCCGAATGAAGCGTCCATGATCCCGGATGCTTTCGAAAACGCGCCTCACAGTATTTGAGGGAATCGCAAAGCCAATCCCCTGCCCTTGTGGCGAAATCGAGTTATTGATCCCGATGATCTCGCCTTCCAGATTCACCAGCGGCCCGCCCGAGTTGCCAGGGTTTACAGCGGCGTCCGTTTGAAAGAACTCGTTAGCCGCTTCGCTCAATGCCCGCCGGCCCTTGGCGCTGATAATGCCTTGCGTGACGGTTTCCTGCAAACCCAATGGGTTGCCGACAGCGAACACCATCTGCCCCACGTTTACCTTGTCCGAGTTTCCAAACGGCAACGGCTGAAGACCGTCGGCTTCGATCTTCAAAAGAGCGATGTCGGACGGACCGTCCGCTCCGACAAATTTCGCGGGCAAGGTGCGCCCGTCGGCAAGCTGAACTTGAACTGCGCTGGCATTGCTCACCACGTGAAGATTGGTCACGACGTGCCCACTATCGGATACGATCACACCCGATCCACTCGGGCGGGCGCCCGGTTCGTTTCCACCAAAGAGCAAACGCAGCATTTGAAGCCGAGGATCTACAGTATCCACCGGAATCGCCTCAATACTCACGACCGAGGGCAGCACTTGATTGACGAGCGTGGTGAATTCCCGGTCGAGCGCAGTCAAAAGGGAACGATTACTCGGAGCAATGGAAACCGTGGTTTCATCTACCGGCTTCGACCGCGCATTCTTCCACAGATAAAGCCCACCGACGGCCGCCGCAGCAATCACCACGAAGAGAAGAAACCGCAACAAGCTTTTCATGAACCCGCGACAAACATGAACTCGAAAACAGAGCAAATGCCGAAAGAAATTTCCAAATTTGCTCTAGTCATCCGGCACGAGCCTACCCGAAGTTCCCTCGGCGTGCACCGTCAATTGCGGCAAGGAAACGCGCCCACTGGGGGCCACTCTGCTTTCTCTTGGAATCTCGCCGGTTATTCGGCTATTTGCTTTCATGTCACCGACGCCTTTCCAGAAGAAGATATTCTGGGTGGCTGTCACGGCAGTCTCCTTTGTAGCGCTGGGCGCTGTGGCGACGCTCCTTGGGTGGCTCATCGTCGGGGCGATTTCGTACCTTCAACCCGTGCTGATTCCGGTCGCCATCGCGGCCATCCTGGCCTATCTGCTCGAGCCTCTTGTCGAGTGGCTGGAAAACCGTCGCTTGTCCCGCACCATGTCGGTGATCACGGTCTTCAGCGTCTCGGTCGCAATCGTCGCGGGAATCCTCATCTACATCATCCCCGCCGTGGGAAGCCAGGCGCAGCAATTCGCGACGCACATGCCGGAATACACCGCACGTGCCCAGACGCTGTTCAACGATACGATCGAGAACGCGAAGCGACTGAGTGAACTCCCGATTTTCCAAAGGCCTGAAGATCCTGTGGCGAACCCAACTATTTTCAGCGGCTATATCGCCACGGCTATCGATGAAGGCGTCGCCTGGCTGCAAAAAAAACTTCCTGACATCGCCGTGGCCGCGGGGCAGTTCCTCCAAAAAAGCGTCGGTGGATTTCTTGGCGTCTTCGGATTCCTGCTCAGCCTCATCCTGGTTCCCATTTTTCTCTTTTTCTTTCTCAAGGAGGGCGACTCCATCTCCGAGAACTGGAGTAACTATCTTCCTTTGCGGGCTTCTCCGCTCAAGAACGAGATCGTTTCTCTTCTGAACGAAATCAATAATTACCTCATCAATTTCTTCCGAGGCCAGCTCCTCGTGAGCCTGATCGACGGTTTTCTCATCGGCTTCTGCCTTCTCGTGTTCGTGCGGCTCGAGTTCTCCTTGCTCATCGGCCTGATGGTCGGCCTTCTCGGACTCATCCCCTATCTGGGCATGATGATCTGCTGGATTCCCGCAGTGATCATCGCCGCCGCGCAGTTTGGAGACTGGTGGCATCCCTTGCTGGTCACCATCATCTTCATCGTGGCCAATAACATCGACGGAATGATCATCGCACCGAAAATCGTCGGTGAATCCGTCGGACTGCATCCGCTCACCGTGATTATTTCCGTTCTCGCCTGGAGCTTGATTCTTGGCGGTCTCCTGGGAGCGCTGCTTGCTGTCCCGCTCACCGCCACGTTGAAAGTCCTGCTCAAACGTTACTTCTGGGATCGACCACCAGATGGCAGCGAGACGAGCGCGCTACCCGCCGGACCGTAATGTTTTCGCGGAGGGTTTAGCCCGCTTATCTCACACTCGGGTGGTTCAGGTTGCGTAATGCTTTGGTCGCCAGGAGGTGAGGACGACCAAGGCATATCCAGGGTGATACGGTGCGGGAGGACGAACCTGCTGGCGGCCAAATGATTAGCAAGATGGGCCGCC
>JAXIPG010000057.1:0-3532 GCA_045403045.1 Terrimicrobiaceae bacterium
GAGGTCCTGCTTGTCGGCGTTCGCGTCGTTGCCGACCACGCGTTGCTCCATGCTGAGCGCCAGGGAGACGTCATATAACTCTCGAAATGATAGTCGGCGCTCCTCGGCAGTCACCGGCGAGGGAGGACACATGGGCTCCCCCTTTTGGCAGAGGTGTTCGTGCAGATTCAGGCAACCGACGTAGAACGCCAGTTCCGTCCGCAGCATGTCGAAAAAACTTCCTACGTGATCCGCAGATTGGGCGAGCGCCTTGGCAACGAGACTAATCCCCCGGTCTCGCAGTTCTGCGAGCGCTTTGGCACCGCCTTCATCGCGCGGATCGATCGAAAAACTGTAAGGCGCCGGTTGCCACGCGAAGAGGCGCGTCAGCCATGTTCCCTCGCGATTGGATGATTGGCGGAGGACATAACCGCTGCCCTTGTTGCCCTTTCCCAATTGGGAACTGATCAAGACCCCCTTGCGAAACTTCAGTTGTCCCAAGTGATATTGGACGCGGGCAAAGTAATCGTCACTGAGCTCTCGCTTCAACATCGTGAAAAACTCGGTCCATCCGTCCGAGACGAACTTATCGGCATGCAAATCGGCGATCTCCCGCAGTTTCTTGACCATGGCTAGTAACGTTTCCATGAGTTCGATCGACAGCCGCAGAACCCAATCGGGATAGCGGGATAGGGCACCGAGATAATGCTTCTTCAGCTTCTGCATAGCCTCGACCGCGACAGCGTAAAGCTCCCGGACGACGGCAGGCTGGTTCAGGCAATCTTGCAGAATATTCTGGCGACGTCGGATCGTCTCGAGATCATTGTCAAAGCCCAACAAGATCACCTTTTTGACGACCTCTAAGACGAATTTGTCGCTCCCCGCCATTGCATTGAACAGCGTGTTCAGCGCCAGATCCCTGGTGAGCGCTTCCTCATTCCACGGCGACGGTCGTCGTAGGTTGAAATCCTGATCCGGATGCAGGAGACACGCCTTCATACGCCCATGCGCTCCTTGATCATGTCGTAGATAAGGCCGTACTTCTCGGCGATCGACAACGCGTAGGCGAGACCGTCCGAAGGTCGCCTAATAACCTTATAGGTTCGCTGTGCCGGATTATCGGGGACAACCGTGCTGACCATGCTCACGGTCTGCTCACCCAAAGATGCTAGTTCATCGATGAAGGTTACCCAGACACACAATAAGTCCAACTCGATGATCGTCGTCGCGACCTCCTTGCTAAGGATAATAGCGTCCCGCAAAGTTGTGGATGTGAAGATTTCATTCATGATGATGATGCTGCTCGGCGTAGCGCGCTCCAGAATATCGTGAACTCTGACGAGATCGTCCTGCAACTTGCCTCGGAGGTTCGTGATGTTCTCCTCTCTCTCAAAATGCGTGAAAAGCTTATCGAAGAGGAAGAGCTGGGCGCGCTTGCCGGGGACGGGATAGCCTAGACTTGCGAGATAATGCAACTGTCCGAATGTGCGGGCGAAGGTCGTCTTGCCACCCTGGTTCGGGCCAGATACGACGATGATGCGATCTCGATCTTTGAGGTGAAAGTCGTTGCAAATAGGGGTAGCATGTTCGCCGATGAGCTTGCCGGCTAAGGCCAGATCGAACCCCTGATAGTTGTAAACTTCCTTGGATGCCTGGGCGATGTGCGGATAACAGAAACTCAATCCCGCTTGTTTGAAAGAGGCGATGTGCTCGAGGTAGGCGATGTAGAATTGGATTTCCCTGTCAAATCTGACGAGCGTGGTGTCCAGATAGTCTTTGTTTATCGCGCAGTAATTTTCTAATGTTGAAAATATTTCCGGGTACAATTGGGTCACCAGATCGAGGATATCGGCTTCCACATGGTTCATTTCAGCGGAGTCGATGAAATCGAAAGGGTAATGTTTGGCGGCACCCTGTTTGAAGCGTTCGAATGTCGCCTCTACCTCCGCGCTATAGTCGGACTCACCTTCGTATTTGCGGACCTGGACACGGAGACCCTTGATGAACACGCAGTAATGGATTGCAGAGAGATCGGACGTGAGCTTTCTGGTTTGCTCAAGCAGCGAGGTGAAGCGCTCGGATGCGGCATACTGGGTTACATATTCTCGGAAAGCCAACAGACCGCGCGATGTGAATTCCGCAAGAGACGAGTCGTAGACCAGGCGGGTTACGGCATCGCAATAGATTTCCACGGCGTCCAGGAACCAGCGCTCTTTCTGGTGTTTGTAGTAGACCTTCTCGGCTTGAGCGAGATGTTCGCGCATCGCGCGCATGCTTTCGGCAAAGGCTTTAATGCTGGCGAACAGGCGGATATTTTCGAGATCCTGCATGATCTCGTGACGAAAGGTGATGGCGTCGACATCGTGCAAGGGCATATAGAAGAAGGGCTTCAGGTTATATTCCTCTTTGCCGGCCGTGATGGTGGCGATGATCTGATCGAGATTGAGATCGACAAGAAAGTCGGGCGCGGCGAGCTCGTCCGGAACACGGTCGGCGGTGCTCGGAAAGAAGATGCTGCGGAAGGCAGGAATTGTTTCTGTAGAAACCGGGCGCTCGTGATTTTGGATCTCAACCACGAGCTCCGGCGAGACCGGTGCCGAGCGGCTGAGCAAGATGTCCTTTTCGCGTCCGACAAGAGCAGGGCTGTAATTCATGACTCGCTACCTTTAGGGTAGGAGGGTGGAGGCGATACTGCTGCTCGCAAAAAGCAAAGCAGCGAAACCAGCAGCGAGGGAAAAGGTCTTTTTCTTCATGGCCTGGCGGTTGACCCTCGGGTCGGTGGCTGGATCGATGGCAGATTTGGTAATGTTCATGGGTTGTTCGTTTTTTCGGATTTGAATGACGTTCGATTCCTCCTGGCTCAGCTTTTGTGCCAACAAACGTATATTAGCTTAACATGCTGATCCACAGGGTTTACGAGATTGTGTCGGGCGTGCGGGCCGGGACGAAATTTCGGACGTTCAAAGAATCGTTCGATCGCAGCTCGAATCTTCGCCCGATCACGCCGTAGTTCATTCATGATGATGATAAAATATGGTGAACTCTGACGAAGGACATATAGAAGAATGCCTTCAGGTTATATTCCTCTTTGCCGGCCGTGATGGCGGCGATGATCTGATCGAGATTGAGATCGACAAAAAAGTCGGGCGCGGCGACCCGCTCGTCCGGAACACGGTCGGCGGCGCTCGGAGAGGATGCTGCGGAAGGGAGGAATTGTTCCTGTAGAAACTGGGCGCTCGTGGTTTTGGATCTCAACGAGCTCCGGCGAGACCGGTGCCGGGCGGCTAAGCAAGATGTCCTTTTCGCGTTCGACAAGAGTAGGGCTGTAATTCATGACTCGCTACCTTTTAGGTAGGAGTCATCAGCCATCGCACTTTACCCGACTTACGAGAAGGCAAACTCCATTGCCGTAAAAAAACGGTACGGCGGGTCATTGGAGTTGCAAGTGGATTTTTTCAGGGATGAGCCAGGTCATACTTTTTTGCGGAGGCGCAGTCCTCTGAGAGGAATTACTTGTCGGATTTGCAACAAGATCCGCGAGACACCAAATTTC
>JAXIPG010000050.1:0-8795 GCA_045403045.1 Terrimicrobiaceae bacterium
ATCAGCTCGACCTCCTCCCGGCCAATCCGGCGTCCCTGAACGATGCGGGCCGCAAACATTCCCGGCTCCTAAACCCTGGCGATCCCGGAAGCCAGCAAAATCTTACGCCAGACTCAAAAATGGGGCGCTAAACACATACTCGCGGAGCAATTTTAGCAGCTTGTCGAAATGGCCACCCCGCTGCAAGGAAACCCTTTCGAGCAAAATCGGCCTTCGCCAGGTCCGACAAGCTGCTAGTCAGATAAAAAATCTCTGTTTCAGCCTCCTCCCTTCGAGCGGGTAAACGTGAAGCTCCATCGAGTCTCCAGGCGCCTGCCGCCTGCCTGCATAGAGACAATCACGATATAGTCTTTCTCCTGCAAATTCTGCTTAAGCTTGAAACTGACGGTCTTTGAAGCCGGATCGTATTCGGCCGGCACGAGACCGAATCCGCTGATGCGCATTTGAACGCTCTTTGGATCGATGTCGCCAAGAGGGGCGAGGTTAGCGCTAAGGAGGGGAAATTCGTCCGATACCTTCGCACCGTTAGGCGGTTGGGTCTCGATCGCTGAGGAATCGATTGTGGCCACAGCCGGACTCGTAGTATCACCCTCCGGCGGACCGCCAAATCCAATGGCTCCTGCAAAGACCTGCGGCTTGCTTGAATCAATGATATATCTTCCGACAGTATCCAGCGGTGTTGCATAGGTGATTTTCTGTCCCTCCACCGTAAAGACGGCTTCGTAGCCGGCTTTCTTTGCAATCTCGCGGACATGTTCGTCGTGGTAGCCGTATGGCAACGCCAGCGCTTCGATCGAGATCCCAAGCTCTTGCTCCAGCTGTTGTTTCGAGCCGGCAAGTTCCTTCCAAAGCCACTCTTCGTACTCTGCCGTTCCGCGTCGATTCTTTCGTCCGCGAAGGTCGCGATGTGAGATTGTGTGACTTTCGATGCCTGCCCCGGCGTCCCGCAACTCGCCGAGCTGACCCCATGTCAGCGAACCTCCGCCCGACTTCGGGCCGCCCTTCACGTAGTCGGTATAAATAAACAACGTGAAGGGATAGCCGAATTTCCTAAGGATCGGCCAAGCCACGTGATAAGTGGTGTTCCAACCGTCATCCAGCGTAATGATCGCGCTTTTCGGTGGAATGTTTTTTTCGCCGCGACGCCAGGCAAGAAAGTCCTTCATCGAAATCACGCTGATGCCGGCGTCTTTGATCTGCTGCATCTGCGCCTCGAAATCCCGCGGAGTAATCTCCGTGTCGGGATGCCTCACCTTGTCGACGACCCGATGGTAACCGAGCACAACGACCTGAGCGTTACGATCGATAGGAACGGGAGTCGGTTTGTCGTCCGTTCCGGCGGGGGATGCCTCCGGCGCGGGCGTTAGCGCTTGTGTGACCGGGCGCTTCGGTTGATCCTTCGCCGCTGGCTGCAAGCCACATCCGGCTCCCATGGAAATCCAAGCCGCGAGCAAGAACACACTGGGCGCAAAACGCATATTGCCACGCCTCCCATCTACGCTAGACCTCCCTGCAGCGCGTTCAAGGCCAGAACTCTTCCATCCCTGTTTCCAGGGCCTTCAGTATGCTTGGCGTTCACACGCTGGCTCGCACGTCGAGTTCTCGAAAAAAGAAAACAGGAAAGCCGGCATCAGCGATGCCGGCTACAAGTAGACGGCGCCGCCGATCCGGCTTTTGGAATGTATTTCTAGAAATGCTCTAGAAACGACGGGAACGTCCAGCGCGGTTACCACCGCCGCTGAAGCTCTTGCTGCGAGAGCCGCCGCCTGCACCGGCGAAATCTTCACGGGGACGAGCTTCGTTCACGGTAAGGTTACGCCCATGCAATGTCTTTCCGTTTAACCGCTGGGTGGCGGCCTGTGCTTCCTCTTCTGAGGACATGGTCACGAAGGCGAATCCGCGAGACTTCCCCGTTAATTTGTCTTGTATAAGGACGGCTTCGCGAACGGTGCCGGCTTCGGCGAAAAGATCCTGGATGTCATTTTCTGTGGTGTCGAAGGAAAGATTCCCGACATAGAGTTTGGTTGCCATATGGCTGTGTTTATCTTGTTTAGGCGAGTTTCTGCGGCTGTTTCCGGTCATCGGATTTCAAATCGCCACTGAGAGCCTGCGGTTCTCACCGCTACGAACACAACTAGCAATCTACCAACGCCCCAAAAGGGCTCTAACCTGCACGGGAAACTGAGCAGAGTTCCGGAAATATGCAAGCTCAAGTTGGATTTATTCTTTCTTCGGTTCGCTAACTTGCCGCGCCTTTTCGACCAAGGTGAGGAATTCCGCGCGATAACTGCCGGGATCTTCGCCGAGATTCCTTCGGGCGATTTTCTGTATCTCCTGCCAGGAGATATCCCCTGCGTCGGGGGAGCCCCGAAGTTTCTTGCCGAAGGCGGCCACGGCTGCCACGAACTGGAAGTCTTGCGATGCCTGGTCGAAGGCTATTTCCCCGGGCGCCTGGACGGGCGATTCGATCAAGCGGCTCTTGTTACCATCAGGCGCTTTGTAGCGAAGCTTAACGGTCAGCAATTCATCTGAACTCCCAGAGCGTTCCGTGGCAGGCACTTGATATTTCAAGGGATCGACGGATGGCTGGTCTGGCAAAGTCTGGCCGACCGGCACGATTTCGTAGAGGGCGGTTACGGTGTGACCGGCGCCAATTTCTCCCGCGTCTTTCTTGTCATCATTGAAATCCTCCTTGGCAAGCAGCCGGTTTTCGTAACCGATGAGGCGGTAGCCGGCAACGCGCGCCGGATTGAATTCCACCTGCACTTTCACGTCCTTGGCGATAGTGAAAAGCGTGGCGCCCATCTGCTCGACGAGCACTTTGCGGCCCTCGCTTGGGGAATCGATGTACGAGTAATTGCCGTTGCCCTTGTCGGCAAGCTTCTCCATGGTCGAGTCCTTCAAGTTGCCTGTGCCGAAGCCGAGGACAGAAAGAAAGACGCCGGACGACCGTTCTTTTTCA
This sequence comes from Terrimicrobiaceae bacterium, assembly GCA_045403045.1. GTDB lineage: Bacteria > Verrucomicrobiota > Verrucomicrobiia > Chthoniobacterales > Terrimicrobiaceae > DASTFP01. Next base: position 2,963 of record JAXIPG010000050.1, read on the forward strand.
ATAAGGGAGATCAACTCGCTTTGGCTGGTCACGCCGACATTGAAATCGCCGTCAGTGCAGAGGATCACGCGATTGTTTCCCTCTTTGAAAAAATTCTCACGCGCGGTCTGATAAGCGAGTTGGATGCCTTCGGCGCCATTCGTCGATCCTCCTGCTTCAAGCTCGTCGAGCGCCTTGAGAATCCGATTCTTGTCCGCTCCCGGTGTCGAGGGCAACGCAAGGCCGGACGAGCCGGCATAAACGACAATGGCCACACGGTCGTTAGGCGACAGTTTGTCAACAAGAGCTCGAAGGGAGCGCTTGAGCAAAGGCAGTTTATCCACGTCCTGCATTGAGCCTGAGACATCAATAAGGAACACCAAGTTGCTCGACGGACGTTCAGCGACGGGAACACTGCGGCCCTTGAGTCCGATACGGACGAGCTCATGCTTTGCGTTCCACGGCGCACGGTTGACCTCGATACTCACCGAGAAAGGATATCCGGTTTCCGGTTCGGGATAACCGTAGGAGAAATAGTTGATCAGCTCCTCAATGCGCACTGCTCCGGAAGGAGGAAGCTCATCGTCTTGGAGAAACCGGCGCACGTTAGAATAACTCGCGGTATCAACGTCAATCGAGAAGGTCGAAAGGGGACTGTCCTTCGCATCGTGAAACCGGTTTTCCTCAACTTTATCGTACGCTTCGGTGTTGAATTCCTCGTCTGTAAGAGGTTTGCGCTCGCGGAACTCGGTGGTTTTACCAGAACCCGTACCAGCCCCGATACCTGGGCTCAAGCGGCTCAAAGCGTCTTCTTTGAATTGCATTCTGGATGGAAATTCGGCCGGTGCCGGGGCTGCAGCCGGCGCGCTCGCGACCGCCGGTGTGTTCAACCGGACTTGGCCTGGAGGAGCTGCGAGATTAGCGGCTGAAAGATGATGACGACCAAAGCGACCGCGAGAAAGGTCTTGCGCGTTTGGCAGACCAGAAGCCGGATCCCGGATTGATTCGACGGACGCCAGCTTGGTGCTTGGTGTCGCACTATCCGCCGGCGCTGGCGTTGGCTCCACCCGCGGTGCTGCAACAAGGAGGTCGCCGGCGCCTTGCTGCGTCTCGCGCACGTGCGGGCGAAAGAGAACCGCTGTCCATGGGATAAACGGAGCCAGCAGGAGACATGCTGCCAGCGCGCCAAGCGCGCCAGCCAAGGCAGCGCGGCGAAAATTCTGTTCGCGCCTGACGATCCGCAAGTTGCGAAGGCATTCTTCCCTCAGGTTCGCGCGTGTCATTTCGTCGAGACCTTGCTCCGCAGGCGGCAGCGCAGTGAGCTTCTGACAAACAAGGGCCGTCTCCTCCAGCTCACGCTGAAGTTCGTCCGATTGTGCAAGTTCTTTTTCGAACTCCTCCCGCGCTGCCGCTCGCAGTTCACCGAGCGCGTACTCCGTCACGCGAGGATCTTCAATTTTCATGGTATAACTCCTGTATTCTCGCGCTTCCACAGCCGGCGGAGCGTTTGGATGGCGGTGTGAAGCTGTACGCCAACGTTTGAAACGCTCATGCGCATAGCTTCCGCGATTTGCTTGTAGCTTAGGCCGGCTTCAAACTTGAGGTGGATCAACTCCCGTTGCTGCAGCGGCAGTTGATCGATCAGCCATCTCAACCGCGCTGTCTCCTCGGCGGCCGCAACCTCTGCGGCGGGACTGGGATTCTCCGCGGGGAGTTCCTCATCGATTGCATCGCCGGAAAAGCGGGCGATCTTGCGGATGTGATCGAGCGCACAATTTCGGCAAACAAAAAACAACCACGGAGCAAGCCGCGGCTCCAAAGCTCTCACGTCCTGCCGGCTAAGGCGGAGAAAGGTCTCCTGCACCGCATCACGCGCTGATTCCAAATCACCAGTGATCGTCTTCGCGTAGCTGATGAGCGGTCGTTCATAACGCTCCAGCGCACAGTCGATGATCTCTTCGGAGGACATGCGTTTCTATCAGGTCAACGGCGCAACGGCCGATTTATTAGGGACTTCTTTGATTCTGAAGCAAAAAAACGTGAACCGGGCCCGCTATTTCGCGCGGCGAAGGAATTTTGCGGTCAGAAGTCGCCAGAATGTCGTCACTTCCTCGACGCGAAGCGCGAAGCACACGATGAGATAGGCGCTCCCGGCGCACGCAATCACCACCAACAATGCCGCGACCTTCCGCCAAAGGCTTGGACTCCACAGCCACGAGGCGCCATAGTTCGCGCCCAGCCAGCACACGAGTCCAAGGGCGGCCGAAGCCAGACCGCAGCGCACAACAGCGCCGAGGAAGCGGCTGGTTTCGAGCGTCCGCGCATTGCGATGCATCAGCAGATACAGCGTTAGAAAATTTGCGGTAGCCGAGATGGATGTAGCCAGCGCCAGCCCCCGGTGCCCCAGCCCAAGTTGAAAAATGAAGAAATAGTTAAGACAAAAATTCAAGCCAATGGCGGCAAAGCTTACGAACATTGGAGTCCATTTCTTATCGATGGCATAGAACGCCGGGGAAAGCACTTTGATGCAGGAATAGGAAACCAGACCCAAGGAATAAAATTGAAGAGCGAGACCAGTCTGCAGGGTGTCGTAGTTTTTGAACTCTCCGCGTTCGTAAATGATGCCGATGATGGGCTGCGCGAGAAAGAAAAGGCCGACCGCCGACGGAAGGGTGAGGAACACCGCGAGCCGCATCGCCTTACCCAAAGTCGGACCGAATTCCGACCGATCTGAATGCGCGGCAATCCGTGATATGACCGGCAGTGTAATGGTCGCCACGGCCACGCCAAACACCCCAATCGGAAGCTGCATCAGGCGAAAGGCGAAATTTAACCAGGACACCGCCTCTTTTCCGACAAATGATGCGAAACTGCTGTTGACCATCACGTTGATCTGCACGGCGCTGGCGGCGATGACCGATGGCACCATCAGGAGAAGGATCTTGCGGATGGCCGGATCCTTCCATCGAAAGTCCGGGCGGAATGTGTAGGCCACCCGGCGGAGGCTCGGGAGTTGCACCGCGAACTGAAGAAAACCGCCAACCAAAGTACCCATGGCAAGACCGGTCAGGGCCTTTTCGCCGAAACCCGGATCGAACAACCAGCCGAAAAGAACTCCACCTGCGATGGAGCCGATGTTGAAGAAGCTGGAAGCCATCGCCGGCACGCCGAAGACATTCTTGGCGTTGAGCATCCCCATCACGAGCGCAGCCAGCGAGACCAACAAGATGAAGGGATACATGATCTGCGTAAGCTGAATCGTAAGCTTCGCATCCTGCGGCGCGAATCCTGGCGCCAAAACATCAATAAGCTGCTTGGCAAAGACCACGCCAAGCAAACTAATGATGCTCATGAAAATCGCAGTGAGGGTCATCATCTTGGACGCCAGCGCCCAAGCCGACCGGTCGCCTTCCTTCTCAATTTTCTGCGAAAAAACAGTGATGAACGCCGTCGAGAGGGCCCCCTCAGCGAAGAGGTCGCGAAGCAAATTGGGAGCGCGAAAGGCGATCGTGAAGATCCCCATGAGGGCCGAGCCAAACAGCCCAGCGAAGAGTATCTCGCGCACAAGGCCAAGCACGCGCGAACACATGACTGCCACGGCAATCACGCCGCTTGCCCTCGTGTTGAGCTTGCGTCCGTTACTCACGCGCGGCAGCCTTGCGCAAACGCTCCATGATCGCAACGCCCAAGCCAGTCTCGGGCACGGCTTCTGCAACGATCAAGTCCAGACCCGCTTCGTCAAGGCGGCGCATGGCGCCGTAAAGATTGGCGGCTGCTTCCCGGAGGTCCTGCTTGTGGCTGAGATACTCTACGAATTCGAATTCCTCTCCGGATCGTGACCAAAGGAGCATGCCGGTTCGTTTTGGCCAGCGCATGCTTTCAATCTCGGATAAATCGGCATGGGCAGGATCAAAGCGCGAAATGATCAAGGGGGTCCGGGGCGCATAGTGACTGTCCATCGAACCCGGTGTCAAAATGTGAGCATCCCCGGGCAACACGATACCAAACTCAGACAATCGCTCCTTTGTAATCGGCCCGTGTCGCAAAATTTCCACACCTTGCTCGCGAACGAGCACGATGGTCGATTCGAGCCCGTGAACGCAGCGTCCACCGTCAACGATCAACGGGATGCGCCCTCCCAATTCCGTCATCACATGCGGGGCAGCGGTCGGACTGATCCGGCCAAAGCGGTTGGCGCTCGGCGCAGCAATCGGCTTACCATAAATTTGCGCGATTTGCCGAAAGATCGGATGGGCGCTCATGCGCAAAGCCACGGTGTTCTTCCCAGACGTTACGAGATCAGGCACCAATTTCGTGCGCGGCAACACCATCGTGAACGGGCCAGGCCAGAACTCTTCCGCAAGCCGGATGGCGAGCTCGTTGGGCCTAGCTAGACGCTCTAGCCATTCAAGATCAGGAAGATGCACTATCAATGGATCACTGAGCGGACGTTCCTTCGCCTCGAAAATTTTTGCACAGGCCAGGGGATCGAGGGCGGCGGCGCCCAGCCCATACACGGTCTCCGTGGGCAGCGCCACAAGCTCTCCTGCGGCCAGGAGCTTGGCGGCCTCCTGAAGGCCTTCCTGGGCCGTAACCACCCGAGTCTTCAACTCTCCAGTTTGCTCTCGAGGCTGTCCTGGGTCTGCCGACGCCGAAAGTCCCCCAAGGCCTCGCCAATTGTCGGATGATCGACAGCCAGCAAGGCTGCTGCGAAAAGTGCGGCGTTCTTTGCCCCCGCAATTCCAATTGCGAATGTTGCAACTGGGATTCCTGCAGGCATTTGTACGATGGAGAGCAACGAATCAATCCCGCCCAATGCGCGGCTCTGGATTGGAACGCCGAGGACCGGCAACAACGTCTGCGAAGCAATCATTCCAGGCAAATGGGCCGCGCCGCCAGCTCCCGCGATGATCGCCCTGAGGCCGCGCTCTGCAGCGGACTTTGCATAATCGGCCATGAGACCGGGAGTGCGGTGTGCGGAGACAACCTTGCATTCGTGGGGCACAGCCAGCCTGTCCAGCAGTTTGGAAGCCTCGCGCATCGTTTCCCAGTCCGATTTGCTGCCCATTACCACACCAATTAAAGCGGGTTGGCCCGAAGTTTGCTCCATCTTCCGTGACAATTAGTATTGCGAAGTGTCGATTGACGCCTCCATGCGTCCAAAACAGAGGCACATGGGCGCTGCGTCGATCGACGGAGCAAAATTATCAGAAGTCTATGGCCAGAGGAATAGTAAAGTGGTTCAACGAGAAAAAGGGATTTGGGTTCATCGTGGATCCTGCGGTGAGTGGCGACATCTTCGTTCACTTCTCGGCGATCGTGACCAAGGGGTTTCGAACGCTGAAGGAAGGCGAAGAAGTCGAATATGAACTTTACGAAGATCAAAAGGGTTCGCGCGCAAAGAATGTTATGAGAGTTTGAGGGGGTGCTACCCAACCTCGTTCTCATTGGATTCATGGGCTGCGGGAAATCCTCGGTGGGCCGTCGTCTCTCAGGACTGACCGGACATCGCTTTGTTGATACCGACGAGCTCATTGTGCAGAGCGAGGGCCGCAATATTCCTGAGATTTTCTCCCGAAATGGGGAGGATTACTTTCGCGACGTGGAACAGCGCTCCCTTGAGAAATTGGTGGGAATCTGCGGCATCATTCTCTCCACGGGGGGCGGCCTCGTCCTTCGTCCGGCCAACCGTCAAAACCTGAAAAAGATCGGCATCGTAGCGTGGTTGGATGCAAGCCCGGATGCGCTTTTCGAGCGGGCGATGCGCAGCGGAAAGCGGCCCCTGCTGCAAACCGAGGACCCTCGAAAAACTTTCGACGATCTCTTGAGCGTTCGGCAAGAGGTTTACAATTTA